>JBJMVU010000035.1:0-24937 GCA_045810485.1 Massilia sp. | reverse complement strand
GGCGCTTCCGGCTCCTTGAACTTGGCGCCCGACTGGTTCGTCATATAGACCACCGCGCGCGCGACTTCGATGTCGTCGAGATCGGGATTACCGCCCTTGGCCGGCATGGCGCGGATGCCTTGCACGGCGTGCTGGACGAGGGTGTCGTAGCCTTGGGCGATGCGGGCGCCCCAGGCGCCGGCGTCGCCGGCCTTCGGTGCGCCGGCGGCGCCCGAACCGTGGCAGGCGACGCACGTGGCGTTATACACGGCCTGGCCCGACTGCAGGACCTTGGGAGCGTTTACATCCTTGAACGCAAATCCTTCCTCGGCCACCGGGCGCACGCGCGTCGCCACGGCCTGCGCGCTCTGGCTTTCGGAGCCGGCGCCACCCAGGGGCTTGTTGGTGGCAAAGATCACCAGCAGGATGATGCCGAGGACGATGACCAGGAAAAAACCAGCGACTGCGATGACCAGTTGCTTGGGGGTTTGGATGAAGGATTGGTGTTCGTTGTGCGCGTCGCTCATGATTTCCTTAATACAAATTAAAAAAACCTGCTTCTGCCCTGCGGAATACGTGGAATACTTATTTATATGCAATGCCGCGGGGCGATTATAGACCCAAAGACACTTGGTGGAAACGCAATTTCCCATCGGAGCGGCGGGTTGCCATAGACGACAGTCGGGAAAGACTGTATCCTTCGCATCACTTCGACCAGCGCGGCTGTAGCTCAGTGGATAGAGTATTGGCCTCCGAAGCCAAGGGTCGTGGGTTCGATCCCCGCCAGCCGCGCCATGCCTTCCTTTCTCCCCCCGCACGCGATAGTGTCCGTTGCCTTTCGGATTTGCTGCATATGTGTCAACATTCGACACTGCGGCTAAATTTCCAGATACTTCATTAGAGGACAACGATGAGCGCCAAGGTTTTTGTGGTCATAGTGACCTACAACGGGTCGAAGTGGATAACCCCGTGCTTTTCCAGCCTGCGCAAGTCGACCGTGCCGCTGCACACGATCGTGATCGACAACGGCTCGAAGGACGACACGCTGGCGCGCATCGCGACCGAGTATCCCGAAGTGGAGGTCGTCAATACCGGCAAGAACCACGGGTTCGGCAAGGCCAACAACATCGGCATGGAACTGGCGTACCAGCGCGGTGCGGACTATGTGTTCCTGCTCAACCAGGACGCCTGGATCGATCCGGACGCGGTGCAAAAGCTCGTCGAGGCGCACCAGCGGCACCCGGCCTACGGCGTCATCAGCCCGATGCACCTGAATGGCGCCGGTGACGGCCTCGATTACGGATTTTCCAATTACATCGCGCCGAACAAGTGCCGACGCCTGTATTCGGACATCTACCTCGGCCGCGTGCAGGACGTGTACGACGTCGGCTTCGTGAACGCCGCCGCGTGGATGATGACGCGCGAATGCGTGGAAAAGGTGGGGGGCTTCAGCCCGTCGTTCTTCCATTACGGCGAGGACGACAATTACACGCAGCGCCTGCAGTTCCACAAGCTGAAACTGGGCGTCCTGCCCACGTCGCGGATCTATCATGACCGCGAGCAGCGCCCGCCCAGCAAATTCTTCGAATCCGGCGAAACCTTCCGGCGCGAAGTCATCGCGCGCAGCTCGAACCCGAACACGAATTTCTCCTTCGGCCGCGAGTGGGTGTCGGTGTTTGCCCACCTCGGCTATGCGCTGGCGCGCGTGAATATTCACGACGTCAAGCTGCAGCTGGCCAAGGTCCGCCTGCTGGCCGGCATTGACAAGTCGACCATCCTCGCCAACCGCGAGCGCAGCAAGGCCGGCCGCGCCGCGTTCCTCGATCTCGACGGCAAAAGCACCGCCGCCTACCCGGAAAGCATGGCATTACGACAAGTTACGAGCGTTCAATAACCATCCGTACAACACTCCACGTATGCTGAGTACGGTATTGCTTGCCTGTTTAGTCCGCGGCCACTTATTCTGCTGTTCTCGGAGCGTTTCGTTTCATGCGCACGGTATGTCTTGTTGCTAACTTGTAATCAATAAAATGTTATTATCTCATCAGCACGGCGGTGAGGATTGGTGAACTTCAGGTTGGCTCTCACGGTGTGAACGTTGCTCAGCAAACGACGACGGCATTAGGCGCCGTTGTTCGGCAAGACGAGGTGACTCGTCGAGCGGGCAGACGTTTTCCGTGCTGACTCAAAGTTATCGTAATAGCAACCAAGCGGAACGGAATCAATATGAAGCCAGACGAGGTCATCGCAGTAGTGGGGTTGGGATATGTAGGTTTGCCGCTGGCTGTCGAATTCGGCAAACTCGGCCCGACGATCGGGTTCGATCTATCGACGACAAAGGTCGAGAGCTACAAACAATTTATCGATCCCGCCGGCGAGGTGTCGACTGAACAACTGCGTTCGGCACGCCACCTGAGCGTCACCACCGATCCGGCCGCGCTGGCCCAGGCCGATTACATCCTGATCGGCGTTCCGACGCCGGTCGACATCGCCCACGTGCCCGACTTCGCGCCGCTGATCAGCGCCAGCGAGGCCGTCGGCAAGCACATGAAGCGCGGCGCGATCGTCATCTACGAATCGACCGTCTATCCGGGCGCGACCGAGGAAGTCTGCATCCCCGTGCTGGAAAAATTCTCCGGCATGAAGTGGAAAGATGGTTTCCACGTCGGCTTCTCGCCCGAGCGCATCAACCCGGGCGACAAGGAACACACGCTGACCAACGTGATGAAAGTGGTGTCCGGCGACGATGCCGAGACCCTGGAGCGCGTGGCGTCCATGTACGAAACCGTCGTCAAGGCCGGCGTGCACCGCGCGTCCAGCCTGAAGGTGGCGGAAGCGGCCAAGGTCATCGAGAACACCCAGCGCGACCTGAACATCGCGCTGATGAACGAACTGGCGATCATTTTCGACAAGATCGGCATCGACACGCTGGAAGTGCTGAAGGCCGCCGGCACGAAATGGAACTTCCTGCCGTTCCGTCCGGGCCTCGTGGGCGGCCACTGCATCGGCGTCGACCCGTACTACCTGACGCACAAGGCCGAGATGATCGGCTACCACCCGCAAGTCATCCTGGCGGGCCGCCGCATCAACGACGGCATGGCCAAGTTCATTGCGGAGAAGACCGTCAAATCGATGATCTCGTCCGGTTTCCACGTCAAGGGGTCGAAAGTCAACGTGATCGGCCTGACGTTCAAGGAAAATTGCCCGGATCTGCGCAATTCCAAGGTCGCGGACATTGTGTACGAGCTACAGTCTTACGGCGTGGAAGTACACGTGCATGATCCGGTGGCCGAGGCTGACGAAGCGCAACACGAATACGGCATCGCGCTGGAGCGTTGGGAAGACCTGCCAAAGGCCGACGCTCTCATCGTTGCAGTCCCGCACAAGGAAGTGCTGGCGCGTTCGCTGATGGACTTCCAGTCCAAGCTGAACGACGGCGGCTGCTTCGTCGACGTCAAGGCCCAGTTCGATCCGAACGGAATCCGCGAGGCGGGCTACTGTCTCTGGCGTTTGTAATATGTATCGCCGGCATCCGCAGCTGCGGACGCCGTGACTATTCGATGGGTCGTGCCGAGGGCAGGTCGCTTGGACCCCGAGCCTTGCCGTTTTGCATGCAATGATGAAAATGACAGTTCCTGGCTATTCTTGGCCCTATCTTATTTCCTTGAGTCAAAAACTTTTGGGAACGCTCGCGCGTATCCCGGTTCAACCATTGGTTGCGCAAGTCAGCAATAACAGCTACACCGGAGGCAATTGTGCTTAGGATTTCTAATCACTATGTGTCGAAGATCGTATTCGTCCTGCTGTTCGTCGAAGTGATGGTGCTGCTTGGCGCAGCCTACATCGGCGCGACGGTGCGGTTCATGGAACTCGGCCAGAACGCGGCCCTGCCCAGCCTCGACCATCACTTCTTCACGTCCGCCATCGCCTTTACCGCCGCCATCATCTTCAGCATGAGCGCGATGGGCATGTACCAGCTCGACTTCAACGAAGGCCTGCGTCACCCGTTCTTCATGAAGCTGATGCCGTCGTTCCTGATGGGCTTCCTGATCCTGACGCTGGTGTTCTACGTGGCGCCCGACCTGTACTTCGGCCGCGGCATCATGGCGCTCGTGTTCGGCATCGCTGCGGGCGGCATCTTCCTGGCGCGCATGGTGTTCTTCAAGTCGTCCGAACTGCGCTTCCTGGAAACCCGCATCCTGTTCCTGGGCAGCGGTCCGCTCGCGAAGGAATGCAGCGACCTGGCCATGCAGAGCACCAGCTACCACCACTACAACATCGCGGGCTTCGTGCCGACGCCGACCGAGGAATTGTGCGTGCCGTCGACCAATCTGCTGAAGTCGCGCGAGGGTGAATCGCTCGTCGCGCTGGCGCGCCAGTACAACGTCGAGGAAATCGTCGTCTCCGTGCAGAACCGCCGCGGCGGCTTCCCCATCAAGGATCTCCTCGAGTGCAAGCTGCAGGGCTTCAAGGTCACGGACGCCGCCACTTTCTTCGAGCGCGAGACCTGCCAGATCCGCGTCGATTCGCTGCAGCCGTCGTGGCTCGTGTTCGGCGGCGGCTTCGACCAGAGCTTCGTACGCACGTTCATGAAGCGCAGCTTCGACATCGTCTGCAGCCTGATCATCATGGTGCTGACGCTTCCGCTGATGCTGCTGGCGGCGCTGGCCGTCAAGCTGGAAGACCGCGGCCCCGTGTTCTATTCGCAGGAGCGGGTCGGCAAGGACGGCGCCGCGTTCTTCGTCCACAAGTTCCGCAGCATGCGCACGGACGCGGAAAAGGGCGGCAAGCCGCAATGGGCGCAGCAGAACGACCCGCGCATCACGCGCGTCGGTAACTTCATGCGCAAGACGCGCATCGACGAGCTGCCGCAGGTGCTCAACGTGCTCAAGGGCGACATGTCGTTCGTGGGCCCGCGCCCGGAGCGCCAGTACTTCGTCGACCAGCTGATCGAAGTGGTCCCGTATTACAACGTGCGCCACAGCGTCAAGCCGGGCATCACCGGCTGGGCCCAGGTGCGCTACGGCTACGGCTCCTCGGCCGAGGACGCGCTGCAGAAGCTGCAGTACGATCTGTACTACGTGAAGAACAACAGCCTGTTCCTGGACGTCCTGATCCTGATCGATACCCTGAAAGTCGTCCTGTTCCGCAGCGGACGCTGATGTTCCCTGCGGCCGAATCGTGCCCAGTAACGTGATCAATATCGCTGCCTCCAGCTACGCACTGGCCGCCATCGGCTTTCTCGCACTGGGCCTGTCGGTCCTGTCGGGCTGGCGCGGCCGCGCCCAGCGCGGCACGCTGAGCGCGGCCTGCCTGGCGACGGCAGCGTGGGCCGCGGCGCTGGGCCTGGACGCGTCCCAGGAGATCCTGTGGAACACGGGCACGGCCGCCCTCGAGGTGCTGCGCGATGGCGCGTGGTCGCTGTTCCTCGTGGCCCTGCTCGGCGACTGGCGCAGCGAAACGGAAGGCCAGCCCGCGCACCTGATCCTCGGACGCTTCCACGCGCCGCGCCCGGCGCTGCTCGCGGCGGCATGCGTCTACCTCGCGCTGCTGGGCGGCGTCGGCTTCGCCCACTGGAACAACGACCTCCTGCCCACGCTCGGCCTGCCCCTGCTGATCGGCTACGTCGGCCTGTCCGTGTACGGCATGTTGCTCGTCGAGCAGGTCTACCGCAACAAGACCATCGAGGAGCGCTGGGCGATCAAGTTCGCCTGCCTGGGCATCGGCGGCATGTTCGCCTACGACTTCTACATGTACAGCAACGCACTGCTGTTCCGCAAACTGAGCCCGGACCTGTGGACGGCGCGCGGCTTCGTCAACGCGCTGACCGTGCCGCTGCTCGCATTGTCGATCACGCGCCGCAAGTCGTGGACGACGTCGTTCGCCGTGTCGCGCCGCGTCGTGTTCCATTCGGCCGCGCTGTTCGGTTCCGCGATCTACCTGCTGGCCATGGGCTCGGTCGGCTACTACCTGCGCTACGTGGGCGGCAGCTGGGGCACCGTGATGCAGACCGGCTTCCTGTTCGGCGCCATCTCCCTGCTGGGCGTGATCCTGTTCTCCGGCACGGCGCGCTCCTGGCTGAAGGTCTCGATCAGCAAGCACTTCTACCGCTACAACTACGATTACCGCGAAGAGTGGATGCGCTTTACGCGCACCCTGTCCGAGCGCGGTCCGAACCTGGGCGAGCGCGCGATCCAGGCGCTGGCCGTCCTCGTCGAAAGCCCCGGCGGTACGCTGTGGCAGCGCGACGCCGGCGGCCGCTTCACGGTGATGGCGGGCTGGCCCGCGGCCGACACCCACGTGGCCGAGCCGGCCAACGCGCCGTTCTGCCGCTTCCTGGAAAGCACGCAGTGGGTCATCGATGTCGACGAATACGTCGAGCGCCCCGACAAATACGAAGGTCTCGCATTGCCCGACTGGCTGCTGGACGCCCCGCGCCGCTGGCTCGTCGTGCCGCTCATGCTGCAGGAAAAACTGTTCGGCTTCGTCGTGCTGCAGCGCGCGCGCAGCCCGTTGAAACTGAACTGGGAAATCATTGACCTGCTGGAGATCGCCGGCAGCCAGGCCGCCAGCTACCTCGCGCAGGAAGACGCGGCCAACGCCCTGATGGTGGCGCGCCAGTTCGAGTCGTTCAACCGCATGTCGACGTTCGTCGTGCACGACCTGAAAAACCTCGTCGCCCAGCTGTCGCTGATGAACGCGAACGCGGAGAAGCACAAGGACAACCCGGAATTCCAGCGCGACATGCTGGAGACGCTGAACCACTCCGTGCAGAAGATGAAGCTGCTGCTGCAGAAGCTGTCGCGCAGCGAGAATGCCGACAAGCCGCAGCCGCTGGCCGTCGACGACGTCGTGCGCCAGGCGCTGGCCCTGAAAAGCGCGTTCGAACCGCATCCGCAGCTGCTCGTCGAGCAGGCCGGCCTGAGCGTGCTGGCCGACCGCGAGCGCCTGGAGCGTGTGCTCGGCCACCTGATCCAGAACGCGATCGAGGCGACGCCGCGCGACGGCCACGTGATGGTCCGCGTGGCGCCGGCGGCCGGCGCGCGCGGGGACGCCGTCGAGGTCGAGATCACGGACACCGGCGAAGGCATGACGGAAGACTTCATCCGCGAGCGCCTGTTCAAGCCGTTCGACTCGACCAAGTCGGCCGGCATGGGCATCGGCGTGTTCGAGAGCCGCGAATACATCACAGAACTGGGCGGGGCGCTGGAAGTGACCAGCCAACCTTCGCTCGGCACCACGTTCAAGGTCGTCCTGCCGCTGCACCGCGTCGCTGCGGCCGCGACGATCGCCTGAAAAGAAGACACCATGACCCAACAAAAACCCAAGCTGTTGATCATCGAGGACGATCCGGGCCTGCAAAAGCAGCTGCGCTGGAGCCTGGACGCCTACGACGTGGTGGTGGCCGGCGACCGCGAGGCCGCGCTGGCGCAGATCCGCCGCCACGAGCCGGCCGTCTGCACGATGGACCTGGGCCTGCCGCCCGATCCGGACGGTTCGACCGAGGGCCTGGCGACCCTGCAGCAGATCCTGGCGCTGGCGCCGGACACGCGCGTGATCGTCCTGACGGGCAACCAGGACCATGCCAACGCCGTCAAGGCGATCGGCATGGGCGCCTACGATTTCCACCAGAAGCCGGTCGATCCGGAAGTGCTGAACCTCGTGATCCAGCGCGCCTTCTTCCTGCACAACCTGCAACACGAAAACCGCCGCATGCAGCAGTCGCAGGCCGACTCGCCGCTGGCCGGCGTGATCTCGCGCGACCCGGGCATGCTGAAGGTCTGCCGCACCATCGAGAAGGTGGCGCCGACGTCCGCGTCCGTCATGCTGCTGGGCGAATCGGGCACCGGTAAAGAGGTGCTGGCGCGCGCCATCCACGCGCTGTCGCCGCGCGCGAAGGAGCGCTTCATGGCGATCAACTGCGCGGCGATTCCGGAAAACCTGCTCGAGAGCGAGTTGTTCGGCTACGAAAAAGGCGCCTTCACGGGCGCCGCCAAGCAGACCAAGGGTAAAGTGGAACTGGCCCACGGCGGCACGTTCTTCCTCGACGAAGTCGGCGACCTGCCGATGGCGCTGCAGGCCAAGCTGCTGCGCTTCTTGCAGGAGCGCGTGAACGAGCGCATCGGCGGCCACGAGGAGATCCCGGTCGACGTGCGCATCGTCTGCGCGACGCACCAGAAGCTGAAGGACCTGTGCGCGCAGGGCCGCTTCCGCGAAGACTTGTATTACCGCCTGTCGGAAATCGTCGTGACGATCCCGCCGCTGCGCCAGAGGGAGGGCGACGCCGCGCTGTTGGCCCATCACTTCAAGAACAAGTTCTGCGCGCAGGAAGCGCGCGCGTCGCTGCACTTCGCGCCGGACGCGCTGGCCGCCATCGAAGCCTACCAGTGGCCCGGTAATGTGCGCGAAATGGAAAACTACATCAAGCGCGCCGTCATCATGGCCGACGCGAACACCATCGTCGCCGACGATCTCGGCCTGCCCGGCACGGTCGCCGAGGAAGAGCCGCTGAACCTGCGCCAGGTGCGCGACGAGGCCGAGTACAAGGCCATCGCCCGCGCGCTGGCTCGCACCGACGGGAACATCGTCAAGGCGTCCGAGATGCTGGGCGTCAGCCGCCCGACCCTGTACGACCTGATGGGACGCCACGGCATCAAGGCCAGTTCGTGACGGCGGCAAGACTGGCGCGCCGCGGCCTGCTGGCGGCGGGCGTCCTCGCCGTCGTCTCGGGCGGCGTGCTGCTGGCCGCCATCGACCACGTCGGCCGCGCGCCACGCACGCTCGCGCCGTACATCGAAAAGCGCAGCAGCGGTCATCACCCGCTCATCGAAAACACGGGCCGCCGCGTCGCCGCCACGCTGGTGGTGCTCGACCGCGGCGCCGTCGACGTGCCGCCGGTGCGGTTGTCTCTCTCTGCTGGCGCCCAGCCGCGGCCGGCCGGACAGGACGCCGCCGGCATCCAGGTCGCGACGCCCGATGCATTGCTCGCCGCGCTCAAGGCGGCGGCGCCGGGCGACGTCATCACGCTGGCGCCGGGCACGTACCGCTTCGACGGCAAGGGCATCGGCATTTCGCGCGCGGGCCGGGAAGACGCGCCCATCGTCGTGCGGTCCGCGCAGCCGGGCGCCGTGCACATCGAACTCGCCACGCTCGAAGGCTTCGTCGTCGACGCGCCGTACTGGCGCTTCGAGAACCTGGACATCGACGGCGTGTGCCCGGCCGACGACGACTGCGAACACGCCTTCCACGTCATCGGCAACGGCCATCACTTCGCGAGCGTCAACAACACGATCCGCGACTTCAATGCGCACTTCAAGATCAACGCGGCCGGCGGCCGCTTCCCGGACGACGGCCTGATCGAGCACACCACGCTGACCGCCACGCACGCACGCGCGACCACGAAGCCGGTCACGTCGATCGACATCGTGACGGCCAGCGGCTGGACGGTGCGCGCGAACCTGATCACCGACTTCGTCAAGCGCGACGGCAACCAGGTCAGCTACGGTGCCTATGCCAAGGGCGCCGGCAGCAACAACATCTTCGAGCGCAACGTCGTATGGTGCGAGCAGGCGCTGCGCGGCCTGCCGGGGCAGCGCGTCGGCCTGTCGCTGGGCGGCGGCGGCACGGGGACGGAATTCTGCCGCGACGGCCGCTGCATCACGGAACAGGAAGGCAGCACCCTGCGCGCCAACCTGATCTTCGGCTGTTCCGACGCGGGCATCTACCTGAACAAAGCGGCCGCCAGCCGTGTGTTCGACAACACGCTGGTCGACACGACCGGCATCGACGTGCGCTATCCGGCCAGCAGCGCGCAAGTGGACGGGAACCTCGTCGACGGGCCGATCCGCGGCCGCGACGGCGGCATCGTGCACCTGGGCGACAACCGCGCCACGCCGCTGTGGCGCGCCTACCTCGGCAGTCATCCGGTGCGGGGTTTGTTCCGCGCGCCGGAAGCCGGCGATTTCGCCTGGCGCGGCGATGCGCCACTGCGCGACGAAGCCGATGAAGGAGAACGGCCGGCGGGAGCGCTCGACCTGTGCGGCACGCGCCGCGCGCCGCCCGCCGTGTACGGGGCGTTCGCCCGTTTTACGGAGTGTGCCGCGTCACAATGACGCAACCCACTCCCGGGTCCACTCGGCCACCTGGTCGCGCCAGGCGCGGCGCGAGAACGTGTGGTCGGCGTCCTCGATGCGGCGCCACGACACGCGCGGCGCGGCGAGCAGGCGCTTCCAGGCCGGCGTCGATCCGGCCACGTCGCAGAATTCGCGCCCCGTCAGGTCGGCGCCGCCGATCACCAGCAGTGTGTGGCCCTTGAAACCGTGCAGGCCCTGGCGCATGCGCTCGGGCAGAGAGGCCGTCGCGCCTTGTTCGGCCGGGCGGCCCGCAGATCGACCCGCAAGCGCCGTGCGCACGAGTTTCAGCATCGAGGCGAGCGAGCCCGCGTAGTCGAACTGCCCGCGCGCCAGCTTGCGCCAGAACGCCGGGTCGCGCAGGCGGTCGCGGTAGTGGTGTTTCAACGTCGTGCGGGCGACGCCGTCGTCCGTGCGCACCCAGGGGTTCAGCAGCACGAGGCCGCGCACGCGCGGATCGCCCGGCGCATACATCGCGGCCGCCGAGGCGCCGTCGCACAGGCCCCACAGCACCACGTCGGTGAGCCCGGGCACGGCCTCGATGAAGGCGTCGAGCGCGGCGCGGATGTCGTCCTGGATCGCTTCGAAATCGCGTTCCTCGCCCTCGCTGTCGCCCATGCCGCGGTAATCGAAGCGCATGGCCGCGATGCCGTGCGCGGCCAAGTGGCGCGCCAGCAGGGCGAACTGGCGATGGCTGCCGACCCGGTATTGCGGACCGCCGACGACGACCAGCACGCCGCGTCCGGACGGCGCCGCGGGAATGCTGGCGATGCCGACGAGCGCCGCGTCGCCGCAGCGGAATGCCAGGGCGCGTTCGTCATACGACATGGGCGCGCTCCTCCAGCACGTCGACGGTCGCGTCGAGCAGCGCCGGGCAGGTCGACACGGCCGTCGTGGCCCAGAACGGCGACCCCGTCACCGTGTGCACGTGCAGGTGGGTACCTCGACCTTCCCAGGCCGCCTTGATGCGCGCGGCCGCGGGGCCGGGCGCCTGGCCCGGTGCACCGAGCACCTCGAACCAGTGCACGGGCACGGGCGGCGTCAGCGCGTCGGGCGCGGGCAGGGCGTCGATGGCGCGAGCGAGTTCCGGCGTGAGATCGTAGCCGGCGATTTCGAGCGTCTCGCCGGCCTGCAGCGCCGCGCGCAAGGCTTTCGTGCCGCTCTGCGCGGCGGCATCCTCGCCCAGCATCGCGCCCGCCGTGCGCAGGCGCAGGAACTGGGTCAGGTACGTGGATCCGCTGGCCACCGGCTGCCACAGCAGCATGGGCGCGAGCGGAATGGTCGTCGTGCGCGCATGGTCGAGCGCAAGCAGGGCGCCAAGGCGCAGGCCCCACAGCGTGAGCGGCGCGTCGAGCCGTGCGCGCAGCCAGGCGGCGCCCGCGTCGAGATCCTGCTTCCACAGGTCCCAGCGGGCGTCGGCGAAGTCGCCGGCGCTGTCGCCCGTGCCGAGCAAATCGATCTGCAGCACGCCATGGCCGAGCGCGGCCAGGCGGCGCGCGCCGAGGGCGGCCATGCGGCGGGTACGGTTGAGTTCTTCGGCGAACGGCGGCACGTACAGGACGGCGCCGCGGCATGGACCGGCGGGCGGATGGAACAGGCAGAAGCGCCGGTCCGCGCCGCTGCCGAGGAAGAACAGTTCCGTGTCCACCTCGGCCCGATTCGGTGTCATTCGGCGCGTTTCGCGGCCACGAAGGCGGCCAGGCTGCCCAGGGTTTCGAAGGTGCTGGCGCTGAGGTCGTCGTCGTCGACGGCGATGCCGAAGCGCTCTTCGAGGGCGCCGATCAGGCTGACGACAGCCATCGAGTCGAGCTCGGGCAGGCTGCCCAACAGGGGGGAATCGGCGGTGAGGCGCTGGCCGGCGTCGCCCAGGCTCAGCACGTCGATCAGGGTCGCTTTGACTTCGTCGAGATACGTCATGATGGTCGTTCGTTTCGGTGAGCTACGCCACGAGGGCGAGCGGTCGATTATACATTCGGGCGCAACAGGGCCAGCCGGGCCTTGAGCGGTGCGGCCAGGCGGTGCACTTCGCCTACCAGCTCGTGGCGGGTGGCGCGCAGCAGGAAGTACCAGGTCAGGGCCAGCGGCAGCAGCATCACGAGCAGCCGCGCCATCGCCGGGAGGGAGGCCGGCAGCAGCGTCGCCAGCAGCCAGGCGACGGCGCCGGTGCCCACCGCCACGAGGGCGCTGGGCAGCAGGGCGCGTAGCATCATCGCGGTCGTGAGGCCGAAATACCGGCTCTGCTGGATCGCGGTGACGGGCGCGCTGGCCACCGTTGCGAAGAACAGCGCCCACGCGAATCCGTTCAGGCTGCCGTCGAACAGCAGCACGCCGAACAGGATACGGGTCGCCAGGGTGACGACGACCGGGAAGGCGCTCAGGTAGGGACGGCCGATCGCCGTCACCGCCATCGGGATATAGTTGAACGCGAGCGTGACGACGGCCGCCAGCACGAGGGGCAGGATCGCCGGCACGCACTCGACCCATTTGGCGCCGTACAGCGCAACGACGACGTCCTGGCCCAGCACGGCGGTCAGCGCCAGCGCGGTCCAGCCGACGCCGGTCAGCAGCAGCGTGGAGCGGGCCAGGATCGGCGCCAGCGATTCGCCCTTGTGATACGTCTGGGCGAGATAGGGGACGGCGCCGTAGTTCATCGTCGAACCAGCCACGTAGGTGAAGATCGACACGGTGGAATTCGCGCGGCTCAGGAGACCCACGTGGCGCGCCGAACCCAGTTTGCCGAGCAGAATGTCGGGGATCGAGTTGTTCAGCGTCGTCGCGCAGTTCGTCACGAGCGAGCCGACGCCGAAATGGGCGACGCTCTTCCAGTGGCGGAAGCCCGGCAGCCACGGCATGCCTTTCGGGCGCAGCGGCACGTAGGCGAGGCCGCAGGCGAGGATGTTGATCAGGTTGCCCCACGCCATCGACATGGCGCCGTAGCCCATCTCGCCGAGGATCAGCGTGCTGGCGCAGAAGCACACGGTGCCGACGACGTGCACGACGGCCTGCTTCTCGGCCTCGTAGTTACGGGCGAGCAGGGCGCCGGTGACGGTGCCGAACGGGATGAACACGAAGCCGATGGCCAGCACGCGCATCACCGGCACGATGCCCGGTTCCTTGAACCACGTGCCGAGCCAGCCGCTGGCCGCGAACAGGGCGGCCGCGATGATCCACGACGTCGTGAACACGACGCCGGTGGCGGAACGGATCTTGTCGTTGTCGAGGTCCGGTTCGCGCTGCAGGTAATAGCTGACGCCGAAGTCGCGGAACACCTGGGCGAAGTTCACGAACACGACCGTCATCGAATAGATGCCGATCTCGCTCGGGCTCAGGATCCGTGCCAGCAGGATGCTGACGATGAACTGCAGGACCTTGGTGCCCGAGGTCGCGAAGAAGTTGATGACCAGCGAACGACGCAAATCTGGCATGACAGGGCAACCGGGGAGAGAAAAACGCGCCGGGTATCAGGCCGGCGCGTTGGAGATCAGGTGGATGGCCTGGCGCGACGTCGTCTTGTACTTGTTGTTGATGAAGCGCATCGGCCCGATGAAGTGGAAGAACGCCGTCTCCGCCGTGGCGCAGTCGGGGGTGCCGTATTTCGGGAACGGCAGCGATTTCGCGGCGAACGCGTTGGCCACCAGGTAGTTCGAGGTCACCTGTTCGGTGCCCCAGCGTTTCCAGTCCTCGCCCAGCTTGCCCGTCATGCGGCGCGAAAAGTCGAGCAGGTTGTCGCGCATCGTCGTCGACGGCGGAAAACCCGTGAAGCCGGAGCAGCCGCGCACGTAGCGGGCGTCACCCGGCAGGCCGACATTGGCCATCTCGGCTTCCGACAGCGTCTGGATGTGCGCGCCCGGCTTCACCTTCGGCAGCGCGTGGGCGCGCACGGCGTCCAGCGGGCGGATCGGGGTGTCCGGGATTTCGCCCAGCACGAAGCCGGCGCCGGCCTGGATGGCCTGCAGCACTTCCGGGACCGGCTGCATGGTCAGCGTGTCGGCGTCCAGCTGGATGACGTAGCTGTCCAGCGCATAGCCGGAGATCGCGAACAGGCGCTCCCAGGTGCCGCCGCGCGGGATGTCCGGATGGGTGAATTCGTTCGCCTCGCGCAGGATCACGTGCGGCAGGTGGTGTTTCAGCACCGCGCGGTCGTTCTCGTCGATCGACGGATCGCACACGACGACGATGCGGGACGGATTCAGGAAATGCGTAAACGACTTGACCGCGACCAGGTAGGAATGGACGTCGCGCTGGTGCACCATCGACAGCAGCGTGAAGGGCAGGTCGCCGTGCTTGACCGGGCGGGTGTCCAGGATCTGGCGTGCGACTTTCTGGTACTGCCATCGGAAATAGTCTCGCCTTGCGCGCTGGACCACCCTCTCGACTAAAGACATTCCTCTGGACTCCCTTTTCTGCTGATCAAATTCAAAGCATCTTCATAGAAACCGCGCGATGTGTGCGGCGAACTCCTTGCTTTGACGCACAACATTATATGCGGTATCGACGTGCGCACGCGCGTTGTTTCCATGCATTTTTGTCATTTCCGGATCGTCGACATAGCGCAGCACGGCCTGCGTGAAACCGGCGAAGTCGTCCAGGTCGATGACGGCGCCGGTCTTGCCGTCGAGGATGATTTCCTTGGGGCCCAGCGCGGCGCTGGCAACGACCGGGATGCCGCAGGCCATCGCCTCGACGATCGCATTGCCGAAGCTTTCGCGTTCGGCCGCGTGCACGAGCAGGTCGGCGGCGCGGTAGTACGGCACGAGGTCGTTCTGGCGGCCGGCGAACACGCAGACGTCGTCCAGGCCGAGCTCGCGCGCGCGCTGCTTCCACTGCGCGGCCGGCGGGCCGTCGCCCACGTAAATGAAACCGATGCGCCGGTTCGGGCGTGCGTCGACGACGTCGCGCACCACCTGCAACAAACGGTCCACGCGCTTTTCCGGGCGCGCCTGCGAGACGGCCAGGATCCAGAAGCGGTCGGGATCGAGGCCCAGCCGGGCGCGCGCTTCGGCACGGTCGCCGGGGTGGTACTTGACCGAATCGACCGAGTTGCGCATCAGGATGACCTTGTCGCGCGGCAGCTTCTGGTAATTCAGCAGGAACTGTTCCTGGGCGACGGAATTGGCCAAGTGCAGGTCGTGCTGCTGCATGCGCAGCACGCGCCGCAGCAGGAATTTCGCGGTTTTCTTGATGGCGCCGTCGCGCTGGCGCGGGTCGAAGCTGTCGTTTTCCGTGTTGATCGTGCGCACGCCCAGGCGGCGCAGCAGGTCGAGGCACACGGTATTCGACAGCGCGCTCATGAACACCATGACTTTCACGTCATGCGTGCGCACGAATTGTTCGATGGCGGTCCGGCCGGCCGGCGTCGTGTCGTAGCAATCCAGCTCGACCGGTTGCAGGTTCTTCGGCTGGTAGCTGGGATTGCCCGACAGCTTCGGAAACGCCATGTACACGTTCGCCCGGTCGCGCAGGTCGGCGCTGGCCCGGTCGCGCACGGCGGCGGTGAAATTCCATACGTAGCCCGTATCGTCGGGATAACGCATGGTGAATACGATTCCTGGCTTGTCCGCTGGGGGCACCCTGTTCTCCGGCATGATGTGGTCGGCCGGATTTAATTTCACTTTAGCAACATCCGGCGCGAAATTATAGCCTATTGATAAGCTATCTAAAATGCAACACTTGTAACGTGCGCGGCTTGCCGGGTTTCTTCGGGCCAAGGAGGGTCCGCAGCGGCACTTCGATGAACCGGTAGCTCATGTGCGCCAACAACAGGATGGCGGCTTCGAACAGGACGAGTCCGGCCAGGAAGAACAGGAACGTGTGCTCGTGCGCGAACGGCAGCGCGCGTCCGGCCGCGCCCAGTGCCTTCCCGAACACGTGCAGCAGCAGGCTGTGCCACAGATAGATCGAGTACGAGATGTCGCCGATCCAGATCAATACGGGATGATGCAGCCAGTGGCCGCCGCCGCTTCCTACGCTGGCCGCGTAGACGAGCGCGCAAAAGCACAGGAACGCGAGCATGTCGGCGTACGGCGACGGCACGAACAGCAGGATCAGGAAGACCGCGGCCAGCGCCCCATTGGCGGCGGCGTCGGCATGCGCCGCCATGCGCCGGTGCCGGACGATCGCATATAGGCAGGCGCCGGCGACAAATCCGATCAGGCAGCGGAAGAATGCGAAACCCACTGTCAGGTTCGCGCTGCCGAAATGCAGGGAGAGCCAGGTGAACAGGGCGAGGACCGCCGGCAGGGCGAAGAGGGCCGCCGTCTTCGAGAACCAGCGGCGCGCCAGCGGCACGGCAAACGGAAACAGGATATAGGTCCACCATTCGACGCTGATCGACCAGGACGGCTGGTTCCACGTCGTGTGCGGGAAGAAGCCCATGGCATGCAGGAGCAGCAGGTGGGCGCCGATGGACCATGCCGGATTGTCCTGCGCCTGCCGGATGCCGACGGCGGCCAGGCCGACATACAGAAGGAGTAGCAGGACGTGCAACGGCCACACGCGCGCAAACCGCGCGCGCAGGAACCGCAGGTAGCCGGCGGCGCTGACGTTCTCCGCGAAGTGATGGCCGTACGCATGGCACATGACGAACCCGCTCAGCACGAAGAAGAAGTCCACGAACAGGTAGGTATGGAGGGCGAAATCGCGGAACAGGGAGGCGTCCTGGAGCCACGGGAAGACGTCGCCCCAGATGACGATCAGGTGCGCCAGTACCGTGCACAGGGCCGCGATGCCCCGCAGCGAGGTCAGGGCGTCGAATTTGCCGTCGATATGCTGGGTGGGTGCGGATGCCATGACGCCCTGTCGTGATGAAGAAGGGCAGTGTAACAGCCGGCGTTTGACCTATGTTACATGGCTGCTAAGTGTTGGTTTTACACACCGTTCCAATTGCCGCACGGTTGATACTTAACAATAAGCTGTTGTGCTAGGATTGCAACATTTTAACGGCATCAACATGAATGCCCGGGCATGGGGCGCAAGAACGCAAGTAATGTTAAGAAAAGCTCAGCATGTGCCGGCACAACTGGCACCCGGACAGCGTCCAGTCCTGCTCGTAATCGTCGATACCGAAGGCGAATTCGCCTGGGACCAGCCGTTCAACCGCAGCGCGATCGGGACGACGTCGATCGCCAGCCAGTCGCTGATGCATGCGCGCGTGTTCGACAAGTTCGGCATCGTGCCCACTTACATGGTCGACTGGCCGGTCGCGACGACCCCGAACGCGGTGGCCACCCTGCGCCGCCTGCTCGATGCCGGGCGTTGCGAAATCGGCGCCCACCTGCACCCGTGGGTGTCGCCCCCGTACGAAGAAGCGCTGTCGGACTTCAATTCGTACGGCGGCAACCTGCCGCGCCAGCTCGAATACGACAAGCTGCGCCTTCTCACCGAGACCATCGCCGATGCCTTCGGCCGCCAGCCGCTCGCGTTCAAGGCCGGCCGCTACGGCCTCGGTCCGCACACGGCCGAGTCGATCGCGTCGCTCGGCTACGAAGTCGATGCGAGCGTCGTTCCCTACAGCGCCTTCACGGAAGACGGCGGTCCGGATTTCCGCACCTACGACGAGCACCCGTTCTGGTTCCATGCCGGGCCGCGCGAGCTTCTCGAATTGCCCGTCACGACCGGGTACTGCGGCTGGTTGCGCCACGTCGGGCCGCGCCTGTACGACCTCGCCCAGCGCCGCTGGGCGCGGCGCCTGCGCCTGGGCGGCGTGCTGGCGCGCTCGCGCGCGCTCGAACGGGTGCGCCTGAGTCCCGAGGTCGCGAGCGACACCGAGATGCGCCGCCTGTCCGAGGCGCTGCTGGCCGGCGGCTGCCAGGTGTTTTCGCTGACGTACCACAGCCCGTCGATGATGCCGGGCCACACGCCGTACGTGCGCAGCGAGGCGGACCTCGAGCGCCTGATCACGACGGTGCACGATTACTGCGCGTGGTTCCGCGACCGCGTCGGCGGCGAGTTCATGAGCCTGTCGCAGCTGCGGCAGGCGCTGGCGGCGCGGCGCTGACTCTGTCCTCCAGCCACTCGTCATCAGTGGCTTACCTGGATACTGAAACTGGCCCGGATCAAGTTTTGCGCAGACGTCCCCAGACCCACTTGCACTGAGAAATCAAGCGCTTCTTACGCTGACGCAGCCAAGCGCCGGGCGGCTTTACCGGATGCCACAACACGTTCTTGCGCCAACCCGGCCAGAGCCGGATGTTGAGCGTGCCGAACGATCCATTTTTTTCGTATCGGTCGTGCGCGTAGCCGTAATAGTGCTTGTTGCGGTCGGCCTCGGCGACGTAGTCGCCTTGTCCGCCAATATCGATCACGCTAAGACCGGCGTGAATGAGGATGGTGGCCCACATATTTTCGTGGTGGCCGGTCCAACCCTTGTGGTAGTACGCGTCGATAGTGTCGAGGGCATTCGCACTGACCCGGTAGAAGGGGAGGAAGATGAGCCACGTGTCGTCAGGGACGCAACCCGGCGTCTGGCGTCCCGCGGTGTATGCCCACTCGTCGTAGCTGCGTGCCAAATGCGTCGCGAGGAGGTCGCCTTGGCGCTTGCTGAGGTCGTCGAACAGATAGGCGGGATCGCCCGTGTACTCGACGTCGTCTTCAAGGAACCAGTAATGCTCGAACTGCGGTTGTAGTTTCCGGAAGAGTAGCGTGATGAAGTCGCTGTTACCCGGAATCAGCTTGAAGGGCCTGGTAACGCCTTTGTTGGGGTAGCAGATCGTATTAACGGCGTCTACGCCAAATACGTAGTGGTTCATGGGTACGCCCTCAATAACGATTTGCTGGACGTATGTTTTGGCTCTAGCGTCGAAAGTGACTACAGCAAAGCGATTGTAGGGCCGGGATTTTAGAAACGCTGCCCGGAACCGTAACAACCGCTTGCGGGCACCTTGGATGTCCGTCGTAACAAACAGGAGGACATCCGACTTGGTCTGTTGCCGGGCAGGGCTGGTAAACGTGACCTCGGAAGGTTCGGGAGAACAGATTGGGAAGTTCATTGATGATCTTGGACGAAATGATTGTTACCAGGCATGACGGCATGTTTTAATTTTTAGAGCGTTCAGGTGTTGACGCTACCATAACAGTTTTCGTTTCGGAAATATTTTTGCAACGAACGTTGTATATAATATACAACGTAAGTTTTTGCATAGAAATAGCTGTAATTTTTACAAGAAGAGGTGCTTCGGAAAATGATGACGGCTGCGCTATCGTAGCGAGACAGACTGAACGCCTGATCAGGTCGGTACAAGATTACTGCACGTGATTCCGCGACCGGTCGGCGGCGAGTTCATGAGCGTCGCAGCTGCGGCGGGCGCTGGTGGCGCGGCGCTGATTCGATTAGCTGAGCCGCGCGTATTTCGTATTGGTGACCAGGGGTCTTCAGTCAGTCGTATTATGATGGCGCATGGTGACCGTATGAATGTCGATCGCTTCCGCAGCGAGTTTTTGAGCCAATCGCAGCTTCGGGATGGCGCTGGTGACGGACTGAACTCCTGACTCAGCTAAGTATGGTTAAGGCGATTACCACTGGCTATCCAGCCAGTCGTCATAAGATTTATACTTGGGTAATGAAAACTTGGTAAATATCCACTGTCGGATTTTCCCAAATATGGTTATTTCGAGTACCTCGGGTGGAGATGCCGAGCCTTCGTAGTTGTTCGCCTGATCGACTTGTCTTTCAATTGTGACGTTTTCCATATAAATCTAACACTGACGATCAGCCCAGTCTTCAAAGGGCTCATCCACCGGCGGGGTGATTTCGTCGCAAAACCAGTTATAGAGACGCTCCAGAAGACGTGGCCGCGAAACTAGGACGCGTTCGTGATTAACATGCCGCTGCGTATCGGTTTCATCGTTAAGTTGTTGAACTACGAGGTTATTCATTGTCGTCCCGGCCAGTACTTGTAGGCAGAGTTTCTAACAGGCATGAATAAATGTCAACCTAATAATGTACATTGCTGTTAATTACGCATGAATCGTAACAAGTTCAATTCGACGAAGTATCGGCGATGCTGTACGGCAAAAGAAGATCTACCTGATGCTTCACCTCGTCAGCCTGCCGATTATTTCGGATCAGGAAGTGCGAAAGCTGGTAACGATCGAAATGTTGTGGCTGACTAGCCACTTCAGTTTTTGGTGCGGGCGCTGCGTTTAGTCAGCTATCGCGCGTGGTTCCGCGACCGCGTCGGCGGCGAGTTCATGAGCCTGTCGCAGCTGCGGCAGGCGCTGGCGGCGCGGCGCTGACATCCGCCGCACGGCGCGCCGCCAGGGCGTGCAACCGGCCCAGCAGCGGCCAGCGGTAGCCGTTCAGGTGGTACATCGTGCGGATCTCGTCGGTCCAGCGGGTGTGCCATTCCATCACCCGCCCATAGAATTCGATGCGTTCGAACCGGCCTTCGTCGAACAGGCCGCGCGTCGCTTCCTCACGCATCAGCAGGGCGGGCGACAGCTGCGGGCCGAGCGCCTCGTCGTACGCCGTCTTGAGGATCACGATGCAGCCGCCGCCTTCGACGCACAGGTCCATCGCGGCCAGGTGCGGGCCATCGGGACCGTCGAACCAGTAGCGGTAGACGCTGGCCGCGGCGCGCCGCGCGAACGCTTCCAGCATCGCGCGGTAGAAGCGGCCCTGGTCGTTGTCCGCAGCGACGGCGGTGCCTTCGGAGGCCTTCCAGCCGCCCGTCTCGAGCCGGCCGTAGTCGGCGACGGCATCGGCCATCAGCGCGGGATCGCGTACGATTTCCAGGCGTGTCGCGATGCCGTCCTGGCGCAGGCGGTTGCGCTGCTTTTTGAGGTTGTTGCGCAGGTTCTTGCCGCGCGCGTTCCAGTAATCGTCGAAGGCGCCCTGCAGCGTGATGCGCGCCGTCTCGATGTAGTCGAAGCTGTGCGGCCCGGCCGGGCGTGCCGCCAGCATCGGGTCGCACTGCGTGAGGCCCAGCATCAGTGCGGGGCCGGGCAGGGCGCGCAGCAGGCCGGGGAGCAGGCCGTCGGCGGAACGGGCATCGCGCTGCAGCCACAGGCCGACGGGGGCCTGGGCCGGCTGGAACGTGTTCCATACGCCGGGCCGGCCGGGTGCCACGATCGTCATCGCGTTCGTGTCATCGCCACGGCCGTGCCAGGCGAGCAGCTCGCGGCCCGTGCCGAACATGTCGAGCAGGGGCTGCACGAAATCGGCCGCGAGCAGCGGCGACGCCGCACCGGCCGCATGCAGGCGCCGCCAGCGCGCGGCATGCTGCGCGAACTCGCGCGCGGGGACGACGGTCCAGTGCGCGACGGTCGAGCTCATGCCGGCACCGCCGCGCAGGTTTCCAGAGCCTGGCGCACCTGCGCGTGCAGCCACGCGCGTTCGTCGTCGTCGAGCGCCTGGTGACAAGGGAAGGCAATCAGGCGCAGGCCCAGGTCCGCGCTGTTGGCGCACACGCTCGCGTCGACGCCGGGCCACAGGGTCGCGCCGAAGCGCGTCATCGGCACGCCGGCGCGCTGCAACGCCTCGAACACGGCCTGCGGCCGGTCGACGAGCAGCGGGAACATCCACGGACAGGCGCCGCCGGGCAGGTTCGAATACAGCGGACGGCAGCCGGGCGCGCCGTCCAGCGCGCGCTGCAGGTCGAGGTAGTTGCGCCGGCGCCGCGCGACGATGCGCGCGGGCGAGACGAGCCGCAGCACCGTGCGCGCGAACCAGGACGAGCGCTTGTCGGCCCAGCGCGCATCGAACTCGAAGCTGCTGTCGGACGACGACGGCGCCAGCGCGGGCGGGGGTGCCGTCGTCGTGCCGCCGCTCTTGCGGCCGCGCGACTTGAGTACGCCCCACAGCGCGCTCTTCGCGCGCAGTGGCATTGCGAGCAGCGCGCGCAGCACGGGCAGGCGGCCGTAGGCGAAGGCCGCTTCGAGCGTGTTCAGCGCGGCCTTCATTTCGAAGCCGGCGCCGGCGCCGTGCAAGGCCACGTCCAGCCGGTGCCGGCGCGAGACCAGGCAGCCGCCTTCGTAGATGGGGAAGAATTTCATCGTGCTGCCGATCGCATAATCGCCCACGCTGCCCACCGCGACGCCGTCGCGCGCCCCGAAAAAGCAGTGGGCGCAATCCTCGACGAGGCCGATGCCGTGGCGGTCGCACAGTGCGCGGAGCAGCGTGAGGTCGTGCGGGATGCCGAAGAAATGCGTGGCGAGGATCGCTTTTACCCGCCCCTTGGCGACGTGCGCTTCGATGTCGGTCAGGTCGGGCGCCGTGTCCGGCCGCACGCGGTAGAACGCGACTTCGGCGCCGCACCAGTGCGCGGGCGGGATCATCGACGGGCTGTGATAGGCCGGCGTCAGCACGACGTCGCCGGCGCCCACGCCGAGCGCGCGCAAGGCGAGGCCGATGGCGATGCGGCCGCTCGTGACGAGGCGCACGTCCGCGCCGTCCAGCAGCGACGGCAGCGCGGCGCGGCGCCCGCCCGTGAATGCGGCAAGCGACAGCACGGGGACGGGAGGAATGGCGCGGCGGACGGGCGTTGGGGCAGCTGTTGACGACATGCATTTAATATAACATGCACCCTCGTTCCCGTGCCGCCGGCACGCCCCTGAACATCTCAGGCCATCGCCTCGGCATCGGCGATGGGGGTGGCCTGCTGGTGCTTCAGGCGCCACATGGCATATTTGTCATAGGCGGCCTGCTCGGCCATGCGCGGCATGGCTGTCAGCAGGCTCCCCTTGAGCAGGACGTTACGCGACGAGTCTTCGCGCAGCGGCGTGGCGGCGGCGACGGACAGGCCGTCCGTCGCGAACCGGTCGGTGTTCTCGCTCAGGAACTCGCAAAGCCGGGCCAGGCGGCGCTGGTTGACGTGATGGCGGCGCATCCGCGACATCTGCAGGTCGGACGCGTGCACGTACTCGAACGGATGGGTCAGGATCACGACCTGTTCCACGCCTTCGCGGTGCGCCTGCTCCAGCAACATGCGCGTCTCGGCAAAATTGCTGCCCGTGATGGTCAGGCTCTTGAGGTGGGTTTTGCCGGGCAGCTTCCAGTCGCGGAAGGTCAGGATCGGGCATTCGATCACGCCATGGCGCGCGTGGCGGCCGCTGTACAGGCGATAGTCGTCGTCGCCGCTGTCGAACACGGCCACGCCGACGTGGGAACTGTAGGGAATCCCCGCGCGGGCCTGGGCACGATATAGGGCGTCATCATGGTGCAGGCTCCCGCTGCGGAACACGGTCGGCGTCGGCAGTCCCCACGTGTAAAACGTCTCGAGGCCGTATTCCATCAGTTTCAGCGAGTCGTCCTCGGCGCGGCCATAAAACGCGTCGATGCTTGGCTTCGTGCGCACGCGCGCGCGTTCACGCCAGTCCTCGTGCTGGAAGATGGTCCAGCACGGATGCAGGTGCAGCTGCACGTCGTGTCCCGCCGCGTGCAGCTTTTCGGCGATGCCGCGCATGGGGTCGCGGCGGAAATAATGCCGGTTCAGGACTTCGACGAAAAACGTGGCCGTGATCCCGTACTGCGCGAAGCAGTCGAGCATATAGCCCAGGCCATGCGACTCATGATCGCTCACGCACCAGACGCGCGGCTCCGCGATCGGACACATCGTCTGATCGCGAAACGCGCCAGCGATACTGAACTCCGTGTCAACAGTAATGGATACTTGGGTACGCATGTTGACCCTGAGAAATTTGCTTAAATTCAGCATATCTGTTTGGGTGTAAATACGCAAGTTACAGTTTGGAAATGACGAAAAGCTGTTAGAAAACAACAAATTTGCTGAAATGTATTTAATAGCGAAATATCGAAACATGCAGAACGCATGCCGATGGAAGGCGGGAGGAGGAGGAATTAAGCAATCGACCGGTCGGGACGCCGGTCGACGAGGCAAGCGGGTGCCGGCGTGTCAGATATCGATACGTTGTTCGCGGTCGCGTACAACGAGCGGATCAGGCTGGTAGTCCGGCGCGACCTGCACCGTCCGTGCCTTGTCCTTTTTCAACAGCGTCTTCAGGACCCTGGACAGGACGAACTTCAAGGGCTCGCATTTCAGGGACAACCAGGTTGCGGCGACAAATGGCGCGATATAGATGGCCAGGATGTAGAGCGTGCCCTGCGGGACGTGCGAAACCGCGAGGATGGCCTTGCAAAAGTACATCAAAGGATAATGGAAGAGGTAGAGGCCAAAACTCGTTTCCGCCGTCATACGGACCATGCGTACGGCTTTTTCGGGCGGGTGCCTGAAAACCTGTTGAATACGGGCGAAGCCGTAGATGTTCAGGGCGATGAGGAAGCCCACGACATAACTCTGCGGCCAGAAATTAATCCCCCACGGCTTGAGATCGACCAGGGGATAGGTAAATGGGAGTGCCGAAAAGATCTTCGAACCCCCCATCATGACGTACGTGGTAAGACATGCCACGGATGCAAGAAGAGCGCCGGCGCCCGGCAGTTTCCCGTCGGTCGCCGCGTGTTTTTTCAGTAAATGGTAGAGGCCGACGCCGAGGAGCCAGACCGGGAACGCGATGATGATTCCGGGCCCGGCGATACAGATGACGAGGCCTGCCATGGCGATGCGCTTCCATCCGCGGAAATACAGCAGCGCCGCGAATATCACGTAGTACCAGAATTCGTACGACAGGGACCAGAACGGCCCGTTCGTTCCCAGCCAGATATCGAGAAACCAGATCTCGTTGAGGAACAACGCGGTAATGCCGGAGGCGGCGATCCATTTGAATACCGGATAAGGCTGCATCGGTGCATAGGCCGACAATGCAAGCCACTGGCCCAACGTATCGAGGATCAGGGTCAGAAGGATGGCCGGCATGGCGACCGACCATAGACGGGCGAACCGTGCAATGAAATAATCGACGATGTCCCGGCG
>JBJMVU010000034.1:0-1838 GCA_045810485.1 Massilia sp. | reverse complement strand
CTGATCGAAGAGCCGATGGCGGCCGCGATCGGCGCGGGCCTGCCGGTGTCCGAGGCGACCGGCTCGATGGTCGTCGACATCGGCGGCGGCACGACGGAAGTCGGCATCATCTCGCTGGGCGGCATGGTCTATAAAGGTTCCGTGCGCGTGGGCGGCGACAAGTTCGACGAAGCCATCGTCAACTACATCCGCCGCAACTACGGCATGCTGATCGGCGAACAGACCGCCGAGTCGATCAAGAAGGCAATAGGGTCGGCTTTTCCGGGCTCCGAAGTCAAGGAGATGGAAGTCAAGGGCCGCAACCTGTCGGAAGGCATCCCGCGTTCCTTCACCATCTCGAGCAACGAGATCCTGGAAGCGCTGACCGACCCGCTGAACAACATCGTCTCGGCCGTCAAGAACGCCCTCGAGCAGACCCCGCCGGAACTGGGCGCGGACATCGCCGAGAAGGGCATGATGCTGACCGGCGGCGGCGCACTGCTGCGCGACCTGGACCGCCTGCTGATGGAAGAGACCGGCCTGCCGGTGCTGGTGGCCGAGGATCCGCTGACCTGCGTCGTGCGCGGCTCCGGCATGGCGCTCGAGCGCATGGACAAGCTGGGCTCGATCTTCTCGTACGAGTAACCCGGCCGTGGCTGCGCGGACAGGGCGTGTGACCGTTCCGGCGATCCCGGGATGGCACGCGCCGTCCGCGTTTGGTGTCGCCCGTTTGCCGTACACTCGCGCCGGGCGCCTGGATTGACGCGGGCAAGCTGCGCCCGCATTATTGGAAGTCATGGAATACAGTCCTCCGCCGCTGTTCAAGCAAGGCGCCCCCGCAAGGGTCAAGGTGACCGTGTTCGCTCTGCTCTCGATCGCGCTGCTCGTGGTCGACGCCCGCCTGCACGCGCTCACCGCCGTGCGCCAGGTGGCGGCCACGGTCCTGTACCCGTTCCAGATGGCCGCCCTGGCGCCGCGCGACGCGCTGGCCAATATGGGCACGTATTTCTCGTCGATTTCCACGCTGCAGAAGGAAGTGCGTGACCTGAAGAGCCAGCAGGTCGCGATGGCCCAGACCATGCAGCAGGCCCAGCTCCAGATGGCCGAGAACGCCCAGCTGCGCCGCCTGATGGACGCGCGCGAGCACCTGCCCGTCCGCTCCCAAATGAGCGAGATCCTGTACGACGCGCGCGACCCGTCCACGCGCCGCGTGGTGCTCGACCGCGGCACGCGCAACGGCGTCAAGCTCGGCCTGCCCGTGATCGACAACGCCGGCGTCGTCGGCCAGGTCACGCGCGTGTTCCCGTTCACGTCCGAAGTCACGCTCCTCACCGACAAGGAACAGGCGATCCCCGTGCAGGTGCTGCGCAACGGCCTGCGCAGCGTGGCCTATGGCCGCGGCCAGTCCGGTCTACTCGACCTGCGCTTCGTCGCGCCGAACGCCGACATCCAGGTCGGCGACGTGCTCGTGACGTCCGGTCTGGACGGCGTCTACCCGGCCGGCCTCGCCGTCGCGAAAGTCATCCAGGTCGAAAACGTGGCGCAGGGCGCCTTCGGCCGCGTCGTGTGCCAGCCGCTGGCCGGCATCGACCGCCACCGCCAGTTATTGGTCGTGATGTCCGACCAGCCGCTGCCGCCGCGCCCGGCCGCGGACGCGCCGAAGGCCACGGCCAACACCACGTCGAAAAAGAACCTGCCGCGCATGGAACCGGTGCCGCCGCTGCCATTGCCGCCGCAACCGCTGGCACCGGCCGTCGCGCCGGCCGCGAACGGCGCCGCGCCCGCGCGCCCGAATCCGGCCGCTGCTGCGCGTACGCCGCCTGCAACACAGGCCACCACACCCGCCACGACGCCAGCCG
>JBJMVU010000033.1:0-12633 GCA_045810485.1 Massilia sp. | reverse complement strand
GACGATCCGCGCGCTGTCGATGGAAGGCCGCATGACCGTCTGTAACATGGCGATCGAAGCGGGCGCGCGCGCCGGCATGGTCGCCGTCGACGACACGACCATCGAGTACGTCAAGGGCCGTCCGTTCGCCCCCGCCGGCCCGCAATGGGAGCAGGCTGTCGCCTACTGGCGCACGCTGCACACGGATCCGGGCGCGAAGTTCGACCTGGTCGTGCAGCTCAACGCACAGGACATCCGTCCGCAGGTGACCTGGGGCACGTCGCCCGAGCAGGTCACGACGATCGACGGTCGCGTGCCCGATCCGGACAAGGAAAAGGACCCGGTCAAGCGCGACGCGATGGAAAAGGCGCTGGTCTACATGGACCTGAAGCCGAACACCGCGATGGAAGACATCCGCATCGACAAGGTGTTCATCGGTTCCTGCACCAACTCGCGCATCGAGGACCTGCGCGCCGCCGCCGCCGTCGTGCGCGGCCGCCAGCGCGCGTCGAACGTGAAGCTGGCGATGGTCGTGCCGGGCTCCGGCCTCGTGAAGGAACAGGCGGAGCGCGAAGGCCTGGATGCGATCTTCAAGGCCGCCGGCTTCGAATGGCGCGAACCGGGCTGCTCGATGTGCCTCGCGATGAACGCCGACCGCCTGGACCCGGGCGAGCGCTGCGCATCGACGTCGAACCGCAACTTCGAAGGCCGCCAGGGCCAGGGTGGCCGCACGCACCTGGTGTCGCCGGCGATGGCCGCGGCGGCAGGTATCGCGGGCCACTTTGTCGATGTTCGTAAAATCTGATCCGGCCGTAGGGTGGGCACCCCTGTGCCCACCATGCGTTCACGTAATCGCATATCGGTGGGCACGGGGTGCCCACCCTACAGGAATATGAAGAAAATTTTTGCTCTCGCATTCATCGCACTCGCTGTCGCCGGCTGCAACACCATCTCCGGCGTCGGCAAGGATGTGCAGAAAGTCGGCCAAGTGATCACGGGCGCAGGTGGTAAATAATCATGGATAAATTCACCGTACACGAAGGACTGGTAGCGCCGCTCGACCGTGCCAACGTCGACACCGACGCCATCATTCCGAAGCAGTTCCTCAAGTCGATCCGCCGCACCGGCTTCGGCCCCAACCTGTTCGACGAATGGCGTTATCTCGACCACGGCGAACCGGGCATGGACAACTCGAACCGTCCGGTCAATCCGGACTTCGTGCTGAACCAGCCGCGCTACGCCGGCGCGTCGATCCTCGTGACGCGCAAGAACTTCGGCTGCGGCTCCTCGCGCGAGCACGCGCCCTGGGCCCTGCAGCAGTATGGCTTCCGCGCCGTCGTCGCGCCGAGCTTCGCCGACATCTTCTTCAACAACTGCTTCAAGGGCGGCCTGCTGCCGATCGTCCTCACCGAGGCGCAAGTCGACCAGTTGATCAATGAAGTCAAGGCCTTTCCGGGCTACAAGCTCGTCGTCGACCTCGAGAAGCAGACCGTGGGCACGCCGGACGGCCACCTCGCGTTCGAATTCGCCATCGACGACTTCCGCAAGTACTGCCTGCTGAACGGCCTGGACGACATCGGCCTGACCCTGCGCCACGCCGACGCCATCCGCGCCTACGAAGAACGCCATTTGCGCGCGCAGCCGTGGCTCGCCAACACCATCTGAACGAGAACAAGAACATGAAGATTGCCATCCTGCCGGGCGACGGCATCGGTCCTGAAATCACCACGCAAGCCGTCAAGGTGCTGAACGCGCTGGGCGAGTCCTTCGAACTGGAAAGCGCGGACGTCGGCGGCGCCGGCTATGCCGCGCACGGCCACCCGCTGCCGCAAGGCACGCTGGCGCTGGCGAAGGCCGCGGACGCCGTGCTGTTCGGCGCCGTCGGCGACTACAAATATGACTCGCTGGAGCGCGCACTGCGTCCGGAACAGGCCATTCTCGGCCTGCGCAAGGAGCTGGGCCTGTTCGCCAACCTGCGTCCCGCGATCCTGTATCCGGAACTGGCCGGCGCGTCCACGCTGAAGCCCGAAGTGGTCTCGGGCCTCGACATCCTGATCATCCGCGAACTGACGGGCGACATCTACTTCGGCAAGCCGCGCGGCGTGCGCGAATGCCCGGACGGTCCGTTCGCGGGCCAGCGCGAAGGCTTCGACACGATGCGCTACGCGGAAGGCGAGATCCGCCGCATCGCCCACGTCGCGTTCCAGGCCGCGCGCAAGCGCGACCGCCGCGTGACGAGCGTCGACAAGGCCAACGTGCTGGAGACGTTCCAGTTCTGGCGCGACATCGTCACCGACGTGCACAAGGAATACCAGGACGTCGAGCTCGAACACATGTACGTCGATAACGCCGCGATGCAGCTCGTGCGCGCGCCGAAGAAGTTCGACGTCATCGTCACCGGCAACATGTTCGGCGATATCCTGTCGGATGCGGCCGCGATGCTGACCGGCTCGATCGGCATGCTGCCGTCGGCGTCGCTGGATGCGAACAACAAGGGCCTGTACGAGCCGTCGCACGGTTCGGCGCCGGACATCGCGGGCAAGGGCGTCGCGAATCCGCTGGCGACGATCCTGTCCGCCGCGATGATGCTGCGCTTCTCGCTGGGCAAGGCCGAACAGGCCGACCGCATCGAGAACGCCGTCAAGAAGGTGCTGGCCCAGGGCCTGCGCACGCCGGACATCTTCGAGGAAGGCACGACGAAGGTCGGCACGGAACAGATGGGCGACGCCGTCGTCAACGCGTTGGGTTAATTCAACGTTACGCAAAGGTGGGCACAGGTGCCCACCCTACGTGAAGCGGCAATGCCGTAGGGTGGGCACCCCGTGCCCACGCGCAGCAAGTACTTAGGAATACGCCGAACGGGGCGGAACATTTTTAAACGAGGGATATCATGAAATTAGTAGGTCTGGTTGGTTGGCGCGGCATGGTCGGTTCGGTCCTCATGCAGCGCATGCAGGACGAGGGCGATTTCGCCCACATCGAGCCGGTGTTCTTCACCACGTCGAACCCGGGCGGCGATGCCCCGAAAATGGCGAAGAACGAAACCAAGCTGAAAAGCGCAACCGACATTGCCGAACTGTCGAAATGCGAGATCATCATCTCGTGCCAGGGCGGCGACTACACGACCGAAGTGTTCCCGAAACTGCGCGCCGCCGGCTGGAACGGCTACTGGATCGACGCCGCGTCGACCCTGCGCATGAACGACGACGCCGTGATCGTGCTCGACCCGGTCAACCTGAACGTCATCAAGGACGCGATGGTGCGCGGCGTGAAGAACTTCATCGGCGGTAACTGCACCGTGTCGTGCATGCTGATGGGCCTGGGCGGCCTGTTCAAGCACGACCTGGTCGACTGGATGACGTCGATGACGTACCAGGCCGCATCGGGCGGCGGCGCGCAGCACATGCGCGAGCTGCTGACCCAGTTCGGCACCATCAACGCGGCCGTCAGGCCCCTGCTGGACAACCCGGCGTCGGCGATCCTGGAAATCGACCGCGGCGTGCTGGCCACCCAGCACGGCCTGTCCGCCGAAGAGACCAAGCAGTTCGGCGCGCCGCTGGCCGGCAACCTGATCCCCTGGATCGACAAGGACCTGGGCAACGGCCAGTCGAAGGAAGAGTGGAAGGGCGGCGCCGAGACCAACAAGATCCTGGGCCGCAACGGTGCCGGCGCCAATGTGATTCCGGTCGACGGCCTGTGCGTCCGCATCGGCGCGATGCGCTGCCACTCGCAGGCGCTGACCATCAAGCTCAAGAAAGACGTGCCGCTGGACGAGATCAACGACATCATCGCGGGCGACAACCAGTGGGTGAAGTTCGTGCCGAACACGCGCGAAGCGTCGGTGCGCGACCTGACCCCGGCCGCCGTCACGGGCAGCCTGACGATCCCGGTCGGCCGCGTGCGCAAGATGTCGATGGGCCCGGAGTACATCTCCGCGTTCACCGTCGGCGACCAGCTGCTGTGGGGCGCCGCCGAGCCGCTGCGCCGTATGCTGCGCATCGTGCTGGACAAGTGATGTAAGCTGGCGCCTGCGGGCGCGGCGCGAAGGGCGGCCCCGGCCGCCCTTTTTCATTCCGGATTTCGTATCGAATTGACACCGAACCATCCAAAAAACATCATGAGTCTGAATAGACCGTCTACATACCTCAGACTCCTTGAATGTTTCTCCCTGCGGAACTTGCATGCCACAGTGCATGATGATATGTTGCTGGGACCTCCGGTCACGTCGCTCTCGAATCTATGCATGTCACTCCCCGCTTCCCGATGAAGTCGTCCGCGCTGAAAAAGCTCACCGCGGCGGTCGCAAGTGCGCTGGTCCTGACGTCGGCGGCCCACGCGGCCGGTCTCGGCAAGCTCACGGTGTTGTCCGCGCTCGGCCAGCCGCTGCGCGCCGAAATCGAACTGACGGCGGTGTCCGGCGACGAGGCGTCCGGCCTCACCGCGAAGCTGGCGTCGCCGGAGGCGTTCAAGTCGGCCAACATCGATTTCAATCCGGCCCTGCTGTCGCTGCGCTTCAACGTCGAGCAGCGCGGCGGCCGCCAGTTCATCCGCGTCAGCTCCACGCAGCCGCTGAACGAGCCGTTCGTCGACATGCTGCTGGAACTGTCGTGGAATAACGGCCGCCTCGTACGCGAATACACGTTCCTGCTCGACCCGGCCGAACTGCGCGCGACGCAGTCGGCGCAGGTCGCGTCTGGCGAAACGCGCGCGGCACCGGCTCCGCGTCCGCAAGCGGCGCCGGCCTCGCCGAACATGGAAGCTGCGCGCGCTCAGGAAGCGGAGCGCATCGCCGCCCGCCCGCAGCGCCGCAACGACCGCGCGGGCGCCGAAGGCGAGGGCGCACCGGCCGGCACCGCATCGTCGAAGTACCGCGTCAAGCAGGGCGACAGCCTGGGCCGCATCGCCGCCCAACTGAAACCCGTCGACGTGTCGCTGGACATGATGCTCGTGGCGCTGTACCGCGCCAACCCGGACGCCTTCATCGGCAACAACATGAACCGCCTGAAGTCGGGCCGCATCCTGAACGTGCCGGCGGGCGACGCCGTGCGCGGCACGGGCGACACGGAGGCGCATGGCGTCGTCGTCGCCCACGCGGCCGACTTCAACGCCTACCGCAACAAGCTGGCGGGCCAGGTCGGCGCGTCCGAACCCGTCAAGACCCCGGAAGCGGGGCAGGGCGCGGCCGGCAAGATCACGGCCAAGGTCGAGGAACGCCCGACCGCCGCCAACGAATCCCAGGACAAGCTGCGCCTGTCGAAAGCCGCGCCGTCCACGCCCGCAGGCAAGGGCACGACGACGAGCACCGAGGACCGCATCGCCAGGGAGAAGGAACTGGCCGATGCGCAGACGCGCGTGCGCGAGCTCGAACGCAACGTGACCGATCTCGAAAAGGTTGCCACGATCAAGAGCAAGGCCGGCGCCGAAGCGGAAAAGAACGCCGCCGCGCCCGCACCTGCCCCCGCATCCGCACCTTCCGCCGGCGCCCCGCAGGCGTCGCAGCAGCCGGCGCCGAAGAAGCTGCCGGCCATCAAGCCGGCCGCCAAGCCCGCCGGCGCGCCGCCGGAACCGGGCCTGATGGACTTCATCATGGAGAACCTGCCGCTGGTCGGCGGCGGCGTGGCCGCGCTGCTGCTCGGCGGCCTGCTGGTCGCCCAGCGCCGCAAGAAGAACGTCGTCAAGCCGGTGGCGGAGCCGTCTATCCTCGGCGTGCCGAGCGAACCCGCGCACTCGATGTTCGCGGAGACGGGCGGCCAGAGCGTCGACACGAACAACAGTGTCTTCAATTCCAGCTTCGCGCCGTCCGCCAGCCAGCTCGACACGAACGAGGTCGATCCGGTGGCGGAGGCCGACGTCTATATCGCCTATGGCCGCGATGCGCAGGCCGAGGAAATCCTCAAGGAAGCCCTGCGCACGCATCCGGAGCGCTATCCGGTGCGCCTGAAGCTGCTCGAGATCTACGCCGCCCGCAAGGACCAGCGCGCGTTCGAGACGCAGGCCGCCGAGTTGCACAGCATGTCGCGCGGCCAGGGTGACGAGTGGGCGCAGGCCGCCGCGCTCGGTCTCACCATCGACCCGCTCAACCCGCTGTACCAGCACACCGCCGCGCCGGCCGGTCCGGCGCCGAGCACCGAGGAACTGGGCCAGCAGGCCTTGCTGTCGAAGGAACTGGACGACGTTTTCGGCGAACCGGACGCGCTCGCGCCGACGGCCGCGCCGGCCGCCGAGCCGCTGGACTTCAGCCAGCATTTCGCCGATGCGATGGCGACGGCCCAGCCGGCGCCGGCGCCCGTCACCAATGCGCCGTCGACCGAACCCGCGCCGGTGGAAGACGACCACGTGCTCGACTTCGACCTGGGCGGTCTCGCGTTCGAACCGGTCGAATCGGCGCCCGCAGCGCAAGCGGCCGCGGAGCCGGTCGCCGACATGGACGGCATGCACGATCTCGATTTCGACATGAGCGCGTTCGAGACACCGGCCGCGCCGGCCGCAGCCGAATCCGCGGTCGCCCTCGACAAGGCCGAACACGACCCGCTCGACTTCTCGTTCGACATGGACTTCGCCGCCCCGGCCGCGAATCCGGTGCCGCAACTGGAAGTGCACACGGACGACGATTTGCTGGCCGCGGCTGCAAGCACGGCCGCCGCCGCCGACATCGAGATGGCCAACCTGGCGCGCGAATTCGACCTGCCCGACCTGCCCACGGAACTGCAGGCCAGCCTGCCACCCGAGCCGGAACCGCTGGTCGCGGCAGAGGCGCGCGATCCGCTCTTCGACCTCGACGCGATGGACTTCGGCATCGACGAGACGCCACGCGTGGAAAGCGCGGCCTCGATCCCGACGGCCGCGCTGGACGAGCACCTGTTCGACATCCCGGCCACGCCGGCGCCGGCCGACGCGCAATTCGCCGAGCCGGATCGCATCGTCCTCGAACCGGTGGCGCCGCAGTTCGACATGGGCGGCTTCGACCTCGACCTGCCGGCCGACGGTTCGCTGCCGCTGCCGGAAGTGCAGTCGCTGTCCGAGCCGCAGTTCGACACGGCGGCCGCACCCTCCGCGCCGGCCGATACGGCCGCGCTGTCGGCCGCGCACATGGAGATGGAGACGAAGCTGGACCTGGCCATCGCCTACCAGGAGATCGGCGACAAGGAAGGGGCGCGCGAGCTGCTCGAAGAAGTCATCCGCGGCGGCAATCCCGAGCAGGCGGCACGCGCCAACTCGATGCGCGCGACACTGGTGTAAGGTAAGACGATTTGACGCGCATCGCTTTGGGTGTCCAGTACGTGGGCACCGCCTGGAACGGGTATCAGAAACAACCATCGCGCGACACGGTCCAGGACCGGTTGGAGATCGCGCTCGAGAAATTTGCCTGCACGCCGCTCGCGACGACGTGCGCCGGCCGCACCGACGCCGGCGTGCACGCCATCGAGCAGGTCGTCCATTTCGACACGGACCTCGACCGCGCCCCGCAATCGTGGGTGCGCGGCACGAATGCCTTCCTGCCCGAGTCGATCGTCGTGCGCTGGGCCCACGTGGTCGCGCCGGACGCGGAAGGGCAGGACTTCCACGCGCGCTTCTCGGCCCGCTCGCGCACTTATCACTACGTGCTGTACAACCACGCCAACCCGTCCGCGCTGTTGGCCGGACGCGCCGGCTGGGTGTTCCGCCCGCTCGACGTCGAGCGCATGCGCGAGGCGGCCGCGCACCTGATCGGCACGCACGATTTTTCCAGCTTCCGCGCGTCGGGCTGCCAGGCGAATTCGCCCGTCAAGCAGATGCATGAAGTGAAGATCGAGCGCAGCGGCGACATCATCGTGTTCACGGTGCGCGCGTCCGCGTTCCTGCATCACATGGTGCGCAACATCGTCGGCTCGCTGATCTACGTGGGGATCGGACGCAACGAGCCGGGCTGGATGGCCGAGGTGCTGGACGCGCGCTCGCGCGACGCGGCGGCGCCCACCTTCATGCCGGATGGGCTGTACCTTGCTACAATCGACTACGATCCGAAGTGGGCGCTGCCGCAGGAGCCGGTGCCGCCGCTGCCGTGGCTCTAGGGGGCTGAGCCCGGTGTTGCTTTTTTGGGCTCTGACCCTGGTGTTCTGCCGCATCGTCCCCAATAACCCGAAACCCAATAACTGGCTGAGCAACGGCTGGCGACTCCGGGGGCAGAGCCCCTCGAGAAGCAACACCGGGCTCTGACCCCTCGATATGGCACGTACCCGAATCAAGATCTGCGGCATCACCCGCACCGAAGACCTGCACGCCGCCGTCGACGCCGGCGCCGACGCCCTCGGCTTCGTGTTCTATCCGAAGAGCCCGCGCCATGTCACCGCCCAGCGCTACGCCGAACTGGCGCGGGAACTGCCGCCGTACGTGAACGCCGTCGCGCTGTTCGTCAACGCGACCGTGGACGAGGTCCGCGCGGTCGTCGCGGCCGGTCCGGTCTCGCAGCTGCAATTCCACGGCGACGAAACGCCGGAGGCGTGCGCGCAACTGGCCGAGGCCGTTCAGCGCCCGTTCACACGGGCCTACCGGGTAAAACCTGACACGACCCCCGCCGATTTGCTAGAATCGGAAGCTCAATACCGCGCCGCTTCTCCCTGGTTCTCGGGTCTTCTGCTCGACACCTTCGTGGATGCCTACGGCGGCGCAGGAAAGGTTTTCGATTGGTCTCTTATTCCAAAAGAGCTCGCGCCTCGGGTCGTTTTGAGTGGTGGCTTGAGCGTACACAACGTGACTGGCGCGGTGGCGCAAGTACGCCCCTTCGCGGTCGACATCAGTAGCGGTGTCGAGGCGGCGAAGGGGATCAAGGATGCCCGCAAGATCGCCGCGTTCATCGACGCGGTGCGGGCAGGCGACGCCACCCTTTTAAGCCAGGAACACCATGAAAGCGAATCAAGTCAACGGCGCCCAGGCGCTGTTTAAGACCCCCGAGTATCAACTGCCGGACACCACCGGCCACTTCGGCCCGTACGGCGGTTCGTTCGTCGCCGAGACGCTCAGCCACGCGCTGGCCGAGCTGAACGACGCGTACGCGCGCTACAGCCAGGATCCCGAATTCCTCGAGGAGTTCCGCTACGAGCTGGCGCACTTCGTCGGCCGCCCGTCGCCCGTGTACCACGCCAAGCGCTGGTCGGAACAGGGCGGTGGAGCGCAGATCTTCTTCAAGCGCGAAGACCTGAACCACACGGGCGCCCACAAGATCAACAACGTGATCGGCCAGGCGCTGCTCGCGAAACGCATGGGCAAGCCGCGCATCATCGCCGAGACGGGCGCCGGGCAGCACGGCGTCGCCACGGCCACGATCTGCGCCCGCTTCGGCCTCGAATGCGTGATCTACATGGGGAGCGAGGACGTCAAGCGCCAGGCCCAGAACGTCTACCGCATGAAGCTGCTGGGCGCGACCGTCGTGCCGGTGGAATCGGGCTCCAAGACGCTGAAGGACGCGCTCAACGAAGCGATGCGCGACTGGGTCACGAACATCGAGAACACGTTCTACATCATCGGCACGGTCGCGGGTCCTCACCCGTACCCGATGATGGTGCGCGACTTCCAGTCCGTGATCGGCGAGGAATGCCGCGTGCAGATGCCGCAGATGACGGGCCGCCAGCCGGACTACGTCGTCGCCTGCATCGGCGGCGGCTCCAACGCGATGGGCATTTTTTATCCGTACATCGACGAGCCGGGCGTGAAGCTCGTGGGCGTCGAGGCGGCGGGCGAGGGCCTCGACTCCGGCAAGCACGCGGCGTCGCTGACGGCCGGCTTCCCCGGCGTCCTGCACGGCAACCGCACCTATTTGCTGCAGGACGAGCACGGCCAGATCATCGAGACGCATTCGGTGTCGGCAGGCCTGGATTACCCGGGCGTCGGTCCGGAACACGCGTGGCTGAAGGACATCCAGCGTGCGCAATACGTATCGATCACGGACGACGAGGCGCTGGCCGCCTTCCACGACTGCTGCCGCATCGAGGGCATCATCCCCGCGCTGGAATCGTCGCACGCGATCGCCTACGCCGCCAAGCTGGCGCCGACCCTGCCCAAGGATCAGATCATCCTGGTCAACCTGTCGGGTCGCGGCGACAAGGACATGCACACCGTGGCGCAACGGGCGGGACTCAACTTCGGCTGAGCCCATCCACCGTTTGCAACCACAACATAAGGAATAACAGCATGTCCCGTATCGCACAAACCTTTGCCGCCCTCAAGGAAGAGGGCAAGACCGGTCTCGTCACCTTCATCACCGCCGGCGACCCGGCCCCGGAACTCACCGTCCCGCTGCTGCACGCCCTCGTGGAAGGCGGCGCCGACGTCCTCGAACTGGGCGTCCCGTTCTCCGACCCGATGGCGGAAGGCCCCGTCATCCAGCGCGCCTGCGAGCGGGCGCTCACCTTCGGCGTCAGCATGACCGACGTGTTCGGCTACGTCGCCGAATTCCGCAAGACCAACCAGCACACCCCGGTTGTGCTGATGGGCTACGCGAACCCGATCGAGCGCATGGGCCAGAGCGAATTCGTCCGCCGCGCCGGGGCGGCCGGGGCCGACGGCGCCATCGTCGTCGACTACCCGCCGGAAGAATGCGAAGCGTTCGTGGCCGAGATGAAGGCCAACGGCCTCGACATGATTTTCCTGCTCGCGCCGACCTCGACCACGGAACGCGTGAAGCAGGTGGCGCGCCACGGCAGCGGCTTCAGCTATTACGTGTCGCTGAAGGGCGTGACGGGCGCCGGCGGCATCGACACGGCCGACGTGGCCAAGCGCGTCGCCGCCATCCGCGAGCACGTCAAGCTGCCGATCGGCGTGGGCTTCGGCATCCGCGACGCGCAGACGGCGAAGTCGGTGGCCAGCGTCGCCGACGCGGTCGTCATCGGCAGCCGCATCATCCAGGAACTGGAAAACACGCCGAAGGAGCAGGGGCCGGCGGCCGTGCGCGCCTTCGTCGCGGGCATCCGGGAAGCGCTGGACGCGCGCTGATTTATCCGCAGCACGACACGAACCGGGGCATGCCCCGGTTTTTTATTGCCCAGATTCAAGGTCACAAATTCGGGGTCAGAGCACTTTTTCGGGCAATTGATTGGTTGCCAGTCAAATCGATCGCGCCACAGTGAGCCTGTCGACCTCACGTCGGAATCAACTGATCGGCGCCACGCCAGCGCGCGTCTAGAAATGTGCTCTGACCCGAATCTGAGAAATGTGCTCTGACCCCGAATCTGCCGAATCTGAGAAATTGCTCAAAATCGGGCTCTGACCCCGGCGTGTTTGATGCGGTCGATTTTCTTGGCGGAAATGCGCGGATAGAGTGGAAGGGTAGTTTCCCATCACTCAACCTCGGGCATCCATCATGAAAAAACAAATCGTGCAGGTCTCCGTCGTACAGTCGGCCAAGGTCATGGCGGCCGTCTATCTCGTCACCGCCATTCCCGTCGTCATCCTGGCGTCCTTGTTCATGTCGGCGGTCATGCCGGCCGGGGTCAGCATCGCCGTGCTGCTCGTGATGCCCGTGGCGTATGCGATCGGCGGCTTCATCGGCGCCGCCATCGGCGCGTGGATCTACAACCTGGTCGCAGCCCGCATCGGCGGGTTCGAATTCACGACGGCGGAGGTCGGCGCGGCCGTGCGCTGATACCACGACCACGCATGACACGACCGGGGCCACGCGCCCCGGTTTGCATTTCTACTAGCCTAACTTTGTCAAAAAGGCAAGTAATTATCGGCAAGAATTCGACAAGCCTGATACGAACGGCTACACTACGCCCAATTCCAGAATTGCCGCAAAGGAGAGAACATGAGTTGGTTGGAAAAGCTGCTGCCCCCCCGGATCCAGCGCTCCGATGCCGCCAAACGCCAGACCATGCCCGAAGGCCTGTGGGTCAAGTGCCCGTCGTGCGAATCGGTGCTGTACCGCGCCGACCTGGAGTCGAACCTGCATGTCTGCCCGAAGTGCAGCCACCACATGCGTATCCGCGCCCGCGAGCGCCTCGACGCGCTGCTCGATGAAGGCGGCCGCTACGACATCGGCCAGGACGCGCTGCCGGTCGATACCCTCAAGTTCAAAGACAGCAAGAAGTATCCCGACCGCCTGAAGGCCGCGATGGACGCTACCGGCGAGACGGATGCGCTGATCGTGCAGGGCGGTTCGATCATGAGCCTGCCGGTCGTCGTCGCCTGCTTCGAATTCGAGTTCATGGCCGGCACGATGGGTTCCGTCGTCGGCGAACGCTTCGTGCGCGGCGCCCAGGTGGCGCTCGAGCAGAAGGTGCCGTTCATCTCCATCACCGCCAGCGGCGGGGCGCGCATGCAGGAAGGCCTGCTGTCGCTGATGCAGATGGCCAAGACGACCGCGATGCTGACCAGGCTGTCCGAGAAAAAGCTGCCGTACATTAGCGTGCTGACCGACCCGACGACGGGCGGCGTGTCGGCGTCGTTCGCCTTCATGGGCGACGTCGTGATCGCCGAACCGAAGGCGCTGATCGGTTTCGCCGGCCCGCGCGTGATCGAGAACACCGTGCGCGAGAAGCTGCCCGAGGGCTTCCAGCGCGCCGAGTTCCTGCTCCAGACCGGCGCGATCGACATGATCGTCGACCGGCGCGAGTTGCGGCCGACGATCGCGCGGCAGATCGCGATGCTGCAGCGGCTGCCGTCCGACGCCGTCGCCTGAGG
>JBJMVU010000032.1:0-5717 GCA_045810485.1 Massilia sp. | reverse complement strand
TTCAGCTGTTTGTTGAGACAACAGATTAAAACTACTTCTTCCAGATTCAGAGTGACGCCTGCATTAAGCAAGCGGCACTCGTACAAGTTATGCCTGATGACCATAGCAAGTCGGTACCACCCCTTCCCATCCCGAACAGGACCGTGAAACGACTTTGCGCCGATGATAGTGCTGCAACCAGTGTGAAAGTAGGTTATCGTCAGGCTAGTTATATGCAGAAGCCCGCTCAGTTGAACTGAGCGGGCTTTTTGCTTTCTACTTCACCTTCTTCAGGTACCCGCGCAAACCATGGGTCAGCACCAGCGGGAAAACGCTGGCATGATCCTCGTCCGCAAATACTTCGAGCCTGCTTTTCAGGTTCGGATATCGGTGCGATTTCAGCGCCGCGTCGAAGTCGCATAGATCCGCGACCATGTCCGCATTCTCTTCCGAGCGCGACCGCTTCCGGTCCCTGGCGAGCGTCTCACGTCCGCCGATACCGAAGAACACGGACGCCGGCATGTCCTTGTGTCCCTTTGCATAAGCCTGTTCCTGATCGAACATCACGCCCTGGTCGAACCACAGCGATGGACTGCCGAGGATGTAATGATCGAACGTGGCCGGCTCGCTCAGCAACAGCTGCAGGCCCAGCAGGCTGCCATACGAATGGCCGACGAAGATCTTGCGGCGCATGTCGGCCCGGTAGTTCGACGCGATCAACGGAAAAACGTCGGCGGCGATGAAGCGGCCGTAGGCCTGCGCCTCGCCGAATGCGGCGCCGCGTCCCGGCATATCGGAGGTATAGGCCTGACCGCGCGGCGCCGTCGGCGTGTAGTCGCGGCGCCGGCTGTACACGGCACTGTCGCCCTTCGCATACGACAGGCCGACGATGATCACCTCTTCCAGGCCCGCATGCTTGGCCAGGCGCTGCGCGATGCCGCGCGCGACCGGGAAGGCGTAATTCGCGTCGGCGACAAACAGCACGGGATAGCGCCGGTTCGACGAACGATACGACTCCGGCAACGCGACGAACACCTGGTAGTCGCGGTGCAGCGCGCCTGCGTGCACGTCACGCACCTCCGTGTCGTCGAGCACATACGACATCGGCGCCGCGGCCGTGGCCACGCGGGATGCGAGACAGCACGCCAACAGCAGCGTGCGGACCGCCGTCATGGCTGTACTTCCGCCGCCAGCGTCTTCGCCAGCCATGCCCGCCCGTTCGCCGCGTACTTGCGGCATGCGTCGGGATCGACGAAGGTCCCGCTCTCTTTCCGCTCCCATAAATCGCTGAAATCCGGATGTGCGCCCACCAGCACGTCGCATTCCAGTCCTTCGATCATGGCGATCGAACGTTCGACGTCCGCCCGCGCATTCGGATACAGCGGATTCCTGCTGAAACTGAGGCCATCGGCGGCGATGGCGGTGACGCTGTCCGCGTACACCATGTGCATCGTCTTGCCGCCTTCGCGCGATTGCCACGTCCAGCTGGTGGCCCCCGGCGTGTGCCCGGGTGTGAAGTGCGCGGTGACCGCGAGCGGCCCAAGCTTGACCACGTCGCCGTCGCGCACGGCGCGCGTATTGGCGACGGGGGCGAAGGGCTCGAGGCCGGGGTATTGCGCATCGCGTTTGTCCGGTTGTCCGGTGCGCAGCACGGCGATGGACGCCGGACTGCCCAGCACCGCGGCGCCGCTCATCTTTTGCAGTGCCGCGATGCCGCCGGCGTGGTCGAAGTGATCGTGGCCATTCAGGATGTAGCGGATGTCCTCGACCTTGAAGCCGAGCGCGCGCACGTGCGCCGCGATCTGGTCGGCCGCGGCCGGCGGCCCGCCGTCGATGAGGATGTGACCCGCCGGCGACGTGATCAGCACGGCGCTGATGCCGTGGGTGCCGACATAATAGGTGTTGCCGTAGAGGGCGAACGGATCCTGCGGCGCGAGCCATTCCGTCATGCCGGCGACGGTGGAGGCGGAGACACCGCCGAACAGGAGCGCGGCGGCCAGGCGTATCGTATTTTTCATGGGGTGCTGGAGAGTTGATCGGGATGATGCGTTGCCGATTCTGCGACCACATCGGTGCGACGGTAAGCCCTCCGTGACGAAACGCCGCCTCCACGTGACGAAGCGGCCGGACGCCGTCCATCGGCAGGCTATACTTCCCCGATGACGCAGCATGCCATTTCCCCGCCATCGACGCCGCCCCCAGCCAGGACCATCGTCATCGTCGTGCTGTTGTGGACGGCGATCAGCACCCTGGGTGCCCTGCAGACCTACAGCGACAACCTGCGCCTCGGCGTGGACAGCCACTATCCGTCGCTGCTGGTGACGTGGTTCGTCGAGTACGCGGTACCGCTGATCGTCCTCAGTGCGGGCCTGAGTCTCGCACTGGCGCGCTGGCCCGGATTGATTGCCCGTCCGCGCAACGTGTTCCTGCTGTTCGTCGGCCTCGTACTCGTGTTCCAGCCCGCGCAATGGACGTACATGGCGTGGCTGCGCGGCTACCTGCACATCGCGAGCATCGACGACGCGCGGCGCCTGCTGATGAAGATGCTGCTGGTCGGCTGGTTCTCGACGACGGGCACGTTCGCCGCCATCCTCGCCGTTCACTACTGGCGCCAGGCGCGCGAGCGCGAACTGGCGTGGCAGCGCAGCCAGACCGACATGCTCAACCTGCGCCTCGCGCTGGAAGAACAGCGCATGCTGGCCCTGCGCGCGCAGTTCGAACCGCACTTCCTGTTCAATGCGCTGAACGCGATCAGCGCCCTCGTGCGCGAAGGCGACCGCACGCTCGCCCTGGGCGGCATCGGCCGGCTGAGCGACCTGCTGCGCTATGCGTTGTCGGCCAGCGTCTGCAACACCGTCACGGTCGCCGCCGAGCTGCAATTCGTGCGCGATTACCTCGACCTGCAGCGCCTGCGCTACGGCGACCGGCTGCAGGTCCGCATCGAGGGCGACGACGCGCTGCTGCACGACGTCGATTGTCCGCCTTTGCTGCTGCAGCCGCTCATCGAGAACGCGCTGCGCCACGACCTCGATTGCCACGACGGGCCGAGCGACATCCGTTTGTGCTTCGTGCCCGACGGCGCGGCGCTCACGATCCGGGTGACGAATCCCGCCCTCGCGCAGGCGTCACCGAATCCCGGCGCGGGACTCGGCATCGCGAATACGCGCGAGCGGCTGCGGCTCATGCATCCCACCGCGTCGCTGCGCACGAATCTGCAGGACGGCCGCTTCGTGGCCGAAGTCCGCCTGCCGTTGGAGCGCCCGTGAACATGGCCGTGCGCTACCTGATCGTCGACGACGAGCTGCCCAGCCGCACCAACCTGCGCCTGGCCCTGGGCGCGCATCCGGACTGGCGCCTCGTGGCCGAATGCGACGGCACCGCGGCCGCGCGCGCGGTGCTGGCCGCGCAGGACGTCGACGTCATCTTCCTCGACATCCAGATGCCGGCCGAATCGGGGCTCGTGCTCGCGCGCGAAATCAGCCGTGCGTGCGCGCCGCCGCTGATCGTGTTCGTGACTGCCTACAGCGAGCACGCGATCGACGCGTTCGAGGTGCACGCACTCGACTACCTGCTCAAGCCGCTGAACGATGCGCGCCTGGCGCAGGCGGTCGAGCGCATCGGCGCCATGCTGGAACAGCGTCAGCGCGAAGCGTATGGCGTGGCACTGCGCGATTACGTCGATGCGGGCCAGGTCCCGGCGCGGCTCGAACGGATCAATGTGCGTTCCGTCGGCCGTATCGAACAGATCCGCGTCGCCGACATCCTTTGGATCGAGTCGGCCGGCAATTACGTCGAGCTGCACCTGGCGGGGCGCACGGTCCTGCACCGCATGACGCTCAACCGTCTCGAGACGCTGCTCGCGCCCGATGACTTCCTGCGCGTGCACCGCGGCGCGATCGTCCGGCGCGGCGAGATCGCGCGGCTGGATTCCGTCGGCGACGGCAGTTATCGGCTCACGCTGCGCTGCGGCGCGACGGTCGCGGTCAGCGAGCGTTACCTGGGCGCGCTGAAGTCGGCGATGTGACGAACGCCCGGTTTGCCGGGACGGCTGCGCTGTCGGCGGGCATGGGGCCCTGCCTATACTGGTGCCCGTCACGAACAATCCGGAGAACACCTTGTCTACAAAATCCATCGCCATCTCCATCGCATACCTGTCCCTGCTGCCGCTGACGGCCGGCGCCGTCGATGCAGCCGCCGTGCGCGCCGCCGTCGACCGTGCGATCGAACCCCTGATGGCGCAGCACGACGTGCCCGGCATGGCGGTCGCCGTCACGGTGGACGGCCAGGCGCTGTTCTTCAATTACGGCGAGGCGTCGAAGCAGGAGCGCAAGCCTGTCACCGAGAACACGCTGTTCGAACTGGGCTCCGTCAGCAAGACCATCACGGCGACGCTGGCGTGTTACGCGCAGGGCCAGGGCAAGCTGTCGTTTGCCGACCATCCCGGCCAATACGTTCCGCAGCTGAAGGGCAGTGCAATCGACCGCGCCAGCGTGCTCGAACTGGGTACCTATACGCCCGGCGGCCTGCCGCAGCAATTCCCGGACGACGTCGAGACGGAGGCGCAGACGATCGCTTACTTCCGCACATGGCGCCCGGATGCCGCGCCCGGCCTGCTCCGGCGCTATTCGAATCCCAGCCTCGGCCTGTTCGGACATGTGACGGCGCGGGCGTTGGGTGTCGACTTCGCCGATGCCGTCGAAGGCCGGCTGTTCCCTGCGCTCGGCCTGAAGCACAGCCATATTCGCGTGCCGTCCAGCGCGATGGGCGACTACGCCTGGGGGTACGACAAGACCAACCGGCCGGTGCGCGTCAGTCCCGGGCCGTTCGATGCGGAGACGTATGGCGTGAAGGCCAGCGCGGCCGATGTGCTCCGTTTCGTCCAGGCGAATATCGATTCGAGCGGCTTGCCGGAGCCGATGCGACGCGCCATCGATTGCACGCACACGGGTTACTTCCGCATCGGCGATACCGTGCAGGGGCTTGGATGGGAGCAGTACCGCGCGCCCGTGACCCTGGCTGCGCTGCAGGCGGGGAATTCCGCGAAAATGAGTGCCGAGCCGAATCCGGCCACCCGGCTGGAGCCGCCGCAGGCGCCACCGCGCGGCACGCTGTTCAACAAGACGGGCGCGACGCGTGGGTTCGGCGCGTATGTCGTGTTCGTGCCGGAGCAGCGCGTCGGGATCGTCATGCTGGCCAATAAGAATTACCCGAATTCGGCGCGGGTCGACGCAGCTTATTCGATTTTGAAGCAGTTGGCACCATAACCCCCTTGCGCACTGCCCCAGGCCTTTGCTATAGTTCGCCTCCTGTTTTGCAGCGCAAGTAAATGAGTCGGTAACGACGGCGCAACAAAACAGACGAGGGGTTGACGAGTTAAGCGAAGCACGGCATAATCTCACTTCTCTGCTGCTGACGAACAAAACGATTCGCAAATGCAGCAAGGCAGTACCGAATACAGTTCTTTAACAATCAACAGTCGATAAGTGTGGGCGTTTGATGAAGTGCCAGCAGCCGCGTAAGTGGTTGCTGAATGCTTAAATTATCAAATGTTCACACAAAAGAAATACGTTGCTCAGCAATGAGTGACGGTCAGTATTTTGAGTGAGCGATCTGTTGTCTGCGAAAGCGGATGACAAAAACAGAGATTAAACTGAAGAGTTTGATCCTGGCTCAGATTGAACGCTGGCGGCATGCTTTACACATGCAAGTCGAACGGCAGCGCGGGGCAACCTGGCGGC
>JBJMVU010000031.1:0-6815 GCA_045810485.1 Massilia sp. | reverse complement strand
TTCAGCTGTTTGTTGAGACAACAGATTAAAACTACTTCTTCCAGATTCAGAGTGACGCCTGCATTAAGCAAGCGGCACTCGTACAAGTTATGCCTGATGACCATAGCAAGTCGGTACCACCCCTTCCCATCCCGAACAGGACCGTGAAACGACTTTGCGCCGATGATAGTGCTGCAACCAGTGTGAAAGTAGGTTATCGTCAGGCTAGTTATATGCAGAAGCCCGCTCAGTTGAACTGAGCGGGCTTTTTGCTTTTCTAGAGCCGTTCGAGCTTCTCCAATACATCGGCAGGCAACACGAGATCCGCCGCCTTCAGGTTCTCGCGCAGGTGCGCACGCGACGACGTCCCGGGAATCAGCAGGATATTCGGCGACCGCTGCAACAGCCACGCGATCGCCACCTGGATCGGCGTCGCATCCAGCTCGGCCGTGACAGCCGACAATGCGTCCGACTGCAGCGGCGAAAAACCACCCAGCGGGAAGAATGGCACGTACGGAATGCCGTCGCGGGCCAGCGCATCGATCAGCGCGTCGTCATTGCGGTGGACGAGGTTGTACATGTTCTGCACACACGCGATCGGCACGATGCGCCGCGCGTCCTCGACCTGTTTCATCGTCACATTGCTCAGGCCAACGTGCTTGATGAGCCCTTCCGCGCGAAGTTCCGCCAGCGCCGTCACCTGCGCCTCGAGCGATCCTTCCGCCGGACCATGCACATCCAGCATGCAGCGGAAATTCACCACCTCGAGCACGTCCAGGCCGAGATTGCGCAGGTTGTCATGGACGGCCTGGCGTAACTCGTCCGCAGAGACAGCCGGCAGCCACGCGCCCTGTCCATCGCGCCGCGCTCCGATCTTGGTGACGATGACCAGGTCGTCTGCATACGGGTGCAGCGCCTCCCGGATCAGCTGATTGGTGACGTGAGGCCCATAGAAATCGGACGTGTCGATGTGATTGACGCCGAGCGCCACCGCGTCGCGCAGCACCGCGCGGGCAGCGTCGGGATCCCGCGGCGGCCCGAAGACGCCGGGACCGGCCAGTTGCATGGCGCCATAGCCGAGACGCCGGACAGTGCGGTCGCCGAGTTGGTACGTCGTGGACATCGATTTCTCCTTGAGTGAACAGTGAACAGTGCATCCACGATAAGCCCACGCCAATCTCAAGACAATCCGGCATAATCCGCATGAGTTGTACGCTAAAACGGACAATGGAGAATGCATGAAAGTCGATCTCGGCGACCTGTCCGCCTTCGTCGCCGTCGCGCGCGCCGGCGGTTTTCGCGATGCGGCGCGGGCCACGAGCGGCAGCGCGTCCGGTCTCAGCGATGCGGTACGGCGTCTCGAAGCGAAGCTCGGCGTGCGCCTGCTCAACCGCACCACGCGCAGCGTCGTGCCGACGGACGCGGGCCGCAGCCTGCTTGCGCGCCTTGATCCCGTGCTCAGCGAAGTCGAGAGCGCATTGGACGTCGTCAATGGTTTCCGCGACACGCCAACCGGCACGCTGCGCCTGAACGTGCCGATGAGCGCGGCGCGGCTCGTGCTGCCGTCCATCGTGCCGCGCTTTCTTGCGGCCTACCCCGAGATCCGCCTGGAAGTGATCGCGGACGAAACCTTCGTCGACGTGCTCGCGGCCGGTTGCGATGCGGGCATCCGCTACGAGGAGAAGCTCGAGCAGGACATGGTCGCCGTGCCCATCGGCCCGCGGGTCCAGCGCATGGCGGCGGCCGCGGCGCCGGACTACCTCGCGCGGCGCGGCCGCCCGCAGCATCCGCGCGAACTGTTGGACCACGCCTGCATGCGCGCGCGTTTCGCCAGCGGCGCGGTCATCCGCTGGACGTTCGAGCGCGACGGCGAGACAGTGACGATCGATCCGGCTGGACAATTGCTTGTCCAGGTAGGCGGCGCCCTCGACCTGAAGATCGCCGCGGCCGTCGCCGGCACGGGCATCGTCTACCTGTTCGAAGACTGGTTGCGTCCGTACATCGAACGGGGCGAGCTCGAGCCGGTGCTGGAATCGTGGTGGCCGTCCTTTTCCGGCCCGTATCTCTACTATCCGGGACGCCGGCTGGTTCCCGCGCCGCTGCGCGCCTTCGTCGATTTCATCCGCGCGGCTCAGTGACCGCGCTGGTAGGTGCCGATGAGTTCCGCCTGCGCCTTGATATGCCCCTGCATCGCCTTTTCCAGCTGGGCCCTGGTCGGGTGACGCAGGTCGGGCAGCACGGTGTCGAGCGCATACAGTTTATGGAAGTAGCGGTGCCGTCCGATGGGCGGACACGGCCCGCCGTAGCGCGTGTTCTTGAAATCGTTCAGGCCGGTTAGCGTGCCCTGCGGCAGGTCCGCTTCGCGTATGCCGGCGGACAAGTGGTTCGCCTGCGGCGGCAGGTTGTAGAGGACCCAGTGCACCCATGTCATCTTCGGCGCCGCGGGATCGGGCGCATCCGGGTCGTCGATGATGAGGACGAGACTGCGGGTGTCGGGCGGGACGCCGGACCACGACAGTGCGGGCGACGTGTTCGCGCCGTCGCACGTGTGGATGGGCGGGATGGGCCCGCCGGGCGTGAAGTCGGACGAGGTCAGTGCCAGGCTCATGCTTGCCTCCATTGCGTCTGGTTCTCCGCACGCTTTGACACCCGCCACTTCCAGCCGTTGCAGCGGGCGCGCGATCGTTGCGCGGCCGCTGCATGAACGGCTGGGCAAACACTCGCCACCGTCTGTGCTCCCCCCGATATCGGAACTTGAAGGTAGGCCAGTGTCGCCCAGTTCGTAAAATCCTTGTCCACGATGCCGTGAACACAGGACCATTATCCGGGTGCAAGCGCCCTCATCTGTTCGGCGCCTCACACAACACAGCCGCGGCCATGATTGCGTCAGGATTGCGGCTCGCCGACCTGGACCGGATCGCGGCGCGGGATCAGGTACCAGAGTCCCACAAACAGCAGGAGGGAAGCAACCGCGGCAGCGATGCTGAGCGAGAGCATGTCGGTTGCAAGCGACACCACCGTCAACATATCGAGCGACAGGCCAACAGCCAGTGGCATCAACGCACCCCGGATGGCTTTGCGCGACACCTTGACCATGTGCGACGTCGCGTAGCCATGCTGCGCGCGGTAATACACGGCCGGCGTCATCAGGAGGGCCATCGCGATCACCATCAAGGCGAGGCCGACCATGTGGCACGCCTGTGCATACAGCGCGAGGTCGTTGAACCGCTCGTTGAACACGGCGATCGTCTGGAAACCGAACACCGCCTGCAGGCCAGGGAGAATGCAGCGCGCTTCCTCGATGATGTTGCGCATTTCCTGGTCGTTCTTTTTTTGTTGAGTCGCTTGATCGTCCATGGGATGACAGTAGCGCCAAACACGGCTGTGTTCAACCGGCCGCACGATTGACGCGCCACCCCGTCACGCGTGGACGATCCCCGCCTGCGACGCCCACTGTTCGAGACTGTGCCGCTGGATCGCCGCCGCCATCAGGTCGGGGAACAGGTCGGGCGTGCAGGCGAAGCAGGGGATGCCCATCGCGGCCAGCTTCGCCGCGTTGTTGCGGTCGTAAGAAGGCGCGCCGCTGTCGTCCAGCGCGAGCAGCGCGATCACCTGTGCGCCGCTGCCGACGAGGCTCGCCGCGCGCCCGAGCATCTCGGCATTGTTGCCGCCTTCGTACAGGTCGCTGATCAGGACGAAGATCGTGTCCTGCGGCCGCGTGACGAGGCCCTGGCAATACGCGAGCGCGCGGTTGATGTCGGTGCCGCCGCCCAGCTGCGTGCCGAACAGGACCTCGACCGGATCGTGCAGCAGCGGCGTCAGGTCGACGACGGCCGTGTCGAACACGACTACCGACGTCGTCACGGCCTTGATGCTGGCGAGGACCGCCGCGAACACGCTCGCGTACACCACCGACGGCGCCATCGACCCGCTCTGGTCCACGCACAGCACGATGTCGCGCAGCGAGCGTCCGCGCCGGCCATAGCCGATGCGCGTCGCGGGGATGATCGTCCGGTACGCCGGTTGATAATGCCGCAGGTTGGCGCGGATGGTGCGCAGCCAGTCGATGTCCTGGTGGCGCGGCCGCAGGTTGCGCGCGGCGCGGTTCAGGCTTCCCGACACGGCCTGGCGCATCGGCGTCGCCAGCTTCTTTTCCAGTTCCTCGACGACCTTCGCGACGACGGTGCGGGCGGTCGCGCGCGTCTTGTTCGGCAGGACGCGGTTCAGGCTCAGGAGCGTCGCGACGAGGTGCACGTCCGGCTCGACGGCCGCCAGCATCTCCGGCTCGCACAGCATCTGCTGCAGGCCCAGGCGGTCGAACGCGTCCTTCTGCATCACCTGCACGACGCTGGACGGGAAGTACTGGCGGATGTCGCCCAGCCAGCGCGCCACGCGTGGCGCCGATCCTCCGAGGCCGCCGCTGCGCGTGTCCGGACCGGCGCCATACAGCGCATCGAGTGCCGCGTCGATGGCGGCATCGGATCCGCCCAGCGTGAGCGATTCGCCCGCGTCCTGGCCCAGCACGAGACGCCAGCGGCGCGCCGCTTCTTTTTCATTCGTCATGGACGGCCTCCTGGATTGCCTGGGTCCCGAACAGCGTGTGCAGGATGGGCAGCACGCGCCGTGCACGCACGGGATCGACGGCCGCCGCCGGCGCCGCTTGCGCGATCGTGCCGCCGGCATGCGCCGCGCGCTGGCCCAGTTCGCGCCGTTCCGGTGCGCTGAACGTGGCGACCGTGCGGCGCAGCAGCGGCAGCAGCTCGGTGAACACGTGGTCCGGCTGCGCGAGCAGCCAGCCGTTCACGATGTTCCACAACGGGTCGCTGTGCGCGAGCAGCGCGCCGCTCCCTTGCAGGAAGCCCTCCAGCCAGTGCGCCGTGACGAGCGGAGGAACCGTCGGCGAACAACGCAGGGCCAGCTGGCGCGCGGCGCGGTTGCTGTCCCAGTGTCCCTGTTCGGTGAGGATGCGCCCGCAGCGTCCCGCCAGCAGCGGATGCGACAGATCGCTCGTCGCACCCGCCTCGAGCGCGTCGAACCACGCGGCCGCATGGGTCTCGTTCTGCAGCAGGCGCACGGCCTGGTCGGCCGCGATGATCTGGCCCAGCAGCGCGGCCGCCGCATCGTCGGCGACGCCGCGCAGGCCGTACGGCAGCGCGATGCACGCCCGCGCCACGAGGCCGTCGACGACGCTCCCCAGCGCCTGCGTGTCGACATTGCGCGCGCTCCCATAGCGCAGCACGTTGACGAGCGACGGCAGCGCCGCCAGCAGCAGCCCGAGGTCGGGCGTCAGGGTGCCCACTTCCTGGATGCGCGCCATCAGCGGGGCAACGGCCGCGCGCAGGTCGGCCAGCAGGATCGTCTCCATCAGGCGCGTGAGCTCGGGCAGCGTGTGCGCCTGCGCCGCGCGGTCGGCCGCCAGCGCCGTCGCCGCGCTTTCCAGCGTGGCGCCCCAGCGGCTGGCGGCGATCAGGTCGACGGCGAATTCCGGCTCCCACGCAAGCTGCCATTGCTCGTGGAAGGTGCCCGTGCGGCCGCGCACCGCCAGCTGCCGCCCCCACGGAATACCCAGCAGCGCGAGGCGGTGCAGCAGCACGCTTTTTTCCAGGTGCGCCGGCTGGCGCAGGTCGAGGTCGAGCTCCGTCATGTCCGCGCGCACGGGCATGCGCAGGCGCTTCTGCTGCGCGGCCACGTCCTGTGCGAGCGGCACGGCCGGCACGTCGTCCGGCACCGTGCCCAGCGCCTCGTCGACGAGCAGCTCGCGCCGGATCAGGCGCAGCGGCGCGTCGCTGTCGTAGCAGAACACGGCGCGCACCGCTTCCATCAATTCGTCCAGTCCGGGACGCGGACGGTCGCGCAGCGCGGCCAGCGTGTCGGCCAGGCGCGCGGCCTCGATCACGTGCGCGGACGACGCATCGAGATCGTGCTTGCGCAGCAGCGTCGCGACTTCCGTCAGCCAGTGCAGGCCGGCGCGCTCGCGATGGCGCCACAGGTGGCGATACCAGCCGGGCGCCGTCACGCCCGCGCCGTAGCCGCTGGCGAACGTGAGGCGTCCGTGCGTCCACGGGACCCACGTGGCCGCGATCTTTTCCTTCGCCAGGCCCTTCAACAGATCGGCGTCGCTCTTCGCGCTGGGCAGCTGGGCGAGGGCCGGCACGTGCCACGCGCCGCACACGACGGCGATGCGTTCGCGGCCATTCTTGACGGCCTGGCGGATCGCCGTGCGCATCCACGCCTCGCGCTTCGTTTCGACGTCGTCGGCCGGCGGGCCGGCCTCGGTGCGCAGCACCGTCATCATCTCGGCGACGGCGGCGAACAGGTCCAGGCTGTCGCCGCGCTGTTCGACGAGGTGGTCCCACCACGTCTCCGTGTCGCCGTACCCGGCCGCGTCGGCGAGCCAGCGCAGCGGGTCGGTGTGCAGGTCGTCTTCCTTTTTTTCGTCCGCTGCGCGCAGCGCGAAACGGTACGCCTGCGGCAGGTCGCAAAAGCGCAGGTCCACGCCATGTTCCGCCGCGTAGCGGAGCGCCTGCCATTCCGGCGAATACGCGGCGAACGGATAGAACACGGCGCGCTGCGGGTCGGCCGGCGCGTACAGCAGCAGGGCGACGGGCGGCGCCAGGTCCGCATGGCCGGCGAAGCGCGCCAGCGCATCCGCTTCCGGCGGGCCCTCGACGAGGATGCAGTCCGGCGCCAGTGCCGACAGCGCTTGCGCCAGGCTGCGCGCGCAACCGGGGCCGTGGTGGCGGACGCCGAACAGGTGGACGCTCATCGCGCGCTCACGCCATCACGTCGCGGCAGGCGCGGTACAAATCCTTCCAGCCGTCGCGTTCCTTGACCAC
>JBJMVU010000030.1:0-3735 GCA_045810485.1 Massilia sp. | reverse complement strand
TTCGCCGGTGCATGCGAAAGGGCTGTGGGCATTCGCCGAGCTGTCGATCATCGCCTGCGACCTGGCCGAAGTGCTCGGCTGCGCGCTCGCGTTCAACCTGCTGCTGGGCGTGTCGCTGCCGGTCGGCGTGGCGCTGACGGCGTTCGACACCATCATCGTGCTGGGCCTGAAAGGGAAGGGCTTCCGGCAACTGGAAGCCATCGTGCTGGGGCTCATCGCGACGATCGCCGTCTGCCTGTTCACAGAGTTGTTTCTCGTCGATCCGGACCCGCGCGCCGTCATGGCGGGCCTCGTGCCATCACTGGACAAGCTGGGCCAGCGCAACGCCCTGTACCTTGCCATCGGCATCCTCGGCGCGACCGTCATGCCGCACAACCTGTACCTGCACTCGTCCATCGTGCAGACGCGCGTCCTGCGCCACGACCTCAACGAGGACGGCGCGCGCCTCGCCGAAGCGATCAAAATGTCGCGCATCGACACGGTCGTGTCGCTGTTCCTGGCGCTGTTCATCAACGGCGCGATCCTCGTGCTGGCCGCGGCCGCGTTTTATAAACCGGGCGGCGGCAACGTGATGGACATCGACCAGGCCTATTATCTGCTGGCCCCCGTCGCGGGCACGGCGGCCGCGGCGATCCTGTTCGGCCTGGCGCTGCTGGCGTCCGGCCAGAGCTCGACCTTCACCGGCACCCTCGCCGGCCAGGTCATCATGGAAGGCTTCCTGAAACTCAGGATTCCCTGCTGGCAGCGCCGCCTGCTCACGCGCGCCCTGGCGCTGGGGCCGGCGATGGTCGGGGTGCTCACCCTGGGCGACCATGCGATCGGCAAGATGCTCGTCGGCAGCCAGGTCGTACTGAGCCTGCAACTGCCGTTCGCCATGTACCCGCTGATCCGCCTGACGGGCCGTCGCGACCTGATGGGCCAGTTCATCAACAAGTGGTGGACGACGGCGCTGTCGTGGTTCCTGTTCGTCGTGATCTCTTCCGCCAACCTGTGGATGGTGTGGCAGGCGCTGTCCGGCTGACCCGGCCATGCTTTTTCGCGCGCTGCGCGGCGTGCGACGCGCCCCATCCTCCCTGCCTAGAATGGTCGATCGTCTTCAACCGTTCGACCACAAGGAGTTTATATGGAACAAGTTGCCAGCAAGCCTTTGCAGGGCAAGCGCGTCGCCATGCTCATGACGGATGGCGTGGAGCAGATCGAGTACACGAGTCCGCGTTCTTTCCTGGAAGAGCAGGGCGCGACCGTCGTGTTGCTGTCGCCGAAGGCCGCCGGCGACGAAGTGCAGGGTTTTAACCACATGCAGCCGGCCGACCGCTTCAAGGTCGAGATGAACGTGCGCGACGCGAGACCGGCGGACTTCGACGGGCTCGTGCTGCCGGGTGGTGTCGCCAATCCGGATCAACTGCGCTTGAGCAAGGACGCCATCGACTTCATCCGCGACTTCGATGCCGAGGACAAGATGGTGGCGGCGATCTGCCACGGCCCGTGGACCTTGATCGACGCGGGCATCGCCACCGGCAAGCACCTGACCAGCTGGCCCAGCCTGAAGCAAGACCTGACGAACGCGGGCGCCGAGTGGTCCGACGAGGAAGTCGTGCTGGACTCGCGCCTGGTCACGAGCCGCAAGCCGGACGATCTGCCTGCATTCAACGACATGTTGCTGAAGGAATTGCTTGTCGCGCCGGGAACGGATCCGGGGCCGACGTCGTAATCACGCTCTCCAGCAAACTGGAGAATTAATCCAGGATAGTTGACGTTTCATCTTTCATATTGGAGAATATCTCCATTATGAAAGATGATTCCACCGTTAACGAACGCATCGCCCGGCAGGTGCGTCATTTGCGCGGCGAGCGCGGACTGTCGCTCGATGCGTTGTCGACCCAGTGCGGCGTCAGCCGTTCGATGCTGTCGCTGATCGAGCGCGGCGAGACGAGCCCGACGGCCGTCGTGCTCGACAAGCTCGCGGCCGGCCTCGGCGTGCCGCTCGCCTCGCTGTTCGACGATCCGGCGCGTACGGCCGAGCCCGTCTCGCGCCATGCCGACCAGGTCACGTGGCAGGACCCGCATTCCGGCTATCAGCGCCGCAATATATCGCCGGAAGGATTCCAGTCGCCAACACGCATCGTCGATGTAACGTTTCCGCCACGTACGCGCGTGACGTACGAGGCCGGCCCCCGCACGCCCGCCGTGCAGCAGCAGATCTGGATCCTCGAAGGCCGCATGCAGATCACGTACGGCGCCGACTCCTGGCTGCTGGAGGCGGGCGACTGCCTCGCCATCCCCCTCGACGCACCGAATTCCTTCCACAATCCCGGGGATGTGCCGGCGCGCTACGCCGTCGTCCTCACCACGCTTGCCAGGAGCTGACCATGAGTTGCCGCGTACACCGTGTTGATTCGCTGACCGATGCCGACATCGAAGGCTTGGCCGCCGTCCTTTTCGACTGTGTCGAGGGCGGGGCGTCCGTCGGGTTCATGCAGCCGTACACGCTGGGCCAGGCGCTGGCGTGGTGGCGCGGGCTCGCGGCCGATGTCGAGGCCGGCAAGCGTGCGCTGCTCGTGGCGGAGGACGAGCATGGCATCGTGGGCACGGTGCACCTCGTGCTGGCGATGCCGGACAACCAGCCGCATCGGGCCGACCTGTGCAAGATGCTCGTGATGCGGCGGGCGCGCAAGCAGGGTGTCGGAGCGGCGCTGATGGACGCGGCGGAGCGGGAGGCGCGGTCGCTCGGCAAGACGCTGCTGGTGCTGGATACGGCCAGCGCGGAGGCGGAGCGCCTGTATGCGCGCATGGGCTGGACCCGCTTGGGTGTGATTCCGGGGTTTGCGTTACTGCCGGATGGGCCATTGTGCGATACGACTTATTTTTATCGGGAACTCGTTTGAAGCGGAGTATCGTCCGCTTCCTCCGGGCTGTTGTTTAGTGCTTAATCAATGACATCAGATGCTCTGCCGCTTCGGCCACAGGGCGCCCTTTCACCATGCTTTCTTCGACTTGCACTTGGTGATGCGCCTGGTCGTGACGTTTCCGGAAAATGGGCTGGATTTTCTGTTTGCCGATCATGACGGGATCCGTCCGGATCGCGCCCAGAAACCGGGAGCTGTTGGGATCGGTAATAATGGTCATATTCACTTTCATGGCGTCCTCCTGGTATCGATGCAGTGTTAATCAGCCGTGAATCCGCCGCCGCACAACGCATAACGCGTGCCGACGCCGTCGCAATGCAGCTGGAACCAATAGGCATGTTTGCCGTCGACGCCGAATGAAATTCCCTCGTTATTGGTCGTGAGGGTGTTGTTGGCGTCTTGCGGTTTTCCTTCGAAAAATTGAGCACCGAAGTCCTGCCCGTCGTTGATTAACAAACCGACTTCGATAGTGGAACCACCATTGATATAACCCCAGTTGTCGACGTTGATTGCCATGTTGATACTCCTGGATTGTTAAGGAAATGATCAGCTGACGTAAGGTCGGGCACGTCAGTACACGGAAGTTCAGGTGCTTTCGCGATGATTTCTGCGCGCCCGTGTGCAGTTATGGTAAGCGCATAAACGTGGCGGGGAAGGGGGATTTGCTGAGAGATTGAGGCTTGTCTACTGGCGCTACGATGAATGTACGCAGGCCATTTATCCGACGCAGTGGCTGGAAATTAAGACAGAAATCGCTGCGCGATTTCCTTGGTCAGGCGAATCGGAGAGCCCTTGCGCTTGCCAGCGCAAGGTCGCTCGGGGGCTCGTC
>JBJMVU010000029.1:0-4050 GCA_045810485.1 Massilia sp. | reverse complement strand
CTGGTAGGCTTCGATGAAGTCGAGCGGGTTGCCCTCGTGGGTTTCGATGACGCTGCCGTTCTTCTCGACGGTAATGCCCTTGCCGTCCATGGTCGAGCGCAGGATGGTCTTGGCCGGCAGGCCGATGAAGGAGTAGCGGCCGAAGCGTTCGCCGCCGACCACGGACTCGAGCAGGAACGTGTTCTTGCCGGCGTCCTGGCTCTGGGCCAGCTTCAGGTACAGCGTGAGCGGGGTTTCGAGATCGGCAAATGCTTCCGCGATCAGGGGGATACGGTGATAGCCTTGCGTGGCGAGCGATTTGAATTCGAGTTCGGTCATGCTTTTCTCCGGGCCGCCCGCAGGAAGGGGAACGGGCGGCGATTTCTTCAAAAAAACCTGCCGGTTTCAATGTGCACGAGGTGTGCACCGGCAGCAATCGGCTTGGGTCAGATGGACCAGGATTGCCAGCGTCGCCACAGCCAGGCCTCATGGGCACCGGTTGGGTTGACGATGTGTTTTTTGGCGAAAAACATGGAGTAGATGGTTTAGGAGTTGGCTTTGTTATGAGCGCTGATCAGTTCAGCCGCTTCAAGTAGCGAATCAACTATACCATCGGAATTAATACTTTGCACAGGTTTTCCGTGGTTGTAGCCATACGGGACCGACAGCACGAAACAGCCGGCCGCGCGCGCGGCTTCGGCATCGTTGCTGGAGTCGCCGATCGCGACCACGCGCGCCGGCTCCACGTCGAAGTCGCGGCAGACCTGCAGCAGCGGCATCGGATCGGGCTTCTTGCGCGGGAACGAGTCGCCGCCGTACACCAGCTCGAAGTAGGGCGTGAGACCCTTCTTCGCGAGCAGAGGTAACGTGAAAGCGACGGGCTTGTTGGTCACGCACGCGAGGCGCAGGCCCAGGTCCTTCAGGGCCTGCAAACCTTCGATCACGTGCGGGTACAAGGTCGCGCGTTCGCCGTTGATGGCAAGATAGTGGCGCTGGTAGGCGGCCATCGCGTCATCGAACACGGCGTCGATGCGATCCGTGTCGAAGTCGCGGGCCAGCACGTCGCGGATCAGCTTTTCCGACCCCTTGCCGACCATCGGTTCGATGATCTGCTGGGTGATCGGCGCCAGGCCGAATTCCGCGCGCATGCCGTTCAGCGCGAGCTCGAAATCCGGCACGGTGTGCAGCATCGTGCCGTCCAGGTCGATGATGGCGGCCCGGATCGCCGCAGCGCCAGCCTTCATCAGGCGGCCTTCTTCGCGACGGTGGCCAGCTCGGCGCGCATCGCGTCGATGACGGCCTTGTAGTCGGGCTTGCCGAAGATGGCGGAGCCGGCCACGAACGTGTCGGCGCCGGCCGCGGCCGCGGCCGCGATGTTGTCGGCCTTGATGCCGCCGTCGACTTCCAGCAGGATGTCGCGACCCGATTCATCGATCATGCGGCGCGCGAGCGCGATCTTCTTCAGCGCTTCCGGAATGAACGACTGGCCGCCGAAGCCCGGGTTGACGGACATGATGAGGATCATGTCGATCTTGTCCATCACGTGGTCCAGGTGGTGCAGCGGCGTGCCCGGGTTGAACACGAGGCCGGCCTTGCAGCCGTTGTCGCGGATGAGCTGAAGGGTGCGGTCGATGTGTTCCGACGCTTCCGGGTGGAACGTGATGATGTCGGCGCCGGCCTTGGCGAAATCGGGGATGATGCGGTCGACCGGCCTGACCATCAGGTGGACGTCGATCGGCACCTGCACGTGCGGACGGATCGCCTGGCACACCAGCGGACCGATGGTCAGGTTGGGAACATAATGGTTGTCCATCACGTCAAAGTGGATGATGTCGGCGCCGGCGGCGACGACATTGCGCACTTCCTCGCCCAGACGGGCGAAGTCGGCGGACAGGATGCTGGGAGCGATGCGGTAGGTCATGATAGGCCGGAGGTTGCTTTAGACAAAGCCAGCATTGTACGCCGACGTCGTCTTTTCGGCGGGCGTTGTATCATGTTGGCCACGCTCATGGCGACCACGCGCTTTTGCCAATTCAACAAGGAACACCGATGCCCGCCTACGATTTCGAGATCACCGTCAGAACCCAATACCTGCCGGAACAATCCCACCCGGAGCGGACGCAGCACGTGTTCACCTACACCATCACGATCAAGAACACGGGCACCGTCGCGGCCCAGCTGATCTCGCGCCACTGGGTGATCACGGACGCCAACAACCAGGTGCAGGAAGTGCGGGGCCTGGGCGTCGTCGGCCACCAGCCGCTGCTGCAGCCGGGCGAGCAGTTCGAATACACGAGCGGCACCCAGATGGAAACGCCGCAGGGCTCGATGGTCGGCGAGTATTTCTTCGTCGCCGAGGACGGGCACCGCTTCGAGGTCAAGATCCCCGAGTTCGTGTTGTCGCTGCCGCACGCATTACATTGATCAGACCTCGGGCGTGTCGTTCTTCCGGGCCGGGGGCGGCAGCTGCTCGGGCTTGCGTCCCGAGAACATCGTCCACCACACGATGAACACCAGCAGGAACAGGGCCACGCCGGCTTCCAACATCAGCATCCACATCGCGCACTCTCTATGTTTTCGACACGCCGCAGTGTACCCGCTTTATTGACCGTCGTCGCCTTGCTGGCAGCCTGTACCACGACGCCGCCCCCGCAACCGCAGCCGCCGATCAAGTTGCCGCCGCCCGTCGGACCCGTGACCGTGCCGCCGACCCAGCCGCCGGCGCAGCCGCAGCCGGCGCCACCGCCCACGCCCCTGTTCACGCCCGTGACGTTCGACGTGCTGCCGGGCTGGCAGCAGGACGACCTGCGCCAGGCCTGGCCCGCGTTCCAGGCGTCGTGCCGCGCGCTCGGCGCGAAGCCGGACTGGAAGGCGCCGTGCGCCGCCGGCAAACTGGTCGACGCGGAGGACGGCGCGGCCATCCGCCAGTTCTTCGAGACGTATTTCGTGCCGAACCTCGTGCGTGCGCCCGACGGCGCCGACGCGGGCCTGATCACGGGCTATTACGAACCGATGCTGCGCGGCGCCCGCAAGCGCGGCGGTGAGTACCAGACGCCCCTGTATAAAGTCCCTGACGACCTGGTCACCGTGGACCTGGCGAGCGTGTACCCGAGCCTGAAGGGCATGCGGCTGCGTGGCCGCCTCGTCGGCAAGACCGTCGTCCCGTACGCCACGCGCGCCGACATCGAGCGCGCGCGCCTCCCGGGCAAGGAACTGGTGTGGGTCGACGATCCGGTGGAGGCGTTCTTCCTCGAGGTGCAGGGCTCCGGCCGCGTGCAGCTGGACGACGGCGACACGGTGCGCATCGCCTACGCCGACCAGAACGGCCATCCGTACAAGGCGATCGGCCGCTGGCTGATCGACCAGAAGGAACTCGCGCCGGGCGAGGCGACGGCGCAGGGCATCAAGGCGTGGATCGCCGCGCATCCGGAGCGCCGCCAGGAACTCCTCAACGTCAACCCGAGCTACGTCTTCTTCCGCGAAGAGCGCCTGCCCGATCCGAACGTCGGTCCGAAGGGCGCGCTGGGCGTGCCGCTGACGCCCACGCGCTCCGTCGCCGTCGACCCGGCCTTCGTGCCGCTCGGCGCGCCGCTGTTCCTGGCCACGACGGAGCCTGCCGGCGACGTGCCGCTGCAGCGCCTCGTCATGGCGCAGGACACGGGTGGCGCCATCAAGGGCGCCGTGCGCGCGGACTTCTTCTTCGGCTTCGGCGGCCAGGCGGCGGACAACGCGGGCCGCATGAAGCAGCGCGGGCAGATCTGGGTGCTGCTGCCGCGGCCCGCTTATTGACGTATCTTCTGCAGGCGGGTGCCGAACAGCGTGGTGAGGGTCAGTAGTAACGCGCCCGCCGCGACGACCGTCAGGCCGCCGCGCACGCCCAGTCGCTCGGCCAGCGCGCCGGCGCCGGCCGCGCCGATTGGGGCCACGGCCACCGTCATGAAGCGCATCGTCGACGTCATCCGGCCCAGCAGCGGGTCGGGCGTGACGCGCTGGCGCAGCGCGAGATAGGGCAGGAAGAACAGGGTGCCGCCGCAATCGAGGCAGAACACGACGCCGGCATAGGCGGCCGCG
>JBJMVU010000028.1:0-18404 GCA_045810485.1 Massilia sp. | reverse complement strand
GTACCGCCGCACGGGCGAAATCTCTTCCTACCGCATCAGCGACGCGCCCGACACCGATCTGGACCAGATCGGCAACGTGCACATCGAGCAGATGCAGGTCGAGGTCATCGATTCGGTGGCCGATTATGCGCAGCTCATGGCGCGCCTGTTCGACTTCGACGCCATCCGCGCCTTGTTCCAGCGCGGCTTCACGATGCGCTTCGACGGCATGTCCGCGGTTTCCGGCCCCTACGCGAAAGCCATCATCGAAGGCATGCTCGGCGCGCCGGCAGGCACCGTCATCAACTTCGAGCCGCTGGAAGACTTCGGCGGCCACCACCCCGACCCGAACCCCGTCAACGCAGCCGAGCTGGTGGCGCTGATGAACGGCGCCGGCGCACCGGAATTCGGCGCCGCCTCGGACGGGGACGGCGACCGCAACTTGATCGTCGGCCGCAGCCTGGCCGTGGCGCCCTCGGACAGCCTGGCCATCATTGCCGCGAATGCCACCCTGGCGCCGGGCTACCGCGACGGCATCAAGGGCATCGCGCGCTCGATGCCGACCTCGCAGGCCGCGGACCGGGTCGCCGCCGCACTGGGCATCTCCTGCTTCGAGACCCCGACCGGCTGGAAGTACTTCGGCAACCTGCTCGACGCCAATCTCGCCACGCTGTGCGGCGAGGAGAGCTACGGCACCGGCTCGAACCACATCCGCGAAAAGGACGGCGTATGGGCCGTGCTGTTCTGGCTGAACCTGATCGCCGCGACGGGCAAGTCCGTCAATGAGATCGTGCAGGAACACTGGGCCCGCTTCGGCCGCAACTATTATTCGCGCCACGACTACGAGGCCGTCGACACCGGTGCCGCCAACGCCATGATGGATGCGTTGCGCGGCAAGCTGTCGTCGCTCGCCGGCCAGGTGTTCGGTGACTTCCGCGTCCAGCTGGCCGACGATTTCACCTATACCGACCCGGTCGACAATTCCGTGTCTACGCGCCAGGGCGTGCGCATCATCATGACGGACGGCTCGCGCATCGTGCTGCGCCTGTCCGGCACCGGCACCGAGGGCGCGACCGTGCGCCTGTACCTGGAACGCTACGAAGCCGATCCGGCCCGCCACGACCTCGACACCCAGCAGGCGCTGGCGCCGCTCATCGCCATCGCGGAGCAGGTGTCGGCGCTGAAGGCGCGCACGGGGCGCGAGCAGCCGAGCGTGATCACGTGATGCCTGCACGCGTTTTACCGCGCGCTCAACATACGTCGTCCCCGCGCAGGCGGGGACCCAATTTTGCTTGCGTCTCGACGGTGCATAAAACTTGGGTTCCCGCCTTCGCGGGAACGACGGTTTCTTCAACCTAAACAGGACTTCCGCATGAAACTACCCGTTCTCGCCGCCTCCCTGATGCTCGCCTTCGGCGCCGCCTCCGCCGCGCCCGACCTCTCGCCGGTCAAGGGCAAGCCGTTCACCTGGGATAACGCGACCGTCTATTTCGTCGTGATCGACCGCTTCAACAACGTCGATCCGTCGAACGACCACGCCTACGGCCGCAAGAACGACGCGGCTGTCGCGCGCGGCTTCATGGGCGGCGATCTGGCCGGCATCACGGCGAAGATCAAGGAAGGGTATTTCACGGACCTGGGCGTGGACGCGTTGTGGATCTCGCCGCCGGTGGAACAGAACCATGCCTCCACCGACGAGGGCACGGGCGTCAGCTACGGCTTCCACGGCTACTGGGCGCGCGACTTCACCTCGGTCGACGCCAACGCCGGCACGGAGAAGGACGTGCGCGACCTCGTCGAGGCGGCGCACGCGCGCGGCATCCGCGTGCTGCTCGACGTCGTGATGAACCACACGGGTCCGATCACGCCGGAAGACACCGTCTGGCCGTCCGACTGGGTTCGTACGTCGCCCGTCTGTAACTTCAAGGACGTCAAGGGCACGGTCGATTGCGCGCTGGTGAAGAACCTGCCGGACTTCCGTACCGACAGCAATGCGAAGGTCGACCTGCCGCCGTTCCTCGTCGCGAAGTGGAAGAAGGAAGGGCGCTACGACCGTGAAGTGACGGAGCTGGACGACTTCTTCAGGCGCACCGGCTACCCGCGCGCACCGCGCTACTACCTGATGAAATGGCATGCCGACTGGGTGCGCAAGTACGGCTTCGACGGCTTCCGCGGCGACACCGTCAAGCACACGGAACCCGGCGTGTGGAAGGACCTGAAGAAGGTGGCGAGCCAGGCCTACGAGGACTGGAAGCGCACGCCGGCCGGCAAGGAGGGCGTCGAGAAGATCGGCAGCCAGCCGTTCTTCATGGTGGCCGAAGCGTTCGGCCATCCGATCTCGGACGGCCGCCAGTTCGCGTACGACGACGGCACCAAGGTCGACTATTACAACAACGGCTTCGACAGCATGATCAACTTCGCGCTGCCGGGCGACGCGAGCCAGAGCTACGAAACGCTGTTCTCCAAGTATTCCGGCCTGCTGAACGGCCAGCTGAAAGGCGTGACGGTCCTGAACTACCTCGACTCGCACGACGACGGCCACCCGTTCGACGCCATGCGCGCGCATCCGTTCGAAGAAGCGAACAAGCTGCTGCTGGCGCCGGGCCAGGCCCAGGTCTACTACGGCGACGAGACGGCGCGCGTGCTGAAGATCGAGGGCGCCGTCGGTGACGCCAACCTGCGCTCCTTCATGAACTGGGACCAGCTGAAGAACAATGCGCAGGTGGGCCTGCACGGCGTGGCCGAGGTGCGCGACTACTGGTCGCGCCTGGGCCGGTTCCGCCACGCGCATCCGGCCGTGGGCGCGGGCGTGCACCAGATGATCGCCTCGAGCCCGTACACGTTCAAGCGCACGTACGAAAAGAACGGCGTCTCCGACCGCGTCGTCGTCGCCCTCGACCTGCCGCAGGACCGCACGGTGGCCATTCCCGTGGCCGGCGTGTTCGGCGACGGCCAGACGGTGCGCGATGCGTACACCGGCAAGACGGCCGTCGTCTCGGGCGGCAAGGTGCAGTTCGATACGCGCGCACCGGTGGCGCTGATCGCGCAGGACTGAAACCGGCATCTCCGCTAGACTGCGGGGCATCGCATCCACCAGGAGAATCCGATGCCCCGAGCACGTCTGTACGCGGCGTGCGCTGCGCTGATCATGAGCGCAGCCCACGCCGCCGAACCCGCCTACGGCCCCGAGCTGGAAGGCTTCGACTATCCTTACCCGGTGCAGCAATACCGCTTCACGTCGCAAGGCGTGCCGCTGCACATGGCCTATATGGACGTCAAGCCGGCGCAGCCGAACGGCCGCACCGTCGTCCTCCTGCACGGCAAGAACTTCTGCGCCGCGACGTGGAAAACGTCCATCGACGCGCTCACCAGGGCCGGCTACCGTGTCGTCGCGCCCGACCAGGTCGGCTTCTGCAAGTCGAGCAAGCCCGAACACTATCAATACAGCTTCCAGCAACTGGCCGCCAATACGCACGCACTGCTGGCGTCCATCGGCGTCGAACGGGCCACCGTGATGGGTCACTCGACGGGCGGCATGCTCGCCGTGCGCTACGGCCTGCTGTACCCGACTGAAACCGAGCAGCTCGTGCTCGCGAACCCGATCGGGCTGGAAGACTGGAAGGCGCTGGGCGTGCCGTCGCTGGGCGTCGACAAGTGGTACGAGCGCGAGCTCCAGACGACGGCCGACAAGATCCGCGCATACGAGAAATCGACCTATTACGTGAATCAGTGGAAGCCCGGGTACGAGCCCTGGGTGCAGATGCTGGCGGGGCTGTACCGCGGGCCGGGCAAGAAGCTCGTCGCGTGGAACTCGGCCCTGCTGTACGACATGATCTACACGCAGCCCGTCGTGTACGAATTCCCGTTACTGCAGATGCCCGTGCTGCTGCTGATCGGGACGAAGGACAACACGGCCATCGGCAAGGATGCCGCGCCGGCCGGGTTGCGGCCCAAGCTGGGCAATTACGCGGCGCTGGGCAAGGCCGCCGCGAAGGCGATGCCGCATGCGACGCTCGTCGAGTTCGACGACATGGGGCATGCGCCGCAGATGCAGGATCCCGCGCGGTTCCACGACGCCTTGTTGAAAGGATTGGCGAGGTAGGGTGGGCACACCGTGCCCACGCGGACCTCGGCGAGTCAGCCGAGCCAAGGATGGGCGGCCAGCCACCGCCCGAGTTCATTGTCGTTCGCGCACTGCAGCTTGCTGAAGATGTTCGCGCGATGCGTCTCCACCGACCGCGGCCCGCACGGCGGCACCAGCACCCGCGCGATCTCCTTGTTCGGCTGGCCGAGCCCCACGAGCCGCGCCACTTCCCGCTCGCGCGGCGTCAGCTCCGCCCACAGCCGCAGCGCGTGCGCGCGGGCGCGTGCCTCCGCGATGGCGGCCGGCAGCTTGTCGAGCAGGTGCTGCGTGTCCGGCTTTTCCACCCAGTCCCACGCGCCCTGGCGCACGGCTTCGAGCGCGGTCGGAATGTCGCCATGGCCGGACAGGAACAGGGTGACGAGCGGGCTGTGTGCCGCGCGCAGGCGGTCGAACACGGCCAGGCCGCTCATGCCGCCCAGGCGCAGGTCGAGGATCACGCAGCCCGGCTGGCGCATGTCGACGGCTTCCAGGAACGCCTCGCCCGATTCGAACGCCTGCACCGCGAGGCCCTGCGAGAACAGCAGCAATAGCAGGGAGCGGCGCAGGGCCTCGTCGTCGTCGACGACGTACAGGGTGAGCGGGATGTCTTTCATGGCACGGTGGGAAGCGTAAAGGAAAAGGCGGCGCCGCCGCAGGCAGGGTTGTCGACGGCCATGGCGCCGCCGTGGGCCTCGACGATGGTGCGGCAGATGTTCAGCCCCAGGCCCAGGCCGTCGGGGCGGGTCGTGAAGAACGGCGCGAAGATCTGGTCGAGCTGTTCGGGCGGGATGCCCGGGCCGGTGTCGCTGACGGTGACGCGCACGCCCTGGTCCACGCGCCCGCTGGCGACGTCGATGCGCCCGCGCGGGCGGTCCTGCATGGCGTGCATTGCGTTGTGGATCAGGTTGACGAGCACCTGTTCGAGCAGCACCCGGTCCCCGCGCACGAGCGCACCGCCATCGTCCAGCGCAAGCTGCAGCGCAATACCGGCCTGCCGAAGTTCGGGCTCCAGCAGCGCCGCCGCGTGCGCGATGACGCCGTCGATGGCGAGGGTTTCGTAATGGCCCCGCTTGGGATTGATGAAGGCGCGCACCCGCTTGACGATCTCGCTGGCGCGTTTCGACTGTTCGACGATTTCGCCGAGCGCGCCGGCCAGCATCTCTGGCGGGGCCGACTGCGTGGCGAGGGCGCGCGCCGCGACGGCGAAGTTCGACAGCGCCATCAGCGGCTGATTCAGTTCGTGCGCGAGCGTGGACGCCATCTCGCCCACGCTCGCGAGACGCGCGCTGCGCTGCAGGCGCACTTCCTGGTCGCGCTGGCGGGCCTCGGCCTGCTTCTGCGCCGTGATGTCGACGACGGAACTCATCCAGCCGCGGTGCACGCCCTGCGCGTCGACGAGCGGCGCCGTGTACACCATCGTGATCACGTCGTGGCCATCCTTGTGGCGGATGCGCGATTCGAAGCCGTGCGGCGCGGCGCGCCCCCGTAGCGCGTCGTCGCTTTGCCGCTCGTGTTTATCATGGTCGTCCGGATGCCAGTACGGATACGGCGGCCGGCGGCCCAGCAGTTCATCGGCGCTGTAGCCCACCATCGCGCACAGGGCCGGATTGACGTAGATGATCGTGCCCTCCGGGTCGCGCGCGCGCATGCCCACGAGGAGCGAATCCTCCATCGCCTTGCGGAACGCGTTTGCTTCTTCGAGGTCGCGGGTGCGTTCGTCGACCCGGCGTTCCAGTTCGATGCGGGCCGAGCGCTGCTCGCGGAAGCGCTTTTCGCGCAGGCGCAAGTACAGCACGCCGAGCAGCAGCAGGGCGACGGCCAGCGCGGCCAGCATCAGCGCCAGTTGGCGCGCCTGCACGACTTCCTTCATGTCGGTCGTGACGGTGAGGGTCCAGCCCAGTTCCGGCAGCGGCGTGTCGAGCGCGAGCAGGTCCATGCGGCGTCCCCTCGCGCTCGTGTGCAGGACGAAGCCGGGTCCCTCCCCGCGGGCCTCGGTCTGCCAGGGCAGCACGAAGAAGCGTTCGCGGTTGCCGTACTGGCGGTGCTCCACGATCCAGTGCAGGTCGGCGGCGGACACGGGCCGGATCGCGTGGAACAGCCAGTCCGGCACGGCGGAGAGGAACACGATGCCGTGGCTGTCGCGCAGCACCACCGGGTCGGCGCCGCGCATCCACGTGGCCTGCAGCGGCTCCAGGCTGATTTTCACGACGACGACACCGAGGATGGCCCCATTCGCGCGCACAGGCTCCGCGATGAACAGGCCGGACTGGCCCGTCGTGAGGCCGAGGCCATAGAAAATGCCGCGCCGGCCCTGCACCGCATCCTCGAAATAGGGGCGCTGGCGGTAGGACTGGCCAATGAAGCTGGACGGCAGGTTCCAGTTGCTGGCGGCGAGCGTCGTGCCCGCGCGGTCGACAAGGAACAGCGCGGCGGCGCCCGTCGTCGCCTGCAGGTCGGCAAAATAATCGTTGACGCGCGAGCGCAGCGCCGCGTCGCGCGGTGTGCGCAGCAGGTCCTGCACGTCCGGGTGGCGGGACGCCGCGTGCGGCAAAAAGTCGTGCTTCTCGACGAGGCCGCGCAGCCCCAGCACGTGCGCGGCCGCGGCCTGGCGCAGGCCTTCCGTCTTGGTCTGCAGCTCGTGGCGTTCGGCCCAGTTCCCCGACGCCGCGATGACGGCCAGCGCACCGGCGCCGATGAGGAGGTTGAGCAGTTTGGGCATGACGCCAACGATAGCAGTTGCGCGGCTCAATGAAAACCGCCTCCGTAGTTTTACGGAGGAGGGCGCGCCGACATTGCGGATGTGTGTGCGGCGCCCGGCTGGGATAGTGGGCATACCAAAAGAGGAGACATCCATGAACACCATCACATCCAGGGCCGGCGCCCAGGCGGCTGCCGGGGCCGGCGAGCGCATTTCCGGCCAGCGCCTGAAGGCCATCTTCATCGGCTCGGCCGGCAACCTCGTCGAGTGGTTCGATTTCTACTGCTACTCGGCCTTCGCGCTGTACTTCGCCAGTTCGTTCTTCCCCAAGCAGGATCCGACCGCGCAGATGATGTCCACGGCCGGCATCTTCGCGCTGGGCTTCTTTGTGCGCCCGATCGGCGGCATCCTGTTCGGCCACATCGGCGACCGCCTCGGCCGCAAGACCGCGCTGATGACGTCCGTGCTGCTGATGTGCTTCGGCTCCCTGCTGATCGCCTGCGCGCCGACCTACGCCGCGGCCGGCATCCTGTCGCCGTGCATCCTGCTGCTGGCGCGCCTGCTGCAGGGACTGAGCCTGGGCGGCGAATACGGCGCCAGCGCGACCTATCTGTCGGAGATGGCGGACTCGAAGCACCGCGGCTTCTACAGCAGCTTCCAGTACGTGACGCTGATCGGCGGCCAGCTGCTGGCCCTCGTCCTGCTGCTCGTGCTGCAGAACTTCCTGCTCGACGCCGAACAGCTGCGTGCCTGGGGCTGGCGCATCCCGTTCTTCACCGGCGCCTGCCTGGCGCTGCTCGCCCTGCGCATGCGCCACAACCTGCCGGAGACTGGATCGTTCGAAGCCGCGCGCAAGGAAGCGCAGAAAAGCGCCAAGCCGATGGGCGGCCTGAAGCAACTGGCCCAGCATCCACGCGAAGTGCTGCTGGTGATCGGCCTGACGATGGGCGGCACGCTGGCCTTCTACGTCTACACGACCTATATGCAGAAATTCCTGCGCCTGTCCGTCGGCCTGACCGATGCGCAGACCACCGCCGTCTCGGCCGCGTCGCTGCTGTTCGCGATGTGCCTGCAGCCGCTGTACGGCGCGCTGTCGGACCGCATCGGCCGCAAGCCGCTGCTCATCGGCTTCGCGCTGCTCGGCACCCTGTTCACCGTGCCGCTGTTGACCGGGATCCGCCACGCCAGCGGTCCGTGGGAAGCGTTCGGCCTGATCGCCTGCGCCTGGCTGATCGTGTCCGGCTACACGTCGATCAACGCGCTGGTCAAGGCCGAGCTGTTCCCGGCCTCGATCCGCGCCACCGGCGTCGGCGTGCCGTATGCGTTCGCCGTCTCCGTGTTCGGCGGCACGGCCGAGTACCTGGCGCTGTGGTTCAAGTCGGTCAGCCTGGAAAGCGGCTTTTATTGGTACACGACGGCCGTCATCGCCTGCACGCTGGTCGTCTGCTGGTTCATGCGCGACACCGGCGCGCTGTCGAAGATCGACGCGGAAGCGCGCGGCCAGTAAGCACCGGCGTTGTCGATTCAGTAACGTCGTCCCCGCGCAGGCGGGGACCCAAGTTTTACGCGTTACCGGTGCGCGAACAAAATTGGGTCCCTGCCTTCGCAAGGACGACGTGTCATTTGGGCGGCGTCGCGCAGCGGTGGCCGCTTATTTCGTTGTAACTATCCGAATCGGGGCACAATCGCTTTTTGGTGCATTTCATTCAATGGTATCCTACGCGCAATAGAGGAGACCTTCGCAAGAAGAGCAATGCCATGACGCTTGAGCCCGACACCGCCCAGAAGCCAACCCGCGCCGCCTATTCCGACGGACCGCGCCTGCTGGCCGACATCGGCGCGACCCACGCGCGCTTCGGCCTGGAGATCGCGCCGGGCGTGCTGCGCAACGTGGCCGTGCTGCTGTGCGACGACTACCCGGGCATCGTCCCGCTGCTGAACGCCTACCTGGCGCAGACCCAGGCCCAGAGCACCACCACACGCATCAGCCACGCGGCGTTCGCGCTCGCGAACCCGATCAGCGGCGATTTCATCCGCATGACCAACCGCGACTGGCAGTTCTCGACGGAAGAGGTGCGGCGCACGCTCGGCCTGACGACCCTGCTGATCGTGAACGACTTCACGGCGCTGGCGATGGCGCTGCCGGGCTTCAAGCCGGAAGACCTGCTGCAGATCGGCGGCGGCAAGCCGATCTCGAACGCAGTGGCCGGCGTGCTCGGTCCGGGCACGGGTCTCGGTGTGTCGGGCGTGATCCCGACCGTGGACGGCTTCGTCACCCTCGGCAGCGAGGGTGGCCACGTCAACTTCGCCCCGGCCGACGAGCGCGAATTCGCCATCCTGCAATACGCCTGGCGCGAATGGCAGCACGTGTCGAACGAGCGCCTGATCTCCGGCCCCGGCATGGAAATCATTTATCGCGCGCTGGCGCTGCGCAATGGCGTGGAAGCGCCGCCACGTGACGCCGCGGCCATCATGGCGGGCGCGCTCGAGCAGAAGGACCCACTGTGCCTGGAGGTGCTGGAATGCTTCGCCGGCATGCTGGGCGGCGCGGCCGCCAACCTGGCCGTCACGCTGGGCGCCTTCGGCGGCATCTTCATCGGCGGCGGCATCGTGCCGCGCATGGCCGAGTGGTTCAAGACGTCGCCGTTCCGCACGCGCTTCGAAGCCAAGGGCCGCTTCTCCAGCTACCTGGCGCAGATCCCGACCTACGTGATCATGATGCCGACGCCCGCGCTGTACGGCGTGTCGAGCATCCTGTCCGAACACCTGCGCAACCGCAGCGGCGCCAACACGCTGATGGAACGCGTGCAGCACCTGCAGTCGGAACTGTCGCCGGCCGAGCAGCGCGTGGCGCAGCTCGTGATCGAGCATCCGCGCAAGGTGCTGTCGGAGCCGATCGCCGAGATCGCGAAGCTGGCCGACGTCAGCCAGCCGACCGTGATCCGCTTCTGCCGCTCGCTCGGCTTCACCGGCCTGGCCGATTTCAAACTCAAGTTCGCCGGCAGCCTGACGGGCACGATCCCGGTGCGCCACAGCCAGGTGCGCATGACGGACAGCACGCACGACCTGTCCGCGAAGGTCATCGACAACACGGTGTCCGCGATTTTGCGGTTCCGCGACCAGCTGGACGTGAACTCGATCGACCGCGCCATCGACATCCTCCGCAAGGCCAAGCGCGTCGAGTTCTACGCGATGGGCAATTCGCGCGTCGTGGCGCTGGACGGCCAGCACAAATTCTTCCGCTTCCGCATCCCGACGTCGTCGTACGGCGATTCGCACCTGTTCGCGCTGGCGGCCGAGCTGCTCGGACCGGGCGACGTCGTCGTCGCGATCTCGACGACGGGCCAGTTGCCGGAACTGCTGGACGCCGTCGACGTCGCGCGTGCCGCCGGCGCCGACGTCATCGCCATCACGAGCAGCAAGTCCGCGCTGGCGCGCAAGGCCAGCGTGTGCCTCGCCGTCGACCACAGCGAGGACAGCACGACGTTCCTGTCGATGATCTCGCGCATCCTGCAACTGCTCCTCATCGACATCATGGCCGTCGGCATCTCGCTCGGTCCGGCCGGTGAAGCGGCGGGCGACGGCGACAGCGAACGCCGCCGCCTGCTGATCTCCCACCTCGACATCTGACCTGGGCCGCCGTGGCGCGCGCAGAATGAAAGGGACTGCGGCCACGGTCGCGCTCACCGCGCTCGCGATGGCGGCGTTCGCCGCGAACTCGCTGCTGTGCCGCGCTGCCTTGAGCGATCCTTTGCGCGATGCCCACATCGATCCCGCGACGTTCGGCGCCATCCGCGTGACGTCCGGCGCGCTCGTGCTGGCGCTCGCGATGCGCATCCGCTCGCGGCCCGCGGCCAGGCCGGACTGGCGCGCCGCCGCCATGCTGTTCGCCTACGTGGCCGCGTTCTCGTTTGCCTATCTCACCTTGCCGGCGGGGACGGGCGCGCTGATCCTGTTCGGCGCCGTGCAGCTGACGATGTTCGCCGTCGGCCTCGCGGGTGGCGAACGGTTCGCGCCGCGCGGCTGGGCGGGCCTCGCGCTCGCGCTGGCCGGCTTCGTCGTCCTCGTGCTGCCCGGCGTGGCCGCGCCACCGCTCGCCGGCGCCGCGCTGATGGCCGTCGCGGGCGTCGCGTGGGGCGTATATTCGCTGCGCGGGCGCGGCGTGCCCGACCCGCTCGCGGCCACGGCATCGAACTTCCTGCGCGCCACGCCGCTGGCGCTGCTGCTGGGCGGCGTGTTCATCGCACGCGCGCACGCGGATGCGGCCGGGATCGCGCTTGCAATCGCATCCGGCGCGCTGACGTCGGGGCTCGGCTACGTGATCTGGTATGCGGCGCTGCGCGGGCTGTCGGCGCTGCAGGCCGCGAGCGTGCAGCTGTCCGTGCCCGTGATCGCGGCCGTCGGCGGCACGTTGTGGCTGGATGAAGCGTTCACGACGCGGCTGCTTGTGGCGGTCGTCGCGATCCTGGGCGGGATCGCGCTCGTGCTGACGGATCGGGCGCGCAAGCGGGGGTAGGTGATTGTCATCCAGCGCATCCCACTGACAGGATGTTTTTCGTTTCATCCACCAAAGGCGAACAGCAATGCATACCTCGTGGAAATCGCCAGGGCGCGTGTGGGATAAAGTCGCGCCGGCAATGTTGATGATGGTACTGGCCCCAACCTTCACCGAGCTTCTGCTGGGTGGAACACGATTGTCCACGCTGATCGCGTTTCCGCCTGTGTTGCTGATGGAGATACTGGTCTGGGGCGGCGGCGCTGTCCTTCTCCGTGGCTTGACTCGCAAGCTCGAACTCGGCTGGAGCAGTTTGCTGTTGTTCGCATTGGCTCTGGCGATTGCCGAGGAGTTCGTGATCCAGCAGACCAGCCTGGCGCCGCTCGTGATTCAGCTGAAGGGCGTGGAATGGGGCCGCGCCGGAGGAATCAATTACGTCTACGCGCTCTGGGCACTCGTCTACGAAGTGGCGTGGGTCGTACTGTTCCCGGCGTTGGTCACTGAACTGGTGTTCCCGCACCGGCGCGGCGAGACCTGGCTCAATAGGCCGGTGGCAGCTGTCCTGTCGATCCTGTTCGTGCTTGGCGCGACGATGGCGTGGTTTGCATGGACGCACATCGCCCGGGTCAAGACCTTCCATTTGGCAATTTACAATCCCACCCGCTTCGAGCTGTCGGCCGCCATCGTAGTCATCGGCGGCTTGTGCGCCTGGAGCATGACATTCCCGCCGACTGTCAGCCGTACCTGGCGTCCCGTCAGTCCGGCGGTCGTGGCACTGCTCGGCGGCCTGTGGGGCGCCATATGGTTTTTGCTCGCGGTCCTCGCCTTTGGCATTGCCCCTCGACTTTCCGCGCCCGCCGTCTTCGCGGCCGGCGCCGCCGTTGTACTCACCATCGTCATGGTGCTGCCCCGTTGGATGTCGAGCGCCGCATGGACGCAGCGTCATGCATACTGTTTGTTCGCCGGTGCCTTGACGGGCGCAATGTTAATCAGCTTCCTCGGCTTCCGCGGAGCGGCGCGCGAGGATATCGTGTTCAAGCTGGTGACCAACGCGATCGCATTGCTGCTGATGTTTTTGCTTGGCCGCAGAATGACCATGTCTTGCCTGCAAACACAGGAGGAACCATGCCAAGATTCGTAACGATCGGTTATGGCGACCGTGCCGGTTACGACCGGACCAGTCCCGACATACGCAATGCGGCCCACGCCCATGACGCGGAACTGAAGCGACGCGGCGCCCTGATCGGCATCGCGGGCGCTCCCGTCCAGGTCCGCAATCCGGATGCACGCGGCATCGAAACCGAGCACTCGCCTTTCATGTCGGCGCCGTTGCCGATCGCCGGATTCGCGATCATCGAAGCGGCAGACATGGCGGAGGCAATCCAGCTGGTATCGACATCTCCTTGTGCGGTGGCGCATGGCACAGTGGAAGTCTGGCCAGTGGAAGAGTGACGACGACCAGCGCGGATCAGGTCAGGCCGGTGTCATGCGCCGGAACAGCAGGCTCGCATTCACGCCACCGAACCCGAAGCCGTTCGAGATCGCATAGTCCGTCGCGATCTTGCGCGCCACGCCGCCGACGATGTCGACGCCTTCCGCCGCCGCATCGGGCTGCGCCAGGTTCCGCGTGGGCGGCGCCACCTGGTCGCGCAGCGCGAGCACGGTGAAGATGGCTTCCACGCCGCCGGCCGCGCCGAGCAGGTGGCCCGTCGCGGACTTGGTGGCCGAGACGGCCGGACCCCGGCCAGCGCCGAAGATGGTCTTGATGGCGGCCAGTTCGCTGACGTCGCCAACCGGCGTGGACGTTGCGTGCGCGTTCAGGTGGCCGATCAGTTCCGGGGCGACGCCCGCCTGCCGGATCGCCAGCGCCATCGCGCGCCGTCCGCCGTCGCCGTTTTCCGGCGGCGACGTCATGTGGTAGGCGTCGGCGCTCGTGCCATAGCCGACCAGTTCCGCGATCGGCACGGCGCCGCGCCGCAACGCGTGCTCCAGGTCTTCGATGACGAGGATGCCGGCGCCTTCGCCCATCACGAAGCCGTCGCGCGCCGCGTCGAACGGACGGGATGCCTGGGTGGGATCGTCGTTGAAGCTCGTGGACATCGTCCGTGCGGCGGCGAACGCGCCGAAGCTGACCCGGTCGATGCACGCCTCGGCGCCGCCGCACACGGCGACGTCGACCTCGCCGGCGCGGATCATGCGCGCGGCGTCGCCGATGGCCTGTGCGCTCGCGGCGCATGCCGTCACGGGCGCGCCCAGCGGGCCGCGCAAGCCGTGGCGGATGGAGATATGGCCGGCCGCCATATTGGCCAGGAAGCTCGGCACGGTGAACGGCGACAGGCGCCGCGGTCCGCGGCCATCCGTGGTGCGCACGGCTTCCACGATGGCGCCGAAGCCGCCGATGCCGGAGGCGACGATGGTGGCCGTGCGTTCGCGTTCATCGTCGGTCTCCGGCTGCCAGCCGGCCTGCTGCAATGCTTCCTGCGCGGCGGCGAGGGCGAACATGCTGAACCGGTCCATCTTTTTCTGGTCCTTCGGTTCCACGACGAGGTCGGGATCGAAGCCCCACGGGCGGTCCTCCGTCAACGCGGGCACGACGCCGGCGACCTTGGCCGCGATCCCTTCCGTGATCTCCTCGGGGAGGCCGACCAGGCCGGACTCGCCGTTCAACAGGCGTGCCCATGCCGACTCGACCCCACAGCCCAACGGCGACACCAGGCCCATGCCGGTCACGACGATGCGTTTCGTATTCAATCCAGGCTCCTAACGGTTGGCAAAATACGCCACACGGCGCAGAATTCAGGGGCTAGTATAGGTCTCTTGTGCGGGAAAAGTTGGTGCATCGCGCCAATCACTATGCAAAACGCGCCATAATCACGGCATGATCACCCTCTCTGCCCATTTCCTGCACGGGATGCTGTACGCCATCCGCACCCGCCACGGCGACGAGATGGCGGCACAGGCGCTCGCCGGCGCGGCCATTCCCCAGTCGCTGCTCGACCAGCCCGACGCGCGGCTCACGCGCCAGCAATACGTCGCGCTGTACCGGAGCATCGCGGCAACGCTCGACGACGAGATGCTGGGACTGTGGTCGCGACCCATCCGGGGCGGCACGCTGAAATACCTGATGCTCAGCCTTCTGGACGCGCCGACCGTGCTGGTCGCGCTGAACCGCCTGGTGCGCTTCTGGAACCTGCTGCTGGATGACTACCGGCTGCAGATCTCGACGAAGAACGACGTGGTGCGCCTCGCCCTGGTCGAAAGGGCGCCCGGCACGCCCGTCACGCCGCTGGGCCACGAGCTGATGATGAAGCTGATCCACGGGATCGTATCGTGGCTGCTCGACAGGGAGACCAGCCTGCACCACATCGAATTCCCCTTCGCGCGGCCGCGGCACGCGGACGACTATGCGTTCCTGTTCCCGGGCGAAGTGCGCTTCGATGCGGACATGACGGCCATCTGTTTTTCATACGAGGATTGCGCCGGGCAGTTCAGGCGCGAGAAGCACGAGCTGTGGGCGTTCCTGAAACGCGCGCCGGAGGACTGGACATTCGGCGCGTCGCAGCGCGGCACCCTGATCGCGAGGACGCGCGCGTATCTCGAGCAGCACATCGCGCAGCCGGTGACGATCCAGGAACTGGCGCAGGCGCTGCACCTGTCCGTGCGCACGCTCAACCGCCGGTTCGCGGAGGAGGGCACGCGCTTCCAGCTGGTGAAGGATGGGCTGCGGCGCGATATCGCCGTCCACCGGCTGGCCAGCTCGAACACCGGCGTGGCGACGCTGGCGTTTGACCTGGGCTTCGCCGACGCCACCGGTTTTTGCCGCGCCTTCAGGCAGTGGACGGGCAACAGCCCGACCGATTATCGCAAGGGGGTTCGTCAGGGCGAGTGAGGCGTCCAGCCGCCCAGCACCCACGCCGGATCGCGGTAGTGCGCGATCGTCTCCGCGTCGCGTTCCTGGTCGAGCTGGCGCGACGCCGGATGCCGCCTGCCCGCATCCACCGGCTTGCCGTCCGCAGCGCGGCTCGCGAATTCCATGAAGCGCACGTGCGACGCATCGCCGTCGATGGGGCCCCAGCCTTCCGGCGCGATGCCGATCAGGGTCGCATCGAGCAGCACGGCTTCCGCATACGGATAATTGCGGCCCTTGTTGTTTGGCAGGCGCGCGAGCACAGGCTTGTCATCCATCGCGCCGCCGGTCGCGCGGAACGTGCAGTGGTCGAACACGTTGCCGTGATTGGCCTGCGGATTCCGGATCCACATGAACGCGCCGCGCGAGTCGATCTCGCAGTGGCGGAAGTATGCCGGGCCGCGCCCGAGGATCGTGTCGCCGGTGCCCGCCAGGCGGATGTTCTCGAAGTACGCGCTGCCGTTCGTCTGCAGCGCGTCGCCGGCGCCGACGATCGTCACGTCTTTCACGATGGTGCGTTCGCCGTTGACCAGCAGGCCTTCCGCCTGGCCGTTCGCCGTCGTCGCGATGGTGAGGTTCGCGAGCGTCATGTCGTGCACATGGTCGAGCGCGAACGCCGCGCGCCGCGACGGGAACGTGCCCGGCAACTCGTTGGTGCCCACGTTCGGCGGGTGCGGATTGAACACCTCGTTGTTCGCATAATGGATGCGGACGCCCTCGCGGCTTTCGCCCTGTACCGTGACGTCGTGCAGGTTGCGGGCGTAGACGATCTCCTCGTAGTCGCCGTTCTTCACGAACACCGTGACGCGGCCGGTGTGCAGGTCCGGTACCCAGTCGAGCGCGCCCTGCACGGTGGCGAAGTCGCCGCCGCCGTCGGCCGCCACGGTCACGCGGCGCACGTCGGGGGCAGGCGGCCGGGCCTTCGTCGTGAAGCGCCAGTCCTTGACACCCTTGAAGCCGCCGTCGGCCACCGTCAGCACGCCCGGGTCGATCTCCACGTAATACGTCCGGCCGTAACGCAGCAGGTCGTGGTGCGGATAGATCGTGGCCGTGTTGCCGTGCACGATCACGGGGTAGAAATGGAAACCGTCCGTGAAGCCGCCGATGATCGTCAACTGGTACTTGCCGGCGGCAGGCTGGACGCCCGGTGCGGACGGCGTGCCCGGCGTCGTGTCGGCATTGGTCCGGCGCGGTCCGCCGTAGTCGTAAGTCGTGGCAAGGTAGGGCGGATACGGACCGGGCGCGCGCTCGGTCGGGCCGGGCGGGATGCCCAGGTCCAGTTCGTCGACCAGCCTGTCGTCGGCCGCGTCGTAGATGCGGATCCTGCCGGCGCGGCCGACCGTCGGCGGGCTGGCGAAGCGCAGGACGAGGTGCGTGTCCGGATTGACGGCGGCGGCGCCGTTGGCAGGAGTCGAGTCCACCGGTGCGGCGGCAGCCGACGCGCCGAGCGCGATGGTCAGGATGGCGGCGAGGAATGGGCGATTCATGGGGCTCCAGGGGACGGCCTGTCGTCGGTCCATTGTAATTCGCGCCGTGCTAACGTGCTTCGTCGCGCCCGATCGGGCTTCGTCGCATGGAGCCTGTCGCCACCTCCGACACCGTACACTGGCGTCTTTCGAATCGACCAGAGAGCATCCCGATGTCCCTGTCCAGTCCCGCGCATCCGCCCCTGCCGCCCGACGTCGTCGTGCACGCCACCTGGTTCGGCCGCGCGCGCCAGTTTCCCATCTTCGGCATGGCGTGGTTCCGCTACCGCAGCATTGCGTTCCTGACCGGGCTGCCGGCGGCGGCGCTGCTGATCGCGGCGATGGCGGCGATTCCGCTGCAGCCGCACAGCGTCGACTGGATCGACGTGCTGCAGATCGTCACCGTATTCGGCGTGCCGTGCGTGGTGCTGGTGCTCCTCGGTCCGGGCCTGGCCGTGCGGGTGCGTGCGCTTGCGTGGCCCGTCCGGCGCGAGCTCGCGGGCATCCTGTGCGCGCTGCTGCTCGGGATGGCGGCCAGCATGGCCACGGCCTTCCTGCTGAAGAACTGGTACGAGGCGGCGCGCGTCGATGCCGCCACCGGCCAGCGCGTCGTGCACCTGCTGCCGAGCGTGCAGTTCATGGTGAAATGGCAGGCCGGGCCCACGTTCAGCGTCGATCCGGGCACGCACTGGCGCACGATGAGCCAGGAAGAGCAGCGCATGTTCGATGTCATGCAAAGCGCACAGGCGGCGTTGGCCCACGTTGCGCCCGCCGGCGATGGGCCGCTGACGCCGCAGGAAACGGCGGCCATGACGGCTTACCTGAAGCTGAAAAGCGCGAACACGCCGCTGACACCAGCGCAGGAACACGCCACGCAAGCCGGACGCGCCGCCTACGAAAAGCTGCTGCGCTACCAGGTCGAATTCGGCACGCGGCCGCACCCCGCCCGCACCGCACCGGCCAGCCCGGCGTACGCGGCGGCGCTGAAGACGTACGAGCAGGCGCTGGACGAATTCCTCCGCGTCCAGGCGCGCCACGAAGCCCGCGTGACCCCGCCCGCGCCGGCGTCCGGCGGTCCCAGCGCGTTTGGCATGGCGGGCACCGTCTTGATGATGACCGCGCTCGTCCTGCTCGTGTGCTGGCTGGGCGGCATCACCGACCTCGTCGCATTCGTGCGCCAGCGCGGCAAGCTCGATGACGTGCTGCGCGACCAGGCGCTGCGCCGCGCCGACGCCGCGCGCGTCGAGGCCGAGCTGCGCCTGTCCGTGCTCGCGGCCCAGGTCGAGCCGCACTTCCTGTTCAACACGCTGGCCAGCGTGCGTTCGGCCATCGCGACGGACCAGGCCCGCGCCGCCGCCATCGTCGACCATCTGGCCGACTACCTGCGCGCGACGATCCCGCAGATGCGTCACGAGGCCGCGAGCGGCAGCGCGCCGCTGGGCCGCCAGCTGGACGCGGCCCGCGCCTACCTGGCGCTGATGCACGAGCGCATGCCGCGGCTCGCGTTCGCGGTGGAGGCCGAGCCGGGACTCGACGCGGCGCAGGTGCCGCCGCTGATGCTGATCTCGCTCGTCGAGAACGCGGTCAAGCATGGCGTCGAGCCGAAGGCCGGGCCGGCGCGCATCACGGTGTCCGCATGCCGCGTCGACGACGCCGGCGTGAAGATGCTGGAACTGCAGGTGCGCGACGACGGCGTGGGTTTCGGCAGCGCCACGTCCGGCGCCGGCATCGGCCTC
>JBJMVU010000027.1:0-10903 GCA_045810485.1 Massilia sp. | reverse complement strand
GCTGCCGGCCGTGCTGCTGCTGGGCGCGCGCCGCGGCCGCTACACCAAGGACGGCCGCATCTCGGCCCACCCGCCGTCGAACATCCCGTTCCTCGCGCTGGGCGCGTGGATCCTCACGGTCGGCTGGTTCGGCTTCAACGTGATGAGCGCGCAGACGCTCGACAAGATGAACGGCCTCGTCGCCGTCAACTCGCTGATGGCGCTCGTGGGCGGCACGCTGACCGCCTTCGTGTTGGGCAAGAACGACCCGGGCTTCGTCTACAACGGCCCGCTGGCCGGCCTCGTCGCCGTGTGCGCCGGCTCGGACCTGATGCACCCGATGGGCGCCCTCGTGACGGGCGCGATCGCGGGCGCGATCTTCGTCGTGATGTTCACCCTGGCGCAGAACCGCTGGAAGATCGACGACGTGCTCGGCGTGTGGCCCCTGCACGGCCTGTGCGGCGCGTGGGGCGGCATCGCGGCCGGCATCTTCGGCAGCCAGGCGCTGGGGGGACTGGGCGGCGTGTCGATCGTCTCGCAGATCGTCGGCACCCTGCTGGGCGTGGCCGTCGCCGGCGTCGGCGGCGTGATCGTCTATGGTTTGTTGAAAGCCACCGTCGGGCTGCGCCTGGATGCCGAGGAGGAATTCGACGGCGCCGACCTGGCCATCCACCGCATCAGCGCGACGCCGGAACGCGAAACCACGTTCCAGTAACAAGCCTCACGCCTCGCGTGCGGCCGCTTCCTCGCCGCCGCGCGCAGCCAGGCGCCGGATCGCGGCCGCCAGCACCGCCGGCTCCACGGGCTTGGCCAGATAATCCGAAAACCCGGCCTGCAGCGCCTTGGCGCGGTCGTCCTGGCGCGTGAACGCCGTCAGCGCGATGGCGGGAATGTCCGCCGTGGCCGCGCGCCGGCGGATGCGCCGCATCAGTTCGAAGCCGTCGACTTCGGGCATGCCGACGTCGCTGACGATCACGTCGGGCACTTCGCGCTCCAGCAGGGCCAGCGCGGCGCCCGCGCCCGGCGCCGTCATCGTGGCGGCGCCGCTGTACGACAGGATCTGTTCCAGCACGTCGAGCGTATCGGGCGCGTCGTCGATCACCAGCACCCGCAGGCCGGACAGGTCGGCCAGGTCGTCCGCATGCGTTGCCGGGCGCACGCCTGGGCCGGCCACCGCGACGGCGCTCGGCCGCGCCAGCGGCAGGCGCACGGTGAACGTGGTGCCCGTGTGGGCGCCGGCGCTGTCCACGGCGATGGTCCCGCCGTGCAGTTCGACGAGCTGCCGCGCGATCGACAAGCCCAGACCGAGGCCGCCGTGCTGGCGCGAGATCGACGCGTCCTGCTGGCGGAAGCGGTCGAACACGTACGGCAGGAAGTCCGGCGAAATGCCGATGCCGGAATCGATCACGCGGATCACGGCGTCATGGCCGTCGCGCCCCAGCAGCACCTGCACGCTGCCGCCCGAGGGCGTGAACTTGACGGCGTTGGCCAGCAGGTTCCACAGCACCTGCTGCAGCCGGCCCGGATCGGCGCGGACCTCGAGCGGCAGCGAGCCCGGCTCGCGCCCGAGGTCGGCGCGCAGGGCGATCATCTTGGCCGCCGCGGCCGGATGCACGGTGCCCAGCGCAGCCTCGATGATGCGCGACGGGTCGACCGTCTGCACATCGAGGCGCACGGTGCCGGAAATGATGCGGCTCATGTCGAGCAGGTCGTCGATCAGCTTGCCCTGGGCGCGCGCGTTGCGCTCGATCGTCTCCAGCGCGCGTCTCATGGTCGCCTCGTCCTTCACGCCCCGCTGCAGCATGCCGGCCCACCCGAGGATGGCGTTCAGCGGCGTGCGCAGCTCGTGCGACAGCGTGGCCAGGAATTCGTCCTTCAGTGCGGACAGGCGTTCGGCTTCGTCGCGCGCGCTGCGCTCGCGTTCCAGCAGGTGCTGGCGCTCGGCGGACGTCGCCTGCGACATCGCGAGGATGCGCGCGTTCGCTTCCAGCCGGGCGTCGAACACGGATGCGATGAGGGCAAGGCCCAGCACGCAGAACGTGGCCAGCACGACGAGCGTGGCGAGGCTGTCGCGGTGCACGCCGACGCGCGCGGCCATGCACACGCTGTCTTCCGGGAAGTTCGCGGCCGCCATGCCCGTGTAGTGCATGCCGACGATGGCGCAGCCCATCACGACGGCGGCGCCGATGCGCGGCGCCCACACGTCCGGCGTGCTGCGGCGCAGCCGGAAGGCGATCCACAGCGCCAGCGCCGACGCGCCCACGGCGATCAGCACGGACAGCGCGAACAGCAGCGGGTCGTACACGATCCCCGGCTGCATGCGCATGGCGGCCATGCCGGTGTAATGCATCGCGTTGATGCCGACGCCCATGATGACGGCACTGACACCGAGGCGCACGGGACCCAGGTTCGCGCGGCTGACCTGCCACAGCGCGAGGCCGGAGGCGGCGATCGGCAACACCAGCGAGACGAGGGTGATGGGAATGTCGTAGGCGACCGGGATCGGCAGGCGGAACGCCAGCATCCCGACGAAGTGCATGGCCCAGATCCCGGACCCCATCGCGATCGCGCCGCCCAGCATCCAGGCGAGGCGGGTGCGGCCGGTGGCTTCGGCCACCCTGCCCGCCAGGCTGAGGGCGGAATAGGACGCGACGATCGCGACCAGGATCGAAATCAGGACAAGCGGGAGTTCATAGTATCCGGTCAGCATCGTCGGTCAGACGCATGCCGCCCGGCGGGCGGCTTCGGTCCACAGTATGCTACCGGCGCCTGGAATCGGCCAGAATAGTAACAAGAAATTGCATGTTGTTACTTTTGAGCAACAAACTCATCGGCCGCGGACGTGGCGACGACCCCGGCCCGCTCCAGCATCGCGTGCAGCAGCACGTTGCAGCCGGCTTCCAGGTGGCCGGGCTGGGCGTCCTCGATCTCGTTGTGGCTGATGCCGTCCTTGCACGGCACGAAGATCATGCCGGCGGGCGCCAGCCGCGCGACGTAGATGGCGTCGTGGCCGGCGCCGGACACCACGTCCATCGTCGAATAACCCAGCTTTTCCGTCGCCGCGCGCACGGCGCCCACGCAATCCGGGTGGAACGGGCAAGGCGGGTAGTACGACACGCGCTGCAGGTCGATGGCCAGGCCCGTCTCGCGCCGCGTGCGCTCGACGAACGCCTCGATCTCGCCGTGCATCGTGTTGAGCAGGTCGTCGGTGACGTTGCGCAGGTCGATGCTGAACTTGACGTGGCCCGGGATCACGTTGCGGCTGTTGGGGAAGACCTGCACCATGCCCACGGTGCCGCGGCCATACGGCGGATAACGGTTCGCGATGGCCACGGTTTCCTGCATGATGGTCGTCGCGACCTGCAGCGCGTCGCGGCGCAGGTGCATCGGCGTGGGGCCCGCGTGCGCTTCCATGCCCGTCACCGTGCAGTCGTACCACGACAGGCCCATCACGGCGGGCACGACGCCGATCACCGTGTCCGCATCTTCGAGCACGGGGCCCTGCTCGATGTGCGCTTCGAAGTACGCGCCGATCGGGTGGTCGCCCGGCACCTGGTCACCCGCGTAGCCGATCCTTTGCAGCTCGTCGCCGACGGAGTTGCCGTCGACGTCGCGCGCCGCATACGCCGTCTCCAGGCTGAAGGCGCCGCAGAACACGCCGGAGCCCATCATCACGGGCACGAAGCGCGAGCCTTCCTCGTTCGTCCAGAACGCGACTTCGATCGGCGCTTCCGTGCGGATGCCGCGCTCGTTCAGCGTCCGTACGACTTCGAGGCCGGCCAGCACGCCGTAGTTGCCGTCGAACTTGCCGCCGGTCGGCTGGGTGTCGATGTGGCTGCCCGTGACGACCGGGGACAGGTCCGGGTTCGTCCCCTCGCGGCGCATGAAGACGTTGCCGATCTTGTCGACGGTGACGGCGAGGCCTTCCGCCCTGGCCCACTGGACGACGAGGTCGCGGCCCCGGCGGTCGAGGTCCGTCAGGGCGAGGCGTTTCACGCCGCCCTTGTCGGTGGCGCCGATTTGCGCCAGTTCCATCAGGGAAGCCCACAGGCGGGCGCCGTTGATGCGCAGGTCGTTCATGGTTGTTCTCCGGTTGCTTGCATCACCGTCGTCCCCGCGAAAGCGGGGACCCATACTGAGTTACCAAAGCCGCCGACACAAATATTGCAAATGCGGCGTTCGGAGCCTGCGTATGGATTCCCGCTTTCGCGGGAATGACGAACGTAACGTTTACGGGGTGTTGGTGAAAGCAGGCCTTTCCACATACCGCCCCGCCCCCCGTTCCGCGCGCAGGTCCCCATCCGCATACACGAGCTTCCCGGCCGCCACCGTATGCGTCGGGATCCCGCGCACCGTGCGCCCTTCGAACACGTTGAAGTCGCCCTTCGAATGCTGCGTGGCGGCCGACAGCGTGCGCGTCCCCTGCGGGTCCCACACGACGACGTCCGCATCCGCGCCCACGGACACGGACCCCTTGCGCGGATAGATATTGAAGATTTGCGCCGCATTGGTCGACGTCACGCGCACGAATTCCGACGGCGTCAAACGTCCCGTGTTCACGCCCGCGTCCCACACGACGGCCATGCGCTCCTCGACGCCGCCGCAGCCGTTCGGGATGCGCGTGAAATCGTCCGCGCCCATCCCCTTCTGGCCGGCGCAGAACGTGCAGTGGTCAGTCGCCGTCGTGTGCAGGTTGCCGCCCTGGAGGCCCTGCCACAGCGCGGTCTGGTGATGGCTGGAACGGAACGGGGGACTCATCACGTAGGCGCGCGCGACTTCCGGATCGGCGTGGCGGTAGACGCTGTCGTCGATGACGAGGTGGCCCGCCAGCGCCTCGCCGTACACGCGCTGGCCGCGGGCGCGGGCGCGCGTGATGGCGTCCAGCGATTCGGCGCACGACACGTGCACGATGTACACGGGCGTGCCGAGGACGCCCGCGATGGCGATCGCGCGGTTCGCCGCCTCCGCCTCCACTTCGGGAGGACGCGACAACGGGTGCGCTTCCGGCCCGCGGATGCCCTTCGCCAGCAGTTCGCGCTGCAACTGGTAGACCAGCTCCCCGTTCTCCGCGTGCACCGTCGGGATCGCGCCCAGTTCGAGCGCGCGGCGGAAGCTGTTCACCAGCGTCTCGTCGTCGGCCATGATCGCGTTCTTGTATGCCATGAAGTGCTTGAAGCTGTTCACGCCGTGGCGCCTGACGAGCGTGCCCATGTCTTCGTGCACGGTGTCGTCCCACCACGTGACCGCGACGTGGAACGTGTAGTCGGCCGCCGCCTTTTCGGCCCAGCCGCGCCACGTCTGGAACGCGTCCATCAGGCGCTGCTTCGGGTCGGGGATGACGAAATCGATGATCGTCGTCGTGCCGCCCGCGAGGCCCGCCGCCGTGCCGGTATAAAAGTCGTCGGCGGTGACGGTGCCCATGAACGGCAGCTGCATGTGCGTGTGCGGATCGATCCCGCCCGGCATCACGTACTGGCCGCCCGCGTCGACGACCGTCGCGTGCGCGGGCGCCTCCAGGTTCTCGCCCACGGCGACGATCTTGTCGCCCTCGCACAGCACATCGGCGCGAAAAGCACGGTCGGCGTTCACCACAGTACCACCACGTATCAACAGGGTCATTGACGTCTCCTCGGGTCAATCGAGCGAACGGGCCGGCTGCAGCGCCGGCGCCGCCCTGCCCTTCATCATGAGGCCGTACACGACCGCGGAAATCGCGATCCCGACGAACCACGCATAGGTGTACAGGGTTGTAAAAGCGGCGCCCACGTCCGGGAAGGATTCCGGAAACGCCGCGTTCATGAATCCCGGGATGTTCGGCGCGACGCCGGCGGCGAAGGCGATGATCGCGGCCGGGTTCCAGCCGCCGCGGTAACCATAGATGCCGTCGTCCTTGTACAGGTGGTCGACGGCCAGTTCCGTGCGGCGGATCAGGTAGTAATCGATGATCAGCACGCCCGCGATGGGGCCCAGCAGCGCGGAATAGCCGATCAGCCAGGTGAAGACATAGCCCTGCGTGGACTCCAGGATTTTCCAGGGCATCATCGCGAGCGCGATGCCGGCCGTGATGTAGCCGCCCGTGCGGTACGAGATGTGGCGCGGCGCCAGCGCGGAAAAGTCGTAGGCCGGGCCGACGAGGTTCGCGGCCAGGTTGACGCTGACCGTGTCGACCAGCAGCACGATCAGCGCGATCAGCACCGCGGCGCCCGTCATGCGGCTGGCCAGGTCGACCGGGTCCCACAGTGCCTTGCCGTACAGGACGACGGTGGCCGACGTGACGATGACGGCGAGCGCGGCGAGCAGGCCCATCGGCACGGGCAGGCCGATCGACTGGCCCAGGACCTGGTCGCGCTGCGTGCGCGCGAAGCGGGTGAAGTCGGGGATGTTCAGCGCGAGCGTGGCCCAGAAGCCGACCATCGCCGTCAGCGACGGCCAGAACGTGGGCCAGAACTGCCCGGCCTTCTTGCCGCCGAGGGCGAATTGCGACGGCGCGTCCAGCAGCGGGCCGAAGCCGCCCGCTTTCTGGTAGACCCAGCCGAGCAGCACGAAGCAGATGGCGATCTTCAGCGGGGCCGTGTACGTCTCCAGCTTGCGGATCGCATCCATGCCGTGCACGATGAAATAGAACTGGATCGCCCAGAACGCGAGGAAGCACAGCAGTTGCGCGCCGTTGATGCCCAGGCCGGCCAGCTTCGCGCCGCCGATGGCGTGCCCGGCCAGCACGCCCAGCAGCGTGTAGATCATGCTGCCGCCGAACCACGTCTGGATGCCGTACCAGCCGCACGCGACGATGGCGCGCATCAGCGCCGGCAGCCGCGCCCCGCGCGTGCCGAACGCGGCGCGCGCCAGCACCGCGTACGGGATGCCGTACTTGGTGCCGGCGTGCCCGATGAGCAGCATCGGCAACAGCACGATGGCGTTCGCGAGGAACACGGTGAACACGGCCTGGTACGCGGACATGCCGGCCTCGATCAGGCTGGCCGACAGCGTATAGGCCGGGATGCACATCACCATGCCGACCCACAGGGCGGCGAAGTGATACCAGCGCCACGTACGCTGCGCGGCGCTCGTCGGCGCGAGGTCTGCGTTCCAGAGATCCTGGTTCGTTGCGGGGTCTGGGCTCATCGGGGCGGTCTCCATCGGGTTGGCGGGCAATGCGACATTAGCAGCAAGAGCGATGCCAGGCAAATACGTAGGGTGGGCGGCCCTCCGCCCACGCGTCAACGAACCGCAAACGTGACGCGTGGGCACGTGATTGATGCCCCCGGCATCAATCACCCCACCCTACGCTTCCGCCCTTGGATTCCGCGGATCCTCCGTCCAGTTCATGTACGGCTTGCCCGTCTGCTGCGACACCATCGTGATGCAGCCCTCGACCGGACAGGTGATCTCGCACAGGTTGCAGCCCACGCATTCCTGGTCGATCACCTCGTACTTCCGCGCATTCCCGTCGACGAGCCTTGCGACGGCCTGGTGCGACGTGTCCTCGCACGCGACGTGGCAGCGGCCGCACTGGATGCACTTGTCCTGGTCGATGTGCGCGATGACCTGGAAATTCATGTCCAGGTATTTCCAGTCCGTCGTGTTGGGCACGGCCTTGCGCGAGAACGCGGCGATGTTCTCGTAGCCCTTCGAGTCCATCCAGCGCGACAAGCCGTCCTTCATCTCCTCGACGATGCGAAAGCCGTGCAGCATCGCGGCGGTGCACACCTGCACCGATCCGGCGCCCAGCGCGATGAACTCGGCCGCGTCGCGCCAGTTGCCGATGCCGCCGATGCCGGAGATCGGCAGGCCTTTCGTCACCGGATCGCGTGCGATCTCGGCCACCATGTTCAGCGCGATGGGTTTCACGGCCGTGCCGCAATAGCCGCCGTGCGTGCTGGCGTTGCCGACCGCCGGGAACGCGACCATGCGGTCCAGGTCCAGGTGCGTGATCGAATTGATCGTGTTGATCAGCGAGACGGCATCCGCCCCGCCCGCGAGCGCCGCCCGCGCGGGGGCGCGCACGTCCGTGATGTTGGGCGTCAGCTTGACGATCACCGGCAGCCGCGTGTACATCTTGCACCAGCGCGTGACCTGCTCGATCAGGTCCGGCTGCTGGCCCACGGCCGCACCCATGCCGCGCTCCGGCATGCCGTGCGGGCAGCCGAAATTCAGTTCGATGCCGTCGGCGCCCGTCGCCTCGACGAGCGGCAGGATCTCGCGCCACGGCGCTTCCTCGCACGGCAGCATCATCGACACGACCAGCGCGCGGTCCGGCCACGCCTTCTTGACCGCCGTGATCTCGCGCAGGTTGATCTCCAGGCTCCGGTCCGTGATCAGTTCGATGTTGTTGAAGCCGATGACTTCGCGGTTCTTGCCGTGCAGCGCGGAGTAGCGCGACGACACGTTGACGGCCGGCGGATCCTCGCCCAGCGTCTTCCACACGACGCCGCCCCACCCCGCCTCGAAGGCGCGCACGACGTTATAGGCCTTGTCGGTCGGCGGTGCGGACGCCAGCCAGAAAGGGTTCGGCGACTTGATGCCGCAGAAATCGATGCTCAGGTCGGCCATCATGCCTCCGCTTTGGAAAGGATGTCGTCATGGATCGCCAGCGCGGCCAGCTTGCCGTGCTGGACGGCCTGCACCGTCAGGTCCTGCCCCGGCGCCACGCAGTCGCCGCCCGCGTACACGCCCGGCAGCTTGGTGCGGAAGCGCGTGTCGACGTGGATCTTGTCACCATCACGTTCCAGTTCACTTGCAAGCGGATCGGACAGCGCATCGTCGTCCATGTGCTGGCCGATCGCCTTGAACACGCCATCCGCCGCGATGTCGACGAAGGCGCCCGTGCCGGCGAGGCGGCCGTCGATCAGGCGCGTCTCCTCGAAACGCATGCCGCGCACGCGCCCGGCATCGTCCAGCAGGATCTCGTGCGGCGCCGCCCAGGTGCGGATGCGCACGCCGTTCGCCTTCGCGATGTCGATCTCGTGGCCGGTGGCGCTCATCGCCTCGACACCGCGGCGGTACACGAGCGTGACCTCGTCCGCGCCGAGCCGCCCGATCTGCACGGCCATGTCGACGGCCGTGTTGCCGGCGCCGATCACGACGGCGCGCTTCGGCACCGGCAGCGTCGCGAGGTCGGCCGCCTGGCGCAACGTGGCGATGTAGTCGACGGCCGCCGCGAGACCCGGCGCATCCTCGCCCGTGAGGCCCAGGCGGCGGCTGGCGCCGAGGCCAAGGCCGAGGAACACGGCGTCGTAGCGCGTGTGCAGGTCCTGCAGGCGCAGGTTGCCGCCGAGGATGCGGCCGTACTGGATCTCGATCCCGCCGATCGACAGCAGGAACTCCACCTCCCGCTGCGCGAAGTCGCCCGGCAGCTTGTACTTGGCGATGCCGTATTCGTTGAGCCCTCCGGCCTTCTCGCGCGCTTCGAACACCACGACGTCGTGGCCCAGCATCGCGAGGCGGTGCGCGCACGACAGGCCGGCCGGACCCGCGCCCACGACGGCGATCGTCCTGCCGGTCGACGGCGCCCTTTGGAACGGGTGGCCGGTGAAGTGCGCGTTGTCGATGGCGTGGCGCTGCAGCAGGCCGATCTTCACGGGTTGGCCTTCGGCGTCGTTGTTGCGCACGCAGGCGTCCTCGCACAGGATCTCCGTCGGACACACGCGGGAACACGCGCCGCCGAAGATGTTCTGCTTGAGGATGTTGACGGCGGCGCCCTCCACGTTACCCTCGTGGATGTTGCGGATGAAGCTCGCGACGTCGATGCCCGTCGGGCACGCGCGGGTACAGGGCGCGTCGTAACAGTACAGGCAGCGGGCGCTTTCGATGGCAGCCTGGCGGGCCGTCAGCGCCGGCGCCAGGTCCGTGAACCGCTCGGACAGGGCGCCGTGCGTGCCGGCGGCGGAGGGCAGGTGGTGGAGTGACTCGATCATTTGGCATCCCTTTTTGTACGTGGTGACTCAACCAACGTCGCCCCTGCGGAGGCAGGGGCCCAATTTTGCAAGCGCTGTCGAGATGCTGCGAACTTGGGTCCCCGCCTCCGCGGGGACGACGGTGAGGCTTATTTCATCTGCGGGAACGCGAACTCCACCCCGCTGCTCGCCGTATTCGGCCACCTTTGCATGACCGCCTTGTGCCGCGTATAAAACCGCACACCCTCCGGCCCGTACGCATGGTGGTCGCCGAACATGCTCTTCTTCCACCCGCCGAAGCTGTTGAACGCCATCGGCACCGGCAGCGGCACGTTCACGCCCACCATGCCCACCTGCACCTGGCGGACGAATTCGCGCGCCACGCCGCCGTCGCGGGTGAACACGGCCACGCCGTTGCCGTACTCGTTGCGATTGATGAGTTCAAGCGCGCTGCCCACGTCCGGCAGGCGCACGACGCACAGCACCGGCCCGAAAATCTCTTGCTGGTAGATCGACATGGAAGGCAGGACGTGATCGAACAGGGTGCCGCCCACGAAGAAGCCATTGTCGCGGTCCGGCACCTTGAAGCCGCGGCCGTCGACGACGAGCGTCGCGCCCTGCTCCACGCCTTCGCCGATCAGTTTTTCGATGCGTTGCTTCGCGGCCAGCGTAACGACCGGCCCCATTTCGGCGCCGTCCGCCATGCCGTCCGCGATCTTGAGCGCGCGCGTGCGCTCGGCCAGCCGCTCGACCAGCGCATCGCCCGCGTCGCCGACAGCCACCGCCACCGAGATCGCCATGCAGCGCTCGCCGGCCGAACCGTACGCCGCGCCGATCAACGCATCGACGGCCATGTCCATGTCGGCGTCCGGCATCACGACCATGTGGTTCTTCGCGCCGCCCAGCGCCTGCACCCGCTTGCCGGCCGCGCTGCCGCGCGAGTAGATGTACTCGGCAGTGGGCGTCGAACCGACGAAGCTGACCGCTTGCACGCGCGGGTGATCGAGCAGCGCATCGACCGCCACCTTGTC
>JBJMVU010000026.1:0-11135 GCA_045810485.1 Massilia sp. | reverse complement strand
CGTACGGAGCAATCAAAGCGTGGATGGGATCGACACACATCCTGACGAAAGGACTGGAGCGCGTGAAGACGGAGATGAGCCTGCATGTGCTCACCTACAACTTCCGACGATTGATGGCTATTCTGGGCAAATCGGGCATGATGGCCGCGATCCGGGCCTGTGCCCGTTTTCTCGAGCGATTCGGGCCGCTTTGGGGCATCAGCGTTTTGGGCCGACTGAATTCGGCAACGATCAACTACGGTCGTCACAGCGCTTTCCAATGCCCTCGTGGCTAGCCCTGTCAGTGCCGGGCATTCGGCTCCGCGTTTTTACACGGCCTGGATTCCATATACGGACGCTCAATGTTCAGGAGTTGTCCTACTTGCGGCGGCTATCGATGGCAATCCAGTTGGTCTCCCAACGCTGCCCGCCGTCTGGCGAGTATGCCTGTTCGAAACGCCACTGGCCGGCGTTCATGGTGACCCTTGCGATATTACCTCAGCAGCGTGCGCCAGGGCCGGCACGGCATCGACTATCCGGCACACGGGTCCGGCGATGATGACCCGGGGTGGCGCGCGGGGTGGGGAATGCCGCTGGGGGCGGGACAAGGCAAGGTCGCGGTCCTGTCCCCAGGTCGTCCACATTCAGCGTGCCGGCTCGCTTCCCACAAGCCATACGCTACCCTCGACTAACGGTGTCCGTGCCGGCACGTCGAGCGTCCGTGCCGCGGCCGAGGCCGAGGCGAGGCTGGCAGTGTCAGCAGTGCTGGACGCGTTGTCATAATCGATCACTTCGCCGTGAGAGCCGGCGCCCTGGTGACTGATACGCAAACGCAGGCTGTTCGCGCTGCCTTCCCGGCCACCGTCGGTATTTGCGTCGAGCGTATAGCGGTAGCCGGCAAGGCCGTTGAGACTGCCCGTACCACTTAGCTGTACGGATTGACCGTTACGCACCGACGATCCCGCGACGTCGGCATGGAAATGGAACGGGCCGGACGCGTTGATGAAGCCTCGGGACGTCGGCGCCGTATTCCCAGCGCCGTTGCTGGCGAGCGGTGCCCACAACGTCAGCTGCAATGGGCGCTCGCCTGTCCTGGCCGGCTGTTTCGAGTGGTTCGACAGCGTTCCCTGTCCCATCAGCGTCGCGACAGCCGGATCACTGACGAACTGCAGGCTCTGTACTTCAGCGGTATTGCCCGTCCCGTCGGTCACCGTGATCTTGACTTTGAACGAGCCTGGCTTGCAAAACGTATGACGTACGCTGACGTCGCCCTGGCCACGTACTTCGCGCAAACTAGGCGCCGTCTGCGGGCATCCGTCGTCGACGGTGGCGGCGGCGGTATGAGTCTTCGCCGCGTCGCTGCCGACAAAGCCGGCAGTGAAATCAGTGACACTGTTCAGCGCGACTGTATCGCCGGCCGTCGTTCTCGTGACAGGGCCGAGTACGGGCGCTGCCGATTTAGCCTTCCCCGGAATTAGTAACACCAGTCCCGCATTGGATTCGGCAAGGATGGTGCCGTGATCGTTGATCGCTTTCGCCGACGTCAGCACCAGTCCTACCGGCGCCCGGTAGAGCCGCGTATTCAGATCGACCGGGGCGCTTACGCCATTCCAGCGAACCGCACGGCGGGTAGCCTGCTGGCTTTGCGCCAACTGGATGAAACCGACCATTTCAGCACGGTTGTTCAGCGCCAGTACCCGGCTGTTGGCAGCACTGCCGAAGGGAAGCAGCCGTGCGCCGGTCTGCAGACACCAGATAAACGGGGTCGTGGTTTGGGTCAGGTCGCCGGGCGGATACATCCTGTTACCTGCGACCTGGCCAGCGTCGTTGAGTGCCTCGATGGTCAGGTCATTCCAGCCAAAGGCCACGATCTTGACGGAGCCTCCCTGGCGACTCCAGAAAAATCCGCCGGTATTGGTTCCGCCCAAGCCTCCGCCCTGGGTAAAATATCTGCCGACGACCTGGCTGTTCGCGTTGACAAAATCCGCGACGGACTCGACCCCACCGAATTTGCCCAGATCGGTAGCCGAACCGGCGGCATCCCACACCGTGGCGTGACTGCCGTCCAGCGCGACGTCCGCCACCCCGACAGCGACGCTGCTGTAATTAATCGCCGTGGCTTCCGAGAAGCTTGCCGGGATGGGGCCGAGGTTCGTTTGCGTACCGTCCGGATTCCACCGAATTGCACGGGTGTAGGATGCGGAACCCTGGATCGATCCCACGGCCTGGTTCCGGTCGTTGATTGCGATGGCGGTTGCGGTTCCTGGACCTGTCAAAGCGCGTATCCCGCCGCCCACTGTCCACTTGAATGCACGCAAATTAAACGGCGGTTGCGTCGATGCATCGTCGAAGTCGCCCACCACCACGCCCAGGTCGTTAAGGCCACGAACATTCACGTATCGGCCGCCCGGGGCGACGATGTCGTAGCGACGTTTGCCATCGAAAAAAGCATGAATCGGATTGGCGGCGTTACTGTTCGAAAACGCTACCTGCCCACGCTGGTTCAGCACGGCCGTGCCTGCAGGAATGCCGAGATTGACTACGCTGTACAAGGGTGGTTCTGGTCCGACGGTGGTATCGATTGGCAAGGCTCTCGCGCTGCCAAGCACCATGCCGATACACGCGACTATAATCGAAGGAAACAGTATTCGCGCATTCTGCTGACGCGGTGGATCTTTGAGCAGATGTTTCATGTGAACCCCTAAGGACAATGCGGAAGACCCGCATTGAGCATCCTTAAGTCTGCTGCCCTGTAGCGAACTGATCTACATCAACTGCAGCGACGGAACGACTTTTTAGTTAATTTCCCCGGCAATTGCACAACATGCCCGTCATTAACATGTTGTAGTCGTCGTACTACCAATGAGCATTGGTCTGGATTCAATGTACCGGCGCCGGTTTGTTGACGCGTTTTTGCGAAGGTCCATTTCTGGCCGATGTCGGTCATCCGGGACGCCAGTGTATCGTCGCGTTTCCATCGAAGCACCGGCACCCAAGTTCGCCCACTGCGGCCGAACACGGCGATTTTTTCGATGGTCTATTGCGTTCGAGTCCTGGACGACCCATGTACGGGATACCGAAATGTCCCAAGCCACGGAGGACCGCCTTGAAACGCATCATTGCATTGTGGCGCATAGTCGCCGGTCAGGACTTGCGCCTGCTGTGGTTTGCCATCCGGCACGAGCATCGCCCCGGATGGCTGTTGCCGGCACTGGCTGCCCTGGCGCTGTTCGCGGTGGAGCCGTTGAATTTCGCGGTGCCCGTGCTTGGCACGATCGACGAGTTAGTGCTGCTGCCGCTCCTCCTGCACGGCATCGCGACCATGCTGCCGGCGCATGTCGTCGACGGTTTTGCGCGCGCTTACGACAAGCGCCTGCGGCGCCGGATCTGATGGCGGCAGCCGAACCGATCAGCCCTCGCCCCGCTTTGCGCGCGCCGCCGCCGGCTTCTTCGGCTTCGGCGGCGGCATGATCGCGGCCGTATCGAGCAGCAGGCGCCGCAACGCCTCCGGCTCGTCCAGCAGCTCGTCGGCGACGGGATAGTCCTTGGCGCCGGGATAGGGCGGCCCTTGCGGCAGGTCGGGCGCGAGGCGCGCCGCGGCGTCGGACGGCTTCACGAACAGGCTGCCGTCGCAGGCGAAGGCGACGACCTTGTCGTCGATGTACAGCGCGTACTCGCCGAACATCTTCCGGTGCGTCAGCCGCGCCCCCAGTCCCACCACTTCCGCGACGTAGTCGATGAAGGTTTTGTCCGTTGCCATGCGCGTTCTCCGTGCCGTGATCGAAACCGCCAGCGTAGCCGGGCCCGGCGCGTCGATCAAGAGTCAGAACGTCAGGTGGCCGTCGACGCAGGTGACGGCGTTGCCGCCGACCCGGATCGCATCCGCCGCAATCTGCAGACGCAGGATGCCGACCCGGCCGACGGCGGCGCCCTGGCTGGAGAGGAAGCCGCGGCCGAATGCGCCGACCTGGCCCGTGTGGCGCAAGTAGGCCGCGACGGACCCGTTGCCGCTCCCGCAGACCGGGTCTTCGTCCACGCCGTGCGCGGGCGCGAACGCGCGCACTTCGATGCGCGCGGCGTTGCCGTCGGCGTGCGGGCCGAACACGATCACGCCCGTATTGCCGGTTGCGGCGTCGCGCTCTTTCATGCGTTGCAGGTCCGGCGCGGCGGCCAGCACGGCGCGGGCGTCGGGCAGCTGGGCGACGACCCAGCGCGTGCCCGCGTCGACGAGGCACGGCGGGGCGATGCCGGCCAGCGGCGTGCCCAGGATGCCCGCCAGTTCATCCGCCTGCGCCGCGTCCAGCGGGGTGATGGCGGTCGCCGGCAGCTCGAACGCGATCCAGCGCGCGCCGTCCTTCGCGTGCATTACGTCGAGCCGGACCAGGCCCGCCGCGCATTCCTGCACGAGGATGCCGGCGCGCGGCGTGACCGCACCCGCTTCCAGCAGCGCGTGCGCGGTGCCGACGGTCGGGTGGCCGGCGAACGGCAGCTCCGCGCCGGGCGTGAAGATGCGCACGCGGTAGTCGGCGCCGGCCCGCGTCGGGCGCAGCGCGAACGTCGTTTCGGACAGGTTGGTCCAGTTGGCGATGCGCTGCATCTGCGCGCTGGAGAGGTCGTCGGCGTCGAACACGACGGCGAGCGGATTGCCCAGGAACGGGGTGGCGGTGAAGACGTCGACGGTCTTGAAGGGGTGGCGTGCCATGCGGGTCTCGTGCTGTTGGGATGCGTCCAGTCTATGCATCGGGACCGCACCCGGACAGGCACAGCCTGCGGATCGTGACCGGCACTGTACTGCCAGTCAGCCCGGCACAGTGTCCGTGGAGTCGCCGGGACCATCGTCCGGCGCAGTGGCCGGCCGCCACGCCGCGAGGGCATCGGGCCGTTCGTCGCGATAGCGCACGCCCCAGTCGCGCAGGCTGCGCAGCACCGCCCCCAGCTGCTTGCCGATCGCCGTGAGCTCGTATTCCACGCGCGGCGGCACTTCCGGATACACGTGCCGGATCACGATGCCGTCCGCTTCCAGCTCGCGCAACTGCAGCGTGAGCATGCGCTGGGTCGCGCCGGGCACGCAGCGCGACAGCTCCATGAAGCGCTTCTTCCCCTCCACCAGCAGGTGGAACAGGATCATCGGTTTCCAGGCGCCGCCGATCACGGACACGGTGAGTTCGACGGGGCAGCCGCCCTTGGGATCGAGCCGCTTGGGACGCATGGGCAGGTACAAGAATGGTAGTAGGGGTCATAATTGTACGTTCTTACAATTGAAGCGGCAATGCCGTACGCTGCGCTCCTCCGACAACGAAAGGACCAGCATGACATTCCGCGCCCTCATTGCGACCCGCGCCGACGACGGCACCATCCACACCGCGATCGAATCGCGCGACGACGATTTCCTGGCCGATGGCGACGTCACGGTCGCCGTCGAATGGTCGACCGTGAACTACAAGGACGGCATGGCGCTCGCCGGCACGCCGCCCGTCATCCAGCGCTTTCCGCTCATTCCCGGCATCGACCTCGCGGGCACCGTGGAAGCGTCCGGCGACCCGCGCTTCGCTCCAGGCGACCGCGTCGTCGTCGACGGCTGGGCGCTGAGCCAGACGCACCACGGCGGCTACGCGACCCGCGCCCGCGTCCGGGGCGACTGGCTCGTGAAGCTGCCGGCGGCGATCTCCACGCGCGACGCCATGGCCATCGGCACGGCCGGCTACACCGCGATGCTGTGCGCGCTGGCACTCGAACGTGGCGGCGTCACGCCCGCGCGCGGCGATGTGCTGGTCACGGGGGCAAGCGGCGGCGTCGGTTCCGTCGCCATCGCGATCCTCGCGCACCTGGGTTACCGCGTGTTCGCATCGACGGGACGCGCCGCCGAGGAACCCTATTTGCGCGACCTGGGCGCGGCCGGCATCGTCGACCGCGGAACGCTGTCGGACGCGGGGCCGCCGATCGGCGCGGCGCGCTGGGCCGGCGCCATCGACACGGTCGGCAGCCGCACGCTCGCGAACGTGCTGGCGCAGACGGCCTACGGCGGTACCGTCGCCGCATGCGGCCTCGCGCAGGGCGTCGACCTGCCGGGTTCCATGTTGCCGTTCATCGGCCGCGCCGTGACGCTGGCCGGCGTCGATTCCGTCAACGCGCCGCAAACGCTGCGCGAGCGGGCCTGGGCGCGGCTGGCGGCCGACCTGGACCTGGGCAAGCTCGCGCTGGCGACGACGGAAATCGGCCTGGCCGACGTGCCAGCGACGGCGCGCGCGATCCTGCAGGGCAGGGTGCGCGGGCGCACGCTCGTGGACGTCAACCGCTGACGGTGCCGATGTCCGTCAACGAGGGAAATACGTCCCAACGTGCGCCGGCGGGTGCGCGATCATCTGCCGGGACCATGACCCGATCCATCGCCTTCTTCCTGTTCCCCGGCTTCCAGCTCGTCGACCTGGCCGCCATGACCGTGTTCGACCTTGCCAACAACGAGGACGGTGGCCGGCGCTATGACCTGCGCATCGTGTCCGCGCACGGCGCGCCGATCCGCAGTTCGGCCGGGGCCACCCTGGAGACGCAGGCGTGGCGCGACGGCGATCCCGCGTTCGACACGGTGCTCGTGTTCGGCGCCGCGGAACCGATGATCCCCGGCACGGACACGATCGCGCTGCTGCGCCGGGCCGCCGCCGGCGCGCGCCGCATCGGCACCGTCTGCAATGGCACGGCGCTGCTGGCGCCGACCGGGCTGCTGGACGGGCGCCTCGTCGCCGTGCGCGCCATGCACGCGGCCGGCCTGCAACAGAGGCACCCGGCCATCCGCGTGGATGCGGAGCGCGTGTGGATCCGGGACGGCAGGATCTGGAGTTCGGCCGGCATGACGGCGTCGATCGACCTCGCGCTCGCGCTCGTGGAGGACGATCTCGGCGTGGACGTGGCGCTGGCCGTCGCGCGCCGGCTCGTGCTGTATCACTGGCGCAGCGGGGCGGACACGCAGTCGTCCAACCTGCTGGACATGCGCCCCAGGTCCGACCGCATCCGCATGGCGCTCGGCTATGCGCGCCGCAACCTGCGGCTGCCGCTGTCGATCGACGAACTGGCGGAGCAGGTGCACATGAGCCGGCGCCACTTCACGCGCACGTTCCGCGCGGAGACGGGGCAATCGCCGGCGCGCGCGATCGAGACGATGCGCGCCGAGGTCGCGCGCACGCTGCTGGAGAGCTCCGCGCTCCCGCTGGACACGGTGGCGCGCGAATCCGGCTTCACGAGCACGGAACAGATGCGCATGGCGCTCGTGCGCGTGTACCGGCAGACGCCGCAGGACCTGCGCCGCCGGCCGGACTGACGCCCTATCCAAAGGCAGGGCTGCGATGGCCCGGATCGCGCCCATCATGGCCCACGACGGAATGTTTGCCTTTCTACAATGGGTGGCAACCATTCCACAGGAGCCGACCTTGTCCCATCCCACTCTATCCCGGCGCCGCTTCCTCGCTGCCGGCGCCGCTGCCGGCGGCGGCCTGCTGCTCCAGTTCGCGCTGCCGCTTGCCGGGGCTGCCGCTGCGGTGTCCGGCGCCGGCCTGGCCCCCAACGCCGTCGTGCGCATCCGCCCCGACGGCAAGGTCATCCTGACCATGCCGTACGTCGAAATGGGGCAGGGGACCTACACCTCGATCCCGATGCTGATCGCCGAGGAACTCGAGATCGACCTGAAGGATGTCGTGCTGGAGCACGCGCCGCCCGACGATAAAAAATTCATCAACCCGGCCCTCGGCTTCCAGGTCACGGGCGGCTCGACGACGATCCGCGCCGCGTGGGAACCCATGCGCCGCGCAGGCGCCACGGCCCGCGTGCTGCTGGTGCGGGCGGCCGCCGGCCGCTGGAACGTCGACCCGTCTTCCTGCCGCGCGGAGCGGGGCGCCGTGCTGCACGTGCCCAGCGGGCGCCGGCTGCGCTACGGCCAGCTGGTCGACGCTGCCGCGAAGCTGCCGCTGCCGCGGGACGCCGACGTCGTGCTGAAACCGGCGAGCGAGTTCCGCCTGATCGGCACGCCGGCGAAGCGCCTCGACACGCCGGGCAAGCTGGATGGGTCGGCGCGCTACGGCATCGACGCCGTCGTTCCGGGCATGAAGGTGGCCGCGCTCGCGATCGCGCCGGTGTTCGGCGGCCGCCTGGCCGGCGCGGACGACGCGGCCGCGCTGCGCATCCGCGGCGTGCGCCAGGTCGTTCGGCTGGATGATTGCGTGGCCGTCGTCGCCGACAACATGGGGGCCGCCAACAAGGGCGTCGCCGCGCTGGCGCCGCGCTGGGACGATGGGCCGAACGCCGGCCTGGCCACGCAGGACATCGTGGCCGACATGGCGCAGGCGTCAAGTGGCGCGGGCGCCAGGGTTCGCTCGGAGGGCGACCCGGCCGCCGCGCTGAGCAAGGCAGCCCGCGTGATCGAGGCGACCTACGAGCTGCCGTTCCTCGCACACGCCGCGATGGAACCGATGAACTGCACCGTGCACGTGAAGCCGGACAGCTGCGAGATCTGGACCGGCACCCAGGTCATCACCCGCGCGCGCGCCGTGGCGGCGCAGGTGACGGGCCTGCCGGAGGACCACGTCACGGTGCACAACCACCTGCTGGGCGGCGGCTTCGGGCGGCGGCTGGAGATCGACGGCGTCGAGCGCGCCGTGCGCATCGCGCGCGAGGTCCCGCACCCCGTCAAGGTGGTGTGGTCGCGCGAGCAGGACATCCAGCACGATATGTACCGTCCGTATTTTTACGACCGCGTGCGCGCCGGCCTGGACGCGCAGGGCAAGGTCGTCGCGTGGACGCACCACGTGACGGGATCGTCCGTGCTCGGCCGCTTCCTGCCGCCCGCGTTCCAGAATGGCTTCGACCACGAGACGATGGACGGCGCCGAGGCGCCGCCGTACGCCTTCCCCGCGATCGGCGTGTCGTACGTGCGCCATGAACCGCGGAACATCCCGACCGCGTTCTGGCGCGGCGTCGGCCCCACGCACAACGTGTATGTCGTGGAGAGCTTCATCGACGAGCTGGCGGCCGCCGCCGGCGCCGATCCGCTGCGCTACCGGCTGGACCTGCTGGGCCACGATGCGCGCGCCCGCCGCGTGCTGGAGCTGGCCGCCGACAAGGCGGGTTGGCACGGGCCGCGGGCCGGCGCGACAGGCCGCGGCCTGTCCGTGCAGTTCGCGTTCGGCACGTACATGGCGCTCGTCGTCGACGCGGTGGCCGGGCCGGAGAACGAGATCCGCGTGCCGCGCGTCGTGTGCGCCGTCGACTGCGGCGCCGTGGTGAACCCGGACACCGTGCGCGCCCAGGTCGAAAGCGCCATCGTGTTCGGCATCAGCGGCGCGCTGTACGGCGACATCACGTTCCGCGACGGCCGCGTCGAACAAAGCAATTTTCACGATTACCGCGTGCTGCGCATGCACGAGGCGCCGCGCGTCGAGACGCACATCGTCGCGAGCACCGAAGCGCCCGGCGGCATGGGCGAGCCCGGGACGGCCGCGCTGATGCCGGCACTCGCCAATGCCGTGTACGCGCTGTCCGGCCGCCGCATCCGCAAGCTGCCGATCGGCGCCACCTTGCCCACCGCCTGAACGAAGGAACCCATATGACCACATTGAACATCAACGGTAAGCGGCAGGCCGTGACGGCGGAACCGGATACGCCCCTGCTGTGGGTGCTGCGCGACGAGCTGCACCTGAACGGCACCAAGTTCGGCTGCGGCATGGCGTTGTGCGGCGCCTGCACCGTGCACCTCGACGGCCAGCCTGTGCGCGCCTGCGTGACCCCGATCTCGGCCGCTGCCGGCCACAAGATCACGACCATCGAAGCGATCGGCGCCACGCCGGTCGGCCACCGGGTGCAGCAGGCCTGGGCCGCGCTGGACGTGCCGCAGTGCGGCTACTGCCAGTCCGGCCAGATCATGGCCGCCACCGCGCTGCTGAAGGCGATCCCGAAGCCGACGGACACGGACATCGACCAGGCCATGTCGGGCAATATCTGCCGCTGCGGCACGTACCAGCGCATCCGTCTGGCGATCCACCGGGCGGCGGGCGATGCGTAAGACACTTGCCCTATTGCTGGCGCTCGGTCTGGGCGCGTCCGCGCACGCGGGCGATGCCGCCCTGTTCGATCCCGTGGCCAAGGTGGTGATGGGCCCGCGCTGCATCAACTGCCACCAGGCGGACGCGCCGCGCCAGAAGGACCTGGGCGTGATCCACGCGCAGCAGGTCGTGCGCGGGGCGGATGGCCACGGATCGGCCGCGCTGCGCTGCCAGGCCTGCCACCAGGCGACGAATTCCGCCGACGGGCGCGTGCCCGGCGTGAAGGACTGGCACCTGGCGCCGCGCAGCATGACGTGGCAGGGGCTGGACAAGAAAGCGGTGTGCCTGCAGATGCGCGACCCGGCCCGCAACGGCAACCGCAAGACGCCGCACGAGGTGGTGGAGCACATGCGCACCGACCCGCTCGTGCTGTGGGCGTGGCAGCCCGGCGGCAACCGCACGACGCCGGCGCTGTCGCACGCCGGGTTCGTCAAGGCCCTCGTCGCGTGGGCCGATGCCGGCCTGCCGTGCCCCGATACTCCATAAGCTAACCTGGAACATGACAATGAATGCACTGATCGAACAGATTCTCGAAGCCCACGGCGGCCTGGCCCGCTGGAAGTCGCACGACCGCCTGTCGGCCCACCTGAGCCAGGGCGGCATCCTGTGGCCGCTGAAAGGACATGGTGGCAAGCTGGACGAAGTCGACGTCAAGATAGACCTGAAGCGCCAGTGGACGTCGCATGCGCCGTTCGGCGCACCTGACCGCCGCACGGCCGTGACGCCGCTGCGTGCCGTGATCGAGACGACGGACGGCGCCGTGATCGAGGCCCTGGACGATCCGCGCGCGTCGTTCGCCGGCTTCGGCCTGGAGACGCCGTGGTCCAACCTGCACCTGGCCTATTTCGTCGGCTACGCGATGTGGAACTACCTTACGTTGCCGTTCGCGTTCGCGGAACCCGGCTTCGGCATCGAGGAACTGCCGCCGTGGGAAGAGAACGGCGAGCAGTGGCGCCGCCTGCAGGTGACGCAAGCGCACCGGTCGTCCGCCGCTGACTGATGCGGACCGTCAGCGCCGACGAAGTTCACCGCCTGCTCGATTATCGCGGTCTGGTCGAGGCGTTGCGCGCG
>JBJMVU010000025.1:0-13942 GCA_045810485.1 Massilia sp. | reverse complement strand
TCTTCGCCGCACAGCGTGGCCAGGCCGGCGTCGAGCAGGTTGCCGAAGTACTTCCAGCCGGTCGGGGTCTCGAAGCACGACACGCCCAGCGCCGCGGCCACGCGGTCCGCGGCCTGCGACGTCGGCATGGAGCGCGCGATGCCCTTGATGCCGTCGCGGTAGCCCGGCGCGGCCGCCGCGTTGGCGGCGATGATGGCGAGGCTGTCCGACGGCGACACGGCGAGCTTGCGGCCGACGATCATGTTGCGGTCGCCGTCGCCGTCCGACGCGGCGCCGAAGTCCGGCGCGTCCGGACCGTCCATCAGCGCGATCAGTTCGGCCGCGTTGACGGGGTTCGGGTCCGGGTGGTGGCCGCCGAAGTCTTCCAGCGGTTCGGCATTGACGACGGTGCCGGCGGGCGCGCCCAGCATGCCTTCGATGATGGCCTTCGCGTACGGGCCGGAGACGGCGTACATGCCGTCGAAGCGCATCGTGAAGCCGCGCTGGAACAGGGCGCGGATGGCGTCGAAGTCGAACAGGCCGGCCATCAGCTCGGCGTAGTCGGATACGGAATCGATCACTTCCACTTCCATGCCGTCGAGGCGGATGCTGCCGGTCTTGTCCAGGTCGACCGGGCCGGCGTCGCTGATGCGGTACGCGCTGAGGGTCTTCGTATGTTCGTAGATCGCGTCGGTGATTTTTTCGGGCGCCGGGCCGCCGTTGTCGATGTTGTACTTGATGCCGAAGTCGCCGTCAGGGCCGCCGGGATTGTGGCTGGCCGAGAGGACGATGCCGCCCAGCGCGGCGCGCTTGCGGATCACGCAGCTGACGGCGGGCGTCGACAGGATGCCGCCGCGGCCGACGAGCACGCGGCCCACGCCGTGGGCGGCGGCCATGCGCAGGATGGTCTGGATGGCGTCGCGGTTGAAATAGCGGCCGTCGCCGCCGAGCACGAGGGTGCGGCCCTGCACATCACCCAGCGTCAGGAAGATGGCTTCGACGAAGTTTTCCAGGTAGCCGGGCTGCTGGAACTCCGTCACCTTCTTGCGCAGCCCGGACGTGCCGGGGCGTTGCCCGGCGAACGGGGTCGTCGCAATCGTCTGAATTGTCATGTTTTGCTCCTGTCGGGGAGGTTGTTGTCAAACCCGTAAGGATACGACACTCTCCCCGACGATGGCGCTGCTCTCAGTGGGCGGCGCGCCCGGAACGGTCGGTGATGAACAGCGCGAGCACGGCCGCGATGAGCATCGAGACGCCGCCCAGCACCAGCGTGAACACGGCGTGGTTGCCGAAGAAGTGCTTGGTGGCGTAGCCGAGCACCAGGCCGCTGACGACCTGCGGGATGACGACGAAGAAGTTGAAGAGCCCCATGTAATAGCCCATGCGGTTGGGCGGCAGCGCGGCGGCCAGGATCGCATACGGCATCGTGAGGATGCTGGCCCAGGCCAGGCCGACGCCCAGCATCGGAATCATCAGCAAATGCTTGTCGTGGATGAAGAACACGCTGACCAGCGACAGGCCGCCGACCGCGAGGCACACGGCGTGGCACGCCTTGCGGCTCGTGCGGCGCGCCAGCACGGGCAGCACGAAGGCGGCCAGCGCGGACAGGCCGTTGTAGACGGCGAACATCACGCCGACCCAGTTGCCCGCGTCCTGGTAGCCCGCCGACAGCGGATCGGTCGTGTTGTAGACGTTGTCGGCGATGGCGGGACCGGTGTAGATCCACAGCGCGAACAGCGCGATCCACGTGAAGAACTGGACGAACGCCAGCTGCACCATCGTTTTCGGCATGTGCGCGAAGCCGCCCACGATCTCGCGCAGCGCGACGCCGACATTGCGCGAATGCTTGCGCTGGGCCGCGAAGCGGTCGAGGTCCGGCGGCGGCAGTTCGGTCGACGTGAACACGGTCCACGTCACGGCCAGCAGGAAGGCGGCGCCGCCGATGTAGAACGAGTAGCGCACGGAGTCCGGCACGGCGCCGTTCACGGGCACGTTCGAGACGCCGAGATAGTTCGTGAACAGGATCGGCAGCAGCGACGCGATCACGGCGCCGCAGCCGATGAGGAAGGTCTGCATCGCGAAGCCGGCGGTCTGCTGCGACGTATCGAGCTTGTCGCCGACGAAGGCGCGGAACGGCTCCATCGACACGTTGATGGACGCATCCATCAGCCACAGCACGGCCACGGCCATCCAGACGGCAACGGAATTCGGCATCAGGAACAGCGCGGTGGCGGCGAGCACGGCGCCGAGGAAGAAGAAGGGACGGCGGCGGCCCCAGGTCGGGTGCCAGGTGTTATCGCTGAGGTAGCCGATCACCGGTTGCACGAGCAGGCCCGTGACGGGCGCCGCCAGCCAGACGAGCGCCAGGTCGTCCATCGAGGTGCCCAGCGTGGCGAAGATCCGGCTCGTGTTCACGTTTTGCAGCGCAAAGCCGAACTGGATGCCGAAGAAGCCGAAACTCATATTCCACAGCTGCCAGAAGGTCAGCCGCGGCTTGAGCGCATGTGTTTGCATTTCCATCTGTGTCCCCTAATGCGCCTGGACTCCCGCCAGGCTGCTACATGTAGGAAAGTAACATGGGGTTTTCTGGGTGTCAACGAAGATCCCCCCTAGATTCAGACGAAAATGTAGTCAAACAACAGCAGGGTGGGACCTGTGCCCACGCACAACGCCAACACACCGCGTACGTCCGCGTGGGCACGGCGTGCCCACCCTACATCCTGTTATTTGCGGGGTTTCTTGTCGGCGAACTTGCGCTTCGCCGGCTTTTGCGCGGGCGGTTCGACGCCGTCGCGCGTGATGGCCAGTTGCTGGCCCGCCACCCACACCTTTTTCAGGTGGTCGATCAGGTCGGACGGCAGGTCGGCCGGCATGTCGAGCGTGCTGAAGTCGTCGTAGATCTCGATGCGGCCGATTTCCTTCGACGGCACGCCGCCTTCGTTGGCGATGGCGCCCACGATGTTGCCCGGCTTGACGCCGTGGGTGTGGCCCACCTCGATGCGGTACGTGGCCATGCCCGGCTCCGGCGCGCGCTCCACGCGTTCCTTCTTGAACCCTTCCCGGCCGGCCCGCGCCGGACGCTCGCCGGCGAAGGTCTCGCGGGTAGGACGTGGCGGGCGCGCATCCTGCTCATTGCCGCGCTCGCGGAACTCGGGCTTCGGCTCGCGATCCGGCTTCTCGAGCAGCAGCGGCTCGTCGCCGCGATACAGCTTGGCCAGCGCGGCCGCGATGTCGATCGCGGGCACGTTCTGCTCGCGCTCGAAGTCCTCGATCAGGGAACGGAACACCTCCAGGCCGCCCGCGGCCAGCGTCTCGCCGATCTGCTCCTTGAAGCGCGTGACGCGCACTTCGTTGACGGCCTTGATGGTCGGCAGCGTGAGCGGCGCCACCGGCTGGCGCGTGGCGCGCTCGATGGCTTTCAGCAGGCCCCGTTCGCGCGGGGTGATGAACAGGATCGCGTCGCCGCTGCGGCCGGCGCGGCCCGTGCGGCCGATGCGGTGCGTGTAGCTTTCCGGATCGGACGGCACGTCGTAGTTGATCACGTGGCTGATGCGCTCCACGTCCAGGCCGCGCGCGGCGACGTCGGTGGCGACGAGGATGTCGATCTTGCCGTTCTTGAGCTGCTCGATCGTGCGCTCGCGCTGTTGCTGGGCCATGTCGCCGTTGATGGCGGCCGCGGCGAACCCGCGCGCCTGCAGCTTCGACGCCAGTTCCTCGGTGCCGAGCTTCGTGCGCGTGAAGACGATCATGCCGTCGAACGGTTCCGCTTCCAGGATGCGCGTGAGCGCCTCCAGCTTCTGCAGGCCCGCGACGAGCCAGTAGCGCTGCGTGATGTTGGTGGCCGTCGTGGTCTTGGCGGCGACCGTCACCTCGCTCGGCTCGTTCAGGTAGGTCTTGGCGATGCGCTTGATCTGCTGCGGCATCGTGGCCGAGAACAGCGCGGTCTGGCGCCCTGCCGGCGTTTCTTGCAGGATGCGCTCGACGTCGTCGATGAAGCCCATGCGCAGCATTTCGTCGGCCTCGTCCAGCACGAGGGTCTTCAGCTGCGAGATGTCGAGCGAACCCTTGTCGAGGTGGTCGATGACGCGGCCCGGCGTGCCGACGACGACCTGCACGCCGCGGCGCAGCGCCGACAGTTGCGGGCCGTAGCTCTGGCCGCCGTAGATCGGCAGCACGTGGAAGTTCTTCAGGTGCGCGGCATAGCTCTGGAAGGCCTCGGCGACCTGGATCGCGAGCTCGCGCGTGGGCGCGAGCACGAGGGCCTGCACGGCCGGATTCTTGACGTCGATGCGCGCCAGCACGGGCAGCGCGAAGGCGGCCGTCTTCCCGGTGCCCGTCTGCGCCTGTCCCAGCACATCGCGGCCTTCCATCAGGAGGGGAATGGTGGCCGCCTGGATCGGAGACGGCGTCTCGTAGCCGACCTCCTTCAGTGCCTTGAGGATGGGTGCGGGGATGTCGAGGTCGGCGAAGGTCGGGAGCTGTGTGTCTTGCATGGAAATAATAGTCAAAAATCGTAGGCAATCCTGCAGTTTACTACTTCGCGCGCCAGCGTTCAGGAATATTTGTCACGGCGCCCAATAAAAATGCCCCTTGCCGCAACAACGGCAAGGGGCATGCAGGCTGGGTCGGAGGCCGATTACAGCTTGTAATTAAAGCCGAACAGCATCTGGCGGCCGTACTTCGTGTAGCCGCGCGGACGGTCCGTGGAACCCGAGTAGGTCTGGAACGCCGTGTCGGTCAGGTTGTTCACCTGGAACAGCACGGACAGGCCCTTGACCTGCTTGAAGTCGTAGCCGAGCTGCAGGTCGACGACGCGGTCCGGCTTCGTGAACGTCAGCTCGGACGCACCGCCGATGCCGCCGATCTCGGCCACGTAGTCGCTGCGGTAGCGCTGGCTGACGCGGGCCGAGAAGCCGTTGTCTTCATAGTACGCCGTCACGTTGAACACGCGCTTCGACAGGCCCGGCAGCGGGATGCTCATGTTGCCGAAGCTCTGGTTCTTGATCGAGATCTCGCTCGTCGTAAACGCCGCGTTGGCCGTCACGCCGAAGCCGGAGAGCACCGGGGTGAACATGTCCAGCGGCAGCGACGCGGCCAGTTCCAGACCTTGCAGCTTGCCGCCGTTGCCGTTCTTCGGCTGGGTCATCGTGCCGGTGTTGCTGGTTGCGCCCTGCAGCTGGTATTCGGAGAAGTCGCGCGGCTCGGTGACGGTGTAGATATAGGACTTCAGGTCTTTATAGAAGCCCGCCACCTGCACATAGCCCTTGTTGCCGAAGTATTTTTCCCACGACAGGTCGACCGCGTTCGCACGCCACGGATCGAGCTGCGCATTGCCGCCGTTGCCATAAGGCGTACCGGTGCTCTGGTGTGTCAGGCCGACTTCACGCGACGCGTTCAGCTCGTCGAGACGCGGACGGGCCAGCGTCTTGTTGGCGCCGAAGCGCACGATCTGCTGTTCCGGCAGGCTCCAGATCAGGTTGATGCTCGGCAGGTAGTCGTTGTACTTCTTGCCGTCGGTGAGCGGCACCAGGTCGGCGAACGGCCAGGCGCGCAGCGTCTTGGCGGTCGAGCTCTGGTCGGTGTGCACGGCCTGGATGCCGACGTTGCCGCGCAGCGGCATCGACATCAGTTCGGTGTCGATGTTCAGCTTGGCGTAGCCGGTCTGGACCTTCTCCGTGATGCTCCAGTTCTTGGTGGCGCCCCAGGGCACCAGCACGGCCGGCGTGTACGGAGCGAAGTTCTGCGACAGCACGGTCGGGATATCCCAGCTCAGCGTATCCGGCAGCGCGTACAGCGATTGCGAACCGTTGACGGCGCCGGCGGCGATGGCGCCCGTGCCCAGCTTGGTGAAGCCGGTCTCGAGGTGCTGCTTCTGCTTGTCGCGCTTGGACGAGTTGAAGCCCACTTCGATGCTGTTGAACAGCTTGCTGTCGAAGCGGTATTCGGCGCTGAGGCGGAACGAGTTCAGCTTGTCGCGCAGGTGCGGCGCGTTGACGTAGCCGTCGCCGTACTGGCCGCCGATGGCCAGCTGCGACGGGTCGTTGTAGACGCCCGTCAGGCCGATCGCCGGGATGGTGCCGTTCGCGTAGTCGAACGTCATCGTCTGGCGCGCTGCGAGGCCGGTGTTGATCTCGTCGAGCTCTTCCTTGTGGTCGGCCTGCGAGTGGCTCAGGTCCGCGACGAAGGTCCAGTCGCCCGCGATGTACTTGTTGTTCCAGCCGTAGGCCGTCAGCGTGTCGTTCTGGCGATAGTGGTTGTTGCGCACCACCGGGTTGACGTTGTTGGCGGTACCGGCCGTCATGACGCCGTTGCCGTTGATGACGCCCGGCGTGAACGAGACGTTGCCGTCGTCCGTCAGCTGCACTTCCATGCCGCGCCGGTCTTCATTCAGCTTGAAGCGCGAGTGATACGCGTCGATGGTCGAGGTGAATTCGCGGATCGGGTGCCATTCCACGACGCCCATCAGGCCGTCGCGCACCTGGTTGCCGGTCTGCGCCAGCGACTTGATGCCTTTCGGGACCTTGACGGTCTTGCCCGGCACGGAAGACGTGTTGTCGACCCAGTCCCAGGTTTCGAACTGGCGCGACTCGTTCGGCTTGTCGGCGCGCGCATAGCCCACCGCCACGCCCAGCGTGCGATTCAGGAACTGGTCGACGTACGACGCGCTGATGCGGCTGCCCGTGTCCTTGCTGCCGGCGCTGACCTTGCCCTGGCTGTTCTTTTCGCCGCGCACGTTCAGCGTGACGACGCGTTCGCGCAGCGACAGCGGCTTGATGGTCTGCAGGTTGACCGTGCCCGACAGGCCCTGCCCGATGAGCGCCGCGTCCGACGTCTTGTACACGGTGACGGCGTTGATCAGCTCGGACGGATACTGATCGTACTCGACCGTGCGGTTCGCGCTCGTGCTGACCTGTTCGCGGCCGTTCAGCAGCGCGGTCGACAGGTCGCCCGACGTACCGCGGATGCTGATCTGCTGCGCCTGGCCGTTGACGCGCTGCGCCGACAGGCCCGGCAGGCGGGCCAGCGATTCGGCGATGCTGATGTCCGGCAGCTTGCCGATGTCCTCGGCGGAGATGGTCTCGACGATGCTCGTCGAGTCGCGCTTGACGGCGATCGCGTCTTCGATACTGCGACGGATGCCCGTGACGGTGACGGTGCTGACCGGCGCCGCCTGCGCGCCGTCGGCAGCCTGCGTCTGCGCGGATGCCTGGGCGCCCGCAAGCGCCAGGAAGACGGCGCAACCCACGGCGACCGGGCTCAGTTGGAATACGGGCTGACCGCCCTTCGAAATGTTCATGTGTCCCCTCGACAGAATCAATATGCTTATCAGAATCAGAGGAACGTCAGCCTTTTGCCGAAGCATGCGCCGGCCACGGGCTCGAACGTTCGGAACCGATTCTGTATTAAAACTAGATTACGTGTCAACGAGGCATGAGATTAAGTGAAGGATTTGTGGTTTTCGCCCACAAAATGCACCAAAACCAGGCGTTTTATAAGTAGTTTTAGTAAATACATACCTCTCATAAATGTAGTTCGGGTACAAATTCCCGCAGGCAAACGCTTACACTTTGGGCGCCTTGCAGTGCTCGGCGATGAACCGGTCATGGCCCGGCATGAGGTCGACGCATTGCCGGATGACGTCGGCCACGCCCTCCATGTAGTCGTGGATGCCCTCTTCCGACTGCACGTCGACCAGCGGGTGATACACGTCCGGATGGATGTTCTGCCCGACGAGCACCTGCAGCCAGCCCACTTCCGTGAACAGCTCGCCATTGAAGCGCTGGATGCGGCCGTGGCTCTTGTACAGGTCGAGCTTTTCGCGCAGCGTGCCGGGAATCGCCATGTTGGCGCACGCCTGCCAGAAGTCGCTGTCGGTGCGCTGGTTGGCGTGATAGTGCAGGATGATGAAGTCGCGGATGCGCTCGTAGTGGAAGCGCGTCAGGTCGTTGTAGGCATCGATGTCGACCTGCGAGAAGCCGCGGTCCGGGAAGAAGTCCAGCAGTTGCTGCAGGCCCGACTGCACCATGTGGATGCTGGTCGACTCGAGCGGCTCCAGGAAGCCGCTGGCGAGGCCCAGCGCCACCACGTTCTTGACCCAGGCCTTCTTGCGCATGCCGGTGGTGAAACGGATCGGGCGCGGATCGGCGAGCGGCCTGCCGTCCAGGTTCGCCAGCAGCGTGGCCGCCGCCTCGTCGTCGCTGATGTGGCGGCTGCAGTACACGTGGCCGTTGCCGATGCGGTTCTGCAGCGGGATGCGCCATTGCCACCCCGCCCCGTGCGCGGTCGCGCGCGTGTAGGGCGTCGTCACGGCCGCCGATTCGCACGGCACGGCCAGCGCGCGGTCGCACGGCAGCCAGTGGCTCCAGTCCTCGAAGCCCGCCTGCAGCGTCTGCTCGATGAGCAGGCCGCGGAAGCCCGAGCAATCGATGAACAGGTCGCCCTCGACACGCCGGCCGCTTTCCAGTACGACGGCGTCGACGAAGCCGTCGTGCGCACGCTGGCTGACCTGCACGACCTTGCCCTCGATGCGCTCCACGCCGCGCGACTCCGAGAGCTTGCGCAGGTGGCGCGCATACAGGCTGGCGTCGAAGTGGTAGGCGTAGGCGATGTCGGCCAGCGGCGAATTGCCGACGTCCGTGCGCGCCGGCATGAACCTGTTCGCCTTCGCCGCCAGGCGCGTGATCGAGTACTCGTCCAGCGGGCGCGCGCGGCCGAGGCCACGCATCTTGTGCCAGTACTGGTCGAAGCCGACCATCCACAAGTCCTGGCCGAGGCGCCCGAAACCGTGCATGTAGCGCTCGCCCTGGCGCCCCCAGTTGACGAACTCGATGCCCAGCTTGAAGGTGCCGTTGGTCGCCTTCATGAACTCGGCCTCGTCGATGCCGGCCACGGTGTTGAAGCGCTGGATCATCGGGATGGTCGCTTCGCCCACGCCGACGATGCCGATCTCGTCGGATTCGACGAGGCGGATCGTGTAGCGGCCGCGCAGCGCGGTGGCGAGGGCGGTGGCGGCCATCCAGCCGGCGGTGCCGCCGCCCACGATGACGATGGTGTTCAGGAGAGGTGCGTTCATGCTGGCTTCTTTAAATTCGGTAAAAAAACACCCCTGCGGACCAGGGTCGGCAGGGGTGCTCAGTTTAACTGTCGACGTCGGTAGGGTGGGCACTGCGTGCCCACGCGTGGCTCCAGCACAACGCGCACGCCACGCGTGGGCGGGGGCCGCCCACCCTATCAGAACTTGTAGCTTGCGCCCAGGCCGTAGGTACGGCCGAAGCGGTAGTGCTCCACTGCGACGTCCGGGGTGGTGTTGAAGCGGTCGAACGCGGCGTTCGTCAGGTTGTTCGCCGATGCGGTGATCGACAGGCCCTTGAACATGCTCTTGTCGTCGAAGTCGTAGGTCACCTGGGCGTCGATCAGCGTGCTGGCCTTGATGTAGGTCAGCTGGTGATTGTCCTGGAAGTCGGTCACTTCACCCAGGAAGTCGCCACGCTTCTTGGCCGCCAGCGATGCACGGAAACCGTTCGCTTCGTAGTACAGGCGAGCGTTGGTCACGATGTGCGACAGGCCCGGCAGCGTGACGTTGCTCGGCGTGTCCTTCGTGTTGCCCAGGCCGGACGACGGCAGGCTCAGCGAGCTCAGCGTGCTCGAGTAGTTCACCTCGAGGCCGAAACCGCTCAGGTACTTCGACACCATCGCGAACGGCAGCGAGACGGTGGCTTCCATACCCTTGATGTTGCCGCCGTTCAGGTTGGTCGGCACGGTCAGGATACCGACGGTCGAACCGGCGTACGGGCCGCTGGTCGGCAGCCTCATGCCCGGTTGATAGTAGCCGGTCGTCTTGAAGTCGACTTCGGTGCCCAGTTGCAGGACGTAGGTGTCCAGCTTCTTGTAGAAGCCGGCCAGGGCCACGTAACCCTTGGCGCCGTTGACCGTGAAGTATTTTTCATACGACAGGTCGAGCGCCTTGGCACGGAACGGCTCCAGCTTCGGATTGCCGGCGCCGCCAGACAAACGCTCACCGTTGGAACCGTTAGTGCTCACGCTGACGCCACCACCCGGACGCATGTCGCTCATCTTGGTGCGCGACAGGGTCTTGCCCAGGCCGAAACGCAGCATCTGGTCGTACGGCAGTTCGAAGCCCAGGTTCAGGCTCGGCAGGAAGTCGTTGTACTTCGCGCCGCCGCCGATGGCGTAGCTCGCGCACGGCTTGCCCGCATCGCCGCAACCCGACGGATTGCCCGGCTGGACGACGACGCCCGACGACGACTGGTTGGTGCGCACGTACTGGGCGCCGACGTTGCCGCGGTACGGGAAGCCGAACAGTTGGCCTTCGAGGTTACCCATGGCGTACAGCGTCGTGATGCGCTCAGACACTTCCCAGTTCTTGTCGGTCTGGATCGGCTGGTCCTTCTTCGGCAGCAGCGTGTAAACCGTACCGAGCGTGCCGGCCGGGTTGAAGCGCACGATGGGGATGCCGTTCGGGGTCACGCCCGTCTCGGTGCCCGGCACCGTGGTCGAACCGTACTGCAGGTTATTGATCGTCAGGTTGCCTTCGTCCGAGACGCGTTCCTTGTCGCGGTTGCTGTGGTACACGCCGAAGTCGAGCGCGGTCACCGGGCCCCATTCGACGTCGCGCTTGGCGGACAGGCGGATGGCCTTCAGGTCGTCGGTCTGGTCGCCGACGGCCACATAGCCGGCCTGCGGGACGCTGCCGCCCCAGCCGTTCACGTCGGTCAGCACGTAGCGGCTGCGGTCGGTGAGGTTGGCGTTGACCTTGTAGGTCGGGCTCAGGTTGCTGGTGCCGTTGAAGCCGGTCCAGGAGATCGTGTCGAGGTCGGTAGCATTGCCCGGACGGCCGGCGGTCGTCTCGTAGCGGTCGGTGTGGTGCGTCACCTTCGAGCCGGACAGGTCGCCGGTGAAGGTCCATTCGCCCGACTTCAGGCGGCTGTTGAGGCCCCAGGAATTCAGCGTGTCGGCCTGGCCGACGATGTCGTTGCGCTGGACAGCCTTGTAGTTCGAGCAGGTGCCGGAAACGGCCACGCCGTTGACGATCTGGGCGTTCGAGAGGACGCCGGACGGGTCATAGCTGCCGTTGTTGCCGCAGACCGCGCCTTCCAGGCCGTTCTTGCGGGTGTCGTCGGTGAATTTGGAGTGGAACAGGTCGACCGTCGTCACGAATTCCTTGCTCGGACGGAACTGCACCACGGCCATCGCCGACTTGTTACCTTGCGGATCACGCTGCTTCACGCTCTGGAAGCCGCCCGGCACCTTGATGGTGTCCGAACCGTTGTAGGCCGGAACGCCGACATCCTTCAGCGCCGGCGTCCAGCCGCCCCAGCCGTCGCCGCGGGTCTGGTCCGCGCCCGAGTCGCTGAATTTCACCAGGCCCAGGGCCACGCCGACGGTGCGGTTGGCGAACTGGTCGATGTAGGTGATCGTGCTGCGATAGCCCTTGCCGGTGCCGCCGCCTTCGGCTTCGTTCTTTTCACCGGTCCAGATGCGCTTGTAGCCGACGGCCACGGTGCGCTTGCCGAAGTCCAGCGGCAGCACGGTGCGCTGGTCGATGGTCGATGCGACACCCTGGCCCATCAGCGTGGCGTCCGGCGACTTGTACACGGTGATCGTGCCCAGCATTTCTGCCGGGTACAGGTCGAAGCGCACGCCGCGGCTGTCGCCGGCGGATGCCTGCTCGCGGCCGTTCAGCAGCGTGCCGTTGAAGTCCGGCGACATGCCGCGCACGGAGATCGCTGCGGCACGGCCCGTCGACGGGTCGCGCTGCGCGGTCACGCCCGGCAGGCGCGAGATCGATTCGGCGACGGTGGCGTCCGGCAGCTTGCCGATGTCTTCCGCCGAGATCGCTTCGACGATGGAGTTGGAATTCTTCTTGATGGAGATGGCCGCCTCGATGCCGCGGCGGATACCGGTCACGGTCACCTGGCTGACCGGGTTGCCGTTGGCGTCCGTCACCTGTGCGGATTGCGACACGGTGGCGTCCTGGGCGTACACATTGGTACCGAGCGCCGACAGGAACACGGCGCAACCGGCGGCAACCGGGCTCAGCTTGAACACAAGTGCGCCATTCCGCGCGTGCTTGCCATTAAAAATCTTCATTTGTCCCCTCAAATCATCAGATCTCATTGTTTTTCCCGACGACGGCAGCGCGAGCCCGCTCCGGGAGCCAGAAAGCAAACGCTTATAAGTACGTACGTTCTGTCAAGGATTCTGTATTAAAACTAGATGCACTGTCAACGCGAGTTGCTTCGGATTACGGGAATGTAGGAGTTTTACGCGAGATTGACTAAAAAACGCCTTTTCGCGTTGTATTCGAGCTACAGAAACCGCATGCAGACAGTGTAGTCGGGCTACAAACTGGTTTCCACGCACCAACTTAAACGCCGCCCGCACCGTTTTGGCGCAAAACAACGTAGTAGTTTTACCGAATGTTGGAATTTGCCCACATTTAGCCTTGCAGGCCGCTTGGGAAACCGTGTAGCAAAACTAGAGATTTTGAGGAGGCATTGCGTTGCTGCGCTCAAGTGTCTGTAGTATTCTCCGAGCAATAATGTAATAAGCGCATTACTCTTAGGCAACAAACTGAGTAAATCGCTGTAGTCCTACTACGTCCCGGAGACCACCATGCGCATTCCCTCCCACCTCGCCGGCCTGCTGATCGGCAGCCTGTTCCTCACGGGCGCAGCAAGCCACGCGGCATCCGCGCCGGCCGCCGTCGACCACGTGGATCCGCCGTTCTGGTGGACGGGCATGCGCGACCACCGCCTGCAACTGATGGTGCACGGCCCCGCCATCGCCGACCTGGAACCGGCCGTCGCCTACCCCGGCGTGCGCGTCGCGGCCGTCACCCGCGTGGCCAACCGCAACTACCTGTTCATCGACCTCGACATCGCGCCGGACACGCAGCCGGGCGAGGTCGCCATCGATTTCCGCGGTGCGCATCCCACCCGCACCACCTACCGCCTGCTGGCGCGCGCCGCCGGCTCGGCCGAACGCCAGGGCTTCGGCAAGGCCGACGCCATCTACCAACTGATGCCGGACCGCTTCGCCAACGGCGATACGAACAACGACAGCGTGAGCGGCCTCGCGGATCAACTCGACCGCAAGCTCGGCCACGGCCGCCACGGCGGCGACATCCAGGGCATCATCGACCACCTCGACTACATCGCAGGCATGGGCTTCACGCAGCTGTGGCCCACGCCGCTCGTCGAGAACGACATGCCGGCCGCGTCCTACCACGGCTACGCGGCCACGGATCACTACAAAATCGATCCGCGCTACGGCAGCAACGCGGATTACGTGCGGCTGTCGAACGAAGCGCGGAAGCATGGCATCGGCCTGATCCAGGACGTCGTGCTGTCGCACATCGGCCTGAATCACTGGTGGATGAAGGACTTGCCGACGCCGGACTGGATCAACCACAACGACGGCAAATTCACGGCGACGATGCACCACCGGACCGCCGTGCAGGATCCGTACGCATCGAAGGAAGACGCGAGCAACTTCACGACGGGCTGGTTCAGCCCCGGCATGCCCGACCTGAACCAGACCAACCCGTTCGTCGCCAACTACCTCATCCAGAACAACATCTGGTGGATCGAGTACGCGGGCCTGTCCGGCCTGCGCATCGACACGTTCGGCTATTCCGACGGCGCCTTCCTCGCGCAGTACACGCAGCGCGTGCTGGCCGAGTATCCGCGCCTGAACTTGGTGGGCGAGGAATGGAGCAAGCTGCCGGCCGTCGTCGCGCACTGGCAGCGTCCGCCGACCTCGATGCCCAGCATGATGGACTTCCCGCTGACGGAAGTCATGCGCACGGCGCTGGCCGACAAGACCAACGGGAACTTCGCGCCTGCCAGCACCCTCGCCGCCACGTCGAAGGCGAAGCTCTATCCCTATGACGGGATGGATGGCGCCCGCGCCGCGTCCGACTGCATCGGGGCGCGACGGG
>JBJMVU010000024.1:0-23317 GCA_045810485.1 Massilia sp. | reverse complement strand
TTGCGTGGTGGGGCAAAATTGAAACGTTGCGCCACGCGCGGCGCTATGATGTCGCCCAATCGACAATTGCCGAAGCGATCCGCCAGTTCCCACGCGAACGGGTCTTCCTCGACGCGCTGGGCTCTGTGTACTACGAGCAATCCAACCTCCCCGCCGCCGAAGTGGCCTTTCGCCGCAGCATTGCCCTACAACCGGATGCAGTGAGATCGTATGCCAACCTGGCCGCGGTCCTGATGCGCCAGAATCGCGCTGATGAGACGTTACGCGTACTGCAACAAGGTCTGCAAGTGCGTCCAAGTGCCGATCTCTATGCGGCCCTCGGGAACATCCTGTTTAAACGCGGGGACTACGTGGGCGCTGCGGCGGCTTTCGAAAATGCCGTTTCGCCCACCCGCGGCGCCCCGGGTTCCTACCTCAATTGGGCCAACCTGGCCGACACGCTACTGTGGATACCCGGACGCGGCGACGAGGCGCGCCATGCGTATGACAAGGCGCGACGTCTGCTCGCCGAACGACTTGGCCACTCGCCGAACGATGTCGTGCTCGTATCGCGGATGGGACTGTATGCGGCCCGGTCCGGCCATCAGGACGAGGCGCATACATTGATAACACGAGCGCTGTTACTGGGCCCATCGAATGCCGACGTACACTTCCGCGCTGGCCTCGCTTTTGAACTACTTGGCGACCGCAAGCAGGCGCTTGCGGCAATCACCGAAGCGCTGCGGCTGGGCTATCCGGCCAAGTATGTGGAAGCCGAGCCCGATCTGTTGGCGCTGCGCCGCGACCCTCGGTATCACGCCGACTGATTTCGACTTACTCCGACTGATTGCGGTTCAACTAAAAGGAAGATCATGCCACAACAAACTCATCAACTCGTGGTCAGCTACGTCGAAGGCCAGACCACGGCCAGCTGGAGCATGGACGGCGTCCCTCAACAAGAAGGAGACCAATTCAAGGTCCTGCCAGGCGATAAGGTCACCTTCAAATTCGAGGGACCGGGCGACATCGCCGAGTGCGTCCTGATCAGCGGCCAGATGGAGAGCAAATGCCACGGCAGTTCTCCGTTCACGGAAGGTAACCGGATCAACCTCAAAGCGCACTCCACCGTCAACGTTGGTCAGCAACAGGGCTTGTGGGGGTTCACGGTATCGTTCTCCACGCACAATGGCGATGGAACCAGCTCGTTCTATTATCTTCCTGACCCGGAAGTGGACGTCGGCACGATGCCCCCGATGTGCGACTGATCCCGTCCTCTACGTCGGCGCCGCGCGCTCCATCCCCAAGCGCCGCACTTCCCGCCGCAACGACTCCGTCGGCGTCTTGAGCAGTTCCGCGCAGCGCCCGACGTCCCCGCCGCACGCGGCCAGCGCCTGCCCGATCTCGTCGGCGGGAATCCGCTCGGCCCAGCGGATGGCGCGGTGGGCGTCGAGCAGCTTGTACATCGTCGGCCGCGAAATGCCGAGCGCGCGCGCCGCGGCCTGGATGTTCCACTCGTTGCCGGCCATCGCCTGCAGCACCTCCGCATCGCTGATGTCGGACGGCTTGCGGCGCGGCGTGTCCGGCGCCGCGGCGGGCGGCGGCGCGGCTTCAGCGGCCGGTGCGAGGCGCGCCGCGCTGCCGGCCGGCGCCGGCGTCAGGCGCACCAGTTGTTCGAGTTGCGGCGTGCCGCCGTGCTGCACCAGCAGCGCGGCGCGGCGCAGCGTGTGGCCCAGCTGGCGGATGTTGCCCGGCCAGTCGAAGCACGCGATCTCCACCACCAGTTCCAGCGGCAGCACCGGCTGCGCGCCGTGCGCCTGCAGCAGATGCACGATCAGCACGCCGATGTCCTCGCGCCGCGCGCGCAGCGGCGGCAACTGGATCGCGAATCCTTCCAGGCGGCGCAGCAGGGCCTGGTTGAACACGGCCGTGTCGAGGTCCTGGTCCGTGGCCGCGATCAGGCGCGCGGTCGTCTTGCGATCCTGGCTCGCGCCCAGCGGCCGGTAGTCGCCGCCTTCCAGCACGCGCAGCAGCATCGGCTGGACGCTGGCCGGCGCATTGCCGATCTCGTCGAGGAACAGCGTGCCGCCGTCCGCTTCCGCGAACAGGCCGCGGCGCTCCTGCGCGCCCGTGTATGCGCCGCGCGCCGCGCCGAACAGCTCGGCGGCCGCCAGCGATTCGTTCAGCGCCGCCATGTTGACGGCGACCAGCCGCGCCTGCGCGCGCTGGCCGAGCGCGTGGATGGCGCGCGCCGCGATTTCCTTGCCGGTCCCCGTCTCGCCCAGCAGGAGCACGGGGATATCCGTCGGCGCCACCATGCGGATCTGGTCGCGCAGCGCGATCGCCGCCGCGCCCACGCCCACCAGCCCGGGCACCGGGTTGTGCCTGGGCAGGCACTCCATCCAGTGCAGGCACAGCACGACGGCGCGGCCCAAGGTCAGCACCTGGCCGCGCGCGACGTCGGCCGCGTCGAACCTCACCTGGCCGGTCGCGGCCCGGCCGTTCAGCTCCACCGGCACGCGGGACGCGGGCAGGTGCACCACCACGCCGTCCCCGTCGCGCTCGCGCACGATCCGCACGGGGTCGCGCGAAATGGTGCCGTGGCCCAGCGGCAGGCCCGCCTGGCCCGGGCGATAGAACAGCGGCGCGTAACGGTTCACTTCCAGCGTGCCGGGATCGCCGACGAACTGTTCGCCGATGCGCGCCGGATCGGGATGCCAGACGATCGTCAGCGCCAGCAGCGGCCGCCCGGGCATGCCCTGGGCAGACAGCTGCAAAGTCTGGGTGTATTCGGTGGAGTCGAGCATGCGCGGAACGTCAACGTTGTCGCTTTACATGTAAAAAACATGGCAATTTTACACGTAGAAACACCCGGAGGGGCCGAAATCGGTCTCCTGCAGGCCTTGCGCACCGGTTATCGCCATGGCACGGGGTTTGCAATATGTCTAACGCCGCCATCGGGGCGGCGCCAACTCCGGACTGCCATGACACTCAACTTCGCTTCCTCGCCCATCCAGCCCTTTGACGCCCGCGTCACGCTCGACGTGCACAGCCTGAAAGCCCTGCGCCAGGGCCGCGGCGGACGCGAGGTGCTGTCCCAGCGGTTCCAGGAGCGGCGCCAGTGCCTCGCCCGCGCCGCCATCAAGCGCGCCGAATCCGGCAAGCCCGTCCCCTATCGCACGGTGCGCCACCTGGCCGCGTTCTACGGCATCGGCGTCGAGACGCTGATCGAAGCGGAGCCGACCCGCCAGGCGCCGCCGGCCCGCCCCGTCCCGGACCTGTCGGACGTCGAACGCCTGCAGTGCCGGGCCGTCATCGACGCCGTCCACACCGGCGGCCGCGGCCGGCTCATCGACGTGCAGGGCGCGGCCGGGTCCGGCAAGTCGCACCTGCTCGCCTTCGGCGCGAGCGATGCCCGCGCACGTGGCTACAGCTGCGTCGTGCTCGACGGCGGCAGCGCCGGCGTTCCCCTCACGCACACGGCCGCAAGCCTGATGCTGGCCCTGCTCGGCCTGCAGGCGGACGCGGGCGCCGCCCCGCTCGCCGACCTCGTGCGCGCCCGCTGCGCCGCGCTGGGCGTGTCGCCGGTCCACACCGATGCCTGCGCCGGTCTCGTCGACGCCGCCGCACCGGAGTGGCCGCTGCCCGCCACCCAGCTGCTGCAGACGGCAGCCCTGTGTGCGCTCGTCCAGTACCGCGCGGCGAACCAGCCGCTCCTCATCGCCATCGACGACCTCCAGTGCGCCGATTGGCAACTCGCGATGATCCTGAATGTCGTCGTGCCCGCCACGCTGGACTACCCTGTCCTGTGGATGTTCGCCACCCGCCTGGAACCCGGCCCGATGCGGCGTCCGCTCGGCGTGCGCATGGACGCGCTCGCCCGCACCACCCTGCACCTGATGCCGCCGGTCGTGCGCGCCGACCGCGCCGACGCCGGCGGCGTGCACCGTCTCGGCCGCATCGCCGGCTAGCCGCCCGCGTCCGCCGGCGCCGGGCCGTCCACGTCCAGCACGTGATCGCGAAAGATGTCCGGCAACATGTCCAGCACGAGTTCGCGGCCGAGCAGGTCCGCCCCCCGCACCGCGCGCGCGACCATGTCGATGTCGATGGCCGCCAGCGCCGCCTGTGCCGACGGCGCATGGCTCAGGTGCCACGGCTCCGGGCACATGCCGCGGCGCCGCGTGCGATACGGGCGAAAGAAGCCGAAGCGCGCCGCGTGCGTGTCGAGCCAGGCGTGCAGCCGCGCGTACACGCCGTCCGGTCCGGCCTCGTCCGGCAGCAGCGTCGTGCGGTAGCCGGGCGGTTGCGCGGCGCGGTCGAACACATCGATGTCCGTCCCCCAATGACGCCGCGTCGCGCCCGGCAGGCCGGTCCAGCCGAGGATCGCACGGACGACGTCCGGCGGCGCCAGCGCGCCGTAATCGCGCGGCCGCCCCCCGCAATCGTACAGCGTCGCCTGTCCGGAAAACTTGCGGTTCCAGTTGCGCGCCTGGGCCTCGAACGGGCGCCACGACGCGATCGGCAGCATGTCGATGCCGTCGCGCCCGGCCGCTGCGCGCATCGCGAGAAAGGCCGCGGCGACCTCGGGCCGGGCCGCGAACCGGGGCTGTCCGTACTGCCGCACGTGCGTGCGCGCGCGTCCCGTCAGCGTGAATTCGTCGAACGACATTCAGCTTGTCTCGATCGCATCGACGCGGTCGGGATAGAACGCCAGATGTTCCCGGATCGCGGCCACGGCCGGATATGGCGCTTCGTAGCTCCACACCGCGTTCTCGCCCCGTGCGCCCGCACCCGTGATCGAGAAATAGGCGCAATCGCCCTTGTACGGACAATGCGTCTGCCTGTCGGTGCGCTGGAGGCGCTCCATGGCGACGTCCTCGCGCGGGATGTACAGCACCGGAGGATAGTCCGCTTCGCGCAGCGCGAGCGCCCGCTCGCTGCTGGCGATCACGGCGCCGCCGGCGCGCACCGTCACGCGCCGGGACGCGGGCGCGATGGTGATCGGATGGTCGGGACCGGGTGTCTTCATGGCTGTTGGCATGTGCTCTCCTGTCAGGGCACCCTACGATCTCATGCCGGCGGGTCCCGTGCAAGCACGATGCGTGCGTACAGCGCGACGTTCGCCGCCAGCACGGCCGCCGCCAGCCCCCACTGCATGTCGCGCGTGAGACCGGACGGATAAATGAGCCCGACAAGGTAATGATCGACGAAGCCGCCCGCATAGCCGGCCCTTCCGGCCAGCAGGCGCAGATGGTTCTCGAGCCCGGTCAGCGGACAGGCCGCCCCGGCGGCCTCGATCGCGATGCCCCATGCGACGGCGGCCAGGTGCAGCGGCAGCAGAGCGCGCCAGCGCGCCACGAGCGCCGCGCCGGCCACGACGAACAGGATGAAGCCCAGGTGCAACGCCAGCACCATAGCCGCGAGCAATTGATAGAACATGGCTCCATGATACGCACCGGCGCACGACTGATACATGTCAAATCCGTGTCCGGGTGCGCTCCTATCCTCCACCTTCATCGCCGATCCGGTCGGCCGAACCGAGGAGAACGTCATGATCCAAGGCACATTAACGCCACCGCCCCACCGGGAAAGGCGCCGGTCCGTCCCGCGGCAAGCGCTGCTCCCCGCCGCCGCCCTGCTCATGCTCGTTGTCGCCCTGCCGGCCGCGACCGCGCAGGCGTCCCGGGCGGGCCGCGGCGCCGACAGCGACAGTGCCACGCGGCGCCAGCAGACCGCGGTCAAGCACGTCAGCGACGCCGTGGGCGTCGTGCACACGATGAGCAACGAAACCGGCATGCCCGCGCTGCTGGGCCGTGCCCGCGGCGTCTTCATCGTGCCCACGTACGGCCGTGCCGCGCTCGGCGTCGGCGGCGCCGGCGGCGCGGGCGTGCTGATGGTCAGGCGGGCGGACGGCGCCTGGGCCAACCCGGTGTTCTTCGACATCGGCGGCCTCAGCGTCGGACTGCAGGCCGGCGTCGAAGGCGGACCGATCGCCCTCGTGCTGCTGAACCAGAAAGCCGTCGACAGTTTTCGCAACCGTAACAACTTCTCGCTCAGCGCCGACGCCGGCCTCACCGTCGTCAACTTCGCGCGCATGGCCCAGGGGTCCACGGCGGGCGACGCGGTCGTGTGGTCGGGCAGCAAGGGGCTGTTCGGCAACGCGGCCACCGTGGGCGTCAACGACGTCCGCTACAACCAGCGCCTGACCGAGGCCTATTACGGCAAGCCGATGACGGCGCTGCAGGCGCTCGACAGCACGGAAACCAACGCCCAGGCCGACGCCCTGCGCACGGTGCTGGGCAGCCCGCCGACGCCGGCCGGCAGCAGCGGCAAGGCCGGCGGACGGTAGCGGCGGAGGCGCCGCCCCGCATGCCGCCCGGCGGCGCGCCCAGCGTGGCGACCTCAGGCCCGGCGCCGCATCCCGATCAACATACAGCCGGCCAGCGCCACCAGCAGCAGCGTGGACGGCTCAGGCACCGCGCGCACGGCCGTGAACGCATTGCCCGGCGTGATGGTCAGGCGCCCGTCCAGCGCCGCGTCCGGATGGAGGGCGATGCTGCCCAGGTCGCCATCGACGCCGAGGTAGTGCGTGTCGTCGAACAGCGACCAGCTGAACGTGCTGCCGTCGTTGCCGGCGCCGAACAGGAAGCTCACGTCGAAGCCGACGTGGCCGCCCAGCTGGATCGCCTGGAACCAGTCGCCGCCGCCCGCGTCGCTCGTGAACGTCAGCGCGCCCGGCGGGGTGCCCGTCACGGCGCCCGTTGCGACTGGAACACCCAGCAGGTCGCCGGCGAGGTTCGTGACGGATGCGCTGGCGGGCGTGGCGCCGTCGACGCCGAGGAAGGTCATGCCGAGATACGCCGTGCCCGCGCCGAGCGCCGACGTGTCGATGTCGACGTGGTGGACCGGTACGGCGAGCGCCGCGCCGGCGCACAAGCACATCCAGGTGGCGGCCAGCAGCCGGGCCGCGCGATGTTTCAGGGTTTGCATCGTTGGTCTCCTAGTATTTGACACTGATGAGTTGTGGGGTGTACGCGATCACGGCCCTGGCCGGGTTCGAGAACGTCGTGGTCAGGGTCGCCGTCCGGCCCGGCGCCAGTTCGACTTCGCCCAGCGTGACGTACGGCACGCCGTCCTTCACGCCCGTCGCGTTGTCGAGCGTGACGCCGCCCGGCAGGCCCCCGAGGGTGAACTGCAGCGGACCCTTGAGCGCGGCGCCGCCCGTGTTCGTGATCGTCACCGTGCCCGTGTATTTCTGGGTGAAGCGGTTCATCGTCAGGCCGGAACGGGCAATCCTCACGCTGCCCGTCACGTCCACGGGCGCCAGCAGGTCGTAGCGCGTGCCGTAGAAGTGGATTTCGCCGTACGACGAAATGCCCGGATAGGCCGGATCCGTCGGCGGCCCCGGATGGTCGACCCGCGCCATGAAGTAGCGGTACTGCTGCGTTTCCAGGCCGGGCAGCACGGGGATGACTTCCATCTCGAAGTTGTGGCCGCTCGTGTCCGTCGTCTCGCGGCTGGTCAGCAGGGTCCAGTTGACGTTGTCATTGGACCCGTACACGTTCGCCCCCTGCGAGCGGTTGCCGAACATGTAGCGGGCCTGGATGCCGAAGCCGCCGACCGCGACGCGGTAGTTCTCGCCGAAGTCGATGGTGATCGGCGCACGCAGGTCGCCCGAATAACTGTTGTAGTTATTGTCGACGAGCAGGGCCGGACGGTCCGCGCCGAAGCCGATCGTCGCCACCATGTTCCTGCTCCAGTCGAGGCTCCCGTCGGACGCGACGCGCGGATTGACCAGCTCGAGCTTGCGCACGGACGCCTGCACGGCCTTCAGCAGCGCGGGGAAATCGGCGTCGGCCACGGCGCCCATCTGCTGCCGCAGCGGCGCCAGCTCCGCCTTGAACGTGGCCAGCGACGGCGTCGTGTAGGCGGCGGATGGATCGTAGCCGTCGAGCGCGGCCTGGAATGCGGACGCGCGGTCCGGCTGCACGTCCAGGCGCGCCGTCATGGTGCTGACCGCGACGCCGTCGGTCGCGGCGACGACGATGTCGTGCACCCCGACCTGGGCCGGCGTGGGCGTCCAGTCGAACGCGCCGCTGGACGTGTCGACCGTCGCACCGGCCGGCAGGCGCACGGCCTCGTACGCGACGCTGTCGGCCGTGTTGGCATCCGTCGCGGCGTAGCTCGCGCGATACGGCATCCCCTGCACGACGATCTCCGTCACGGGGAACACGGGCAGCGCGAAGCGCGGCGGCGTCAATTGGGTCGGCGCCGCCATGTTCACGTAGTCCACATCCACCGTCGCGCCCTCGGGGCCCGCGAATTTGAAGAACATGATGTTGTCGCCGAGCCAGCGGCCGCCGATGGCCGCCGTCGCCGTGTCGGGCACGATGTAGCGCCACGCGCCGTGCGTGTCGGGCACCGTCATCAGCGACCACGGGCCGGCGTCGCGGCTGGCGCTCGCGGACAGCGTCACCGGCGCGTTGGTGCGGACCATGATGCCGACCGGCGCATACTTCGAGCGGTCCGCGTACTGCACGTCGTGGAACACGATCGTGGCGCCGGCCGGCGTCACGCCCGCATGGCCGAACGTGCGTTCGCCCTCGGTGCGCAGCGTCCAGTCGCCGTCGAGGAAGACCGATTTGCGCTCCGTTTCCAGGATGCCCGCCGTGGCGGCCGGCAGCGGCACGCCGGCCAGCGCCTGCGGCAGGGTGAAGATCGCTGTCGGGCCCATGTCCTTGTTGTTGGGCGTCGCCGCGCCCCACGGGATCGCCGGCCCGTTCGCGTGCGCCGCCGCCGTGGCCAGGTACGGCGCTTCCGCGTCGACGTCGACGCCTTCCGCATACCTGTAGGTGTTGTAGATCTCGGCGATCGCGTCGACCTCGTACAGGCGGCCGCGATAGGCCGACGAGATGCCGGACGTGCCGCCGGTCGTGTCGGCCCACGGCGTGTCGTAGCCGAGCATCCACTCGGCGTAGGCGTTCGCGCCGCGCAGCAGGCGGTTGTCGCCGAACCGGTACACGCTGACGGCGTCGGCGCTGGCCGACGGCTTGCCCGTGAACGGATCGACCTTCGTGCCCTGCGCGTTCACGAGGCGCAGCAGGCCGCCGAGGATGTCGACGTTGTCGCCCGCGTGCGCGCCGTCGCGCGACATCTCCTCGACCTCGTAGAACGTCCGGCCGGTCTTGTTGACCGGGTTGTCCGCGTCGATGCGCGCGATCGCCGACATGATGGCGCCGTTGATGTCCTGGCGCGTCGACGTGGCGTTCACGGTGAGCCACTCGACCGACTCGTCGTAGCGGGCGCGGTTGTCCGTGAAGATCGCGCCGGCCATGCGGCCGACGAGCGAATACTGCTGCTGGTTCCTGAACCGCTCGTTACTGGAAAAGAAGGTGCGTTCCATCGGATCGACCAGGTTGTCCTTGAGCTTCTGCGTGTCGGTGTCGGTCCACGCGAGCGGATAGTCGGCGTAGGTCGGGTCCGCCGGCGTGTAGCGCATGATCTCGGCCGCCATCAGCATGCGCGACAGCGGCACGCCGTTGTGGATGTGCGCGTCCGGGAAATAGGCGTAGCCGTTCGGGTTCATGTTGCTCCACGTGCGCAGGATGCGCATCGCGTTGCGCCGGTACTCGTTGCGGCCCGTGACGTAGTACAGGATCGCCTGCGTCAACGCGCCCTGCGAGTCGTTGATCATGCGGGTCTGCGCCGTCGAGCCGTTGTAGTTCGGCGTGTTCGGCGTGTCGACCTTCGTGGCGTCGCGGTTCGTGGGCTGCAGGTTGATGTTCGCGTAGTTGCAGCACACGTTCGCGAGCACGTTGTAGTACGACTTGTAGGGCTCGACGTCGGCACGGATCTGCTGGCGCAGGTACTCCAGCTGTTCCGGCGTGAAGCCGAGTCCCGGATGGCGGAAGCCGGTGCCGCTCGTCACCGGCTGCGCCATCGGCGTGGCGACGAAGGTCACGGCCCTGGCGCCGCTCCCCACGAGCACGAGCGCGGACGCCAGTGCCAATGCCACCATCTTCCCGTTCGCGTTGCCGCGCAACGCATTCCACCTCTGATGCGAATGGTTATACATGATTGTCCTTATATGTTTTGCTAACCAGATCGTTGGATGCCACCGATGACGCTGCCTCCTTCCCGACTGTTGTGTTATCGATAGCGCGCCGATCGTATCACGAGAACAACAACCTGGATGAGATTTTGTTATCGTTACCGACATTGTTGTATCGACCACAAATCCGGTTCCAGGACGTCGAATCGGATCGGGATCGAAACCTGTTGATCGGATCGGCAACTTTTGTTATCGTTAACGTTCGCTGTACACTCGGGCATGGCCGGTTCATGTCGGTATGGCGATCTCCTTGCGGGTACGTTCCAGGCCCGTATTCGGCCCACTCCGACCTCTTCGGGGCGGGCCATTTTTTTTGTGCCGGCGCGCCCGCCGCGGGGTTTTACTTTTCGAAATACCCTGATATGATTGTTATCGATAACCGCCAACCGCCGATCGACGTGCGGAGACCGAGGAGACAAACGTGTTCGAAAAGACGTATTACGCCACCCACCCCGACATGATGGTCGGCGCCAGCAACGAGCAGCTGCGCCAGCGCTACCTGATCGACCGGATGTTCGCGCCGGGCGCCGTAACGCTGAACTACTGCCACGACGAGCGCTTCGTCATCGGCGGCGCCGCGCCCGTCGCCGGCCCGGTGGCCCTGCCCGCACACACGGAGCCCGCCTCCGCCGCCGGCCAGCCGTTCCTCGCGCGGCGCGAGCTGGGCATCATCAACTTGGCCGGCGGCGCGGGCCGTGTCACCGTCGACGGCCAGCCGTTCGAGCTCGCACCGCGCGACGGCCTGTACGTCCCGATGGGCAGCGCCGACGTCGTGTTCGAATCGCTGGACGCGGCCAACCCGGCCCGCTTCTACCTCGCGTCGACACCCGCCCACGTGCGCCATGAGCTGGTCAAGATCACGCACGCGCAGGCGATCCCGCTGGAGCGCGGCAGCCCGGAAACGTCGAACGAACGCACGATCTACCAATACGTCATCCCGGGCGTGTGCAAGTCGGCGCAGCTGCTGCTGGGCCTGACGATCCTCAGGACGGGCAGCGTCTGGAACACGATGCCGCCGCACGTGCACGAGCGCCGCTCCGAGGTGTATTTCTATTTCGACCTGCGGGACGACCAGCGCGTGTTCCACTTCATGGGCGCGCCCGATTCCGCGCGCCACATCGTCGTCGCCAACGAGCAGGCCGTCGTGTCGCCGCCGTGGTCGATCCACATGGGGTCCGGCACCGCGAACTATGCCTTCATCTGGGCGATGGGCGGCGAGAACCTGGACTACACGGACATGAAGGTCCTCGACATCTGCCAGCTCAAATAAGGGGATTCCATGCTCGACCTGTTCAACCTCGCCGGCCGCACGGCGCTCGTCACCGGCGCCAACACGGGCCTCGGCCAGGGCATCGCCATCGCGCTTGCCGCGGCGGGCGCGGATATCGTCGCGGCCGGCCGCACCCCCGCCGACGCCACGGGCGACCAGGTGCGCGCGCTCGGCCGCCGCTTCCTCGACGTGCAGGCGGACCTGTCGTCCACGGCGCCCGTGCGCGACGTCGTCGCGGCCGCCATCGGCCTCAACGGCCGGCTCGACATCGTCGTCAACAATGCCGGCATCATCCGCCGCGCCGACAGCGTCGACGTCGACGAGGCCGACTGGGACGCCGTCATCGACACCAATCTGAAATCCGTGTTCTTCCTGTCCCAGGCCGCGGCGCGCCACATGGCGGCGCAGGGCGGCGGCAAGATCGTCAACATCGCCTCGCTGCTGTCGTTCCAGGGCGGCGTCCGCGTGCCGGCCTACGCCGCGAGCAAGAGCGCCGTCGCGGGGCTGACGCGGGCGCTGGCCAACGAATGGGCCGCGCAAGGCATCAACGTCAACGCCATCGCGCCCGGCTACTTCGACACCAACAATACGGCGGCCCTGCGCGCGGACCCCGTGCGCGAACCCGCGATCCTCGCGCGCATTCCCGCCGGCCGCTGGGGGCAGCCGGGCGACCTGGCCGGCGCCGCCGTGTTCCTGGCCAGCCGCGCCAGCGACTACGTCCACGGCATCGTCCTGCCGGTCGACGGCGGCTGGCTCGCCCGATGAGCGCCCGTCCCGAGATGGCGGGCCGCATCGTCTGCTTCGGCGAGATCCTGCTGCGCCTCGCCGCGGCGCCGGGCCGGATGCCGCTGCAGGCGCCCGCGCTGGACGCCTGCAGCGGCGGCGCGGAAGCGAACGTCGCGGTCGCGCTCGCGCTGCTGGGCCACCGCGCCGCGATGGTCAGCGTCCTGCCGGACAACTCCCTCGGCCGCGCCGCGCTCGACAGCCTGCGCGCCCACGGCATCGACACATCCGGCGTCCAGCTGCGCCCCGGCCGCATGGGCCTGTACTTCATCACGCCGGGCACCGCCCTGCATCCGTCCGACATCATCTACGACCGCGCCGGCTCCGCGCACGCGCTGGCCGATCCGGCGTCGTACGACTGGCCCGCGCTGCTGGACGGCGCCGGGTGGCTGCACGTGTCCGGCATCGCGCCGGGCGCCGGCGACAGTCCCGCCCGGGCCGTGCTCGCGGCGATGCGAACGGCCCGGGCCGCGGGCGTGCGCGTCGCGTTCGACGGCACGGCGCAGGCGCCGCTGCGCGACGCCATGCGCATCGCCGACGTGCTGTTCGCCGGCCCGGGCGACATCGCCCTCGCGCTCGATCGCCCCGAACTGGCGGATCCCGCGCGCGAACAGGACGCGGCGCGGGCCGCTTTCGCCGCGTTCCCGCATCTGTCGCTGCTGGCGTGGACCCGCCGCGTGCGGCACGGGACGGACGAGCACGAGCTGTCGGCCGTCCTGCACACGCGCACCAAAGCCGTGACGGGCGGGAGCTACCGGCTGTCCGGCATCGTCGACCGCATCGGGACGGGCGACGCCTTCGCGGCCGGCGTGCTGCACGGGCTGCAGTCCGGCATGGCGCCGGCGGACGTGGCCGGATTCGCGCTGGCCGCCGCCGCCATGAAACATGCGATCACGGGCGACTTCAGCATCGCGCACACCGGAGCCTCCGCATGACCGGCAGCTGGCGTCTCGCGTGGGACCACGGCAGCGCCGACGTGCAATCGCTCGGCGCGATGCTCGGTCCATTAAGCCTGCGCATCGGCGACGAGCGCGAACTGGAGATCATGCACGTGGCCCCGTGGGCCGGCATGACGCGCTCCGGCAGCCTGCCCGGCATCATGCGCCGCCTGCGCGGCGAGTGGCCGTGCCTGCCGTTCGGCTGCACGGAAGCGCCGCAGGGCCTGCCCGCCGGCTGGCGCACCCGCATGCCCGAGGATGCGTGGAACCACGGCTACGCGGCCAACCATCACTGGCGCTGCGTGTCCGCGGATGAACAGCGCATCCACCTGGCCATCGATTATCCACCCAGCTCGCCGGTCGAACACATCGAGCGCGTGATCGCGGCCGATCCGAACGCCCCGGCCGTCGACATCCTGCTCCGCGTATGGGCCCGCCGGCCGGCGCGCGTGCCGGCCGGCCTGCATCCGACGTTCCGGCTGCCGCCGGCGCCGGGACGGGTGCGCATCGTGCTCGGCACGAACGACGGCATCCACAGCTATCCGGCCCAGCCGGCGGGCGCGGTGTCGCGGCTCCTGACCGACACCCGCTCGGCATCGCTGGACAGCCTGGCCGGCGTCGACGGCCCCGTCGACCTCGCGCACCTGCCGTTCGCCGCGCCGACCGAGGAGCTGCTGCAGGTGCGGGCGGTCGGCGCCACCGACGGTGCACCGCCGTTCGCGCTGCACTACCTCGACTACGACGCCTGCGTCGGCCTGTGGTGGGACACGGCGCAGCTGCCCGACCTGCTGCTCTGGGTGAGCAACGGCGGCCGCATCCACTTCCCCTGGATGAGCAGCCACCTGGCGCTGGGCGCCGAACCCGTGAACAGCCTGTTCGACCTGGGCCGCGTCGCGACGGCGCCGGCGGGTCATCCGCTGGCCGACCGGCTCGGGATCGCCATCACGCCCGACGCGCCGTGGGAAACCCGCTACCGCATCGCCGCCTGGCCCCAACCGTCCCTTTCAACCAACCGATAGAGAACCGCGCCATGGTCCCCGACTTCCGCTCTCCCGGCTTCCTGCTCGACCACATCGCCCACACGATGCGCTTCTACCACCCGCGCTGCATCGACCCGAGCGGCGGCTTTTATCATTTCTTCCGCGACGACGGCACGGTGTACGACCGCACGACCCGCCACCTCGTCAGCAGCACGCGTTTCGTCTTCAATTACGCGATGGCGTACCGGCACGTCCACGACCACGACTATCTCGCGGCCGTGCGCCATGGCGTCGCGTTCCTGCGCGACGTCCACCGCGACCCGCGCACGGGCGGCTACGCCTGGCAGCTGGCGTGGGACGGGGCGCGCAAGGAAGTCCTCGACGGCGACAACCACTGCTACGGCCTCGCGTTCGTCATGCTGGCGTATGCGCACGCCCTGCGGGCCGGCGTGCAGGAAGCGCGCGGCTACATCGCCGAAACCTGGGACCTGATGGAAGCGCGCTTCTGGGAACCGGAGCACGGCCTGTACGCCGACCAGGCCAGCGCCGACTGGTCCGTGCTGGACACGTACCGCGGCCAGAACGCCAACATGCACTCGTGCGAAGCGCTGCTCGCGGCGTTCGAGGCGACGGGCGAGGTCCGCTACCTGCAGCGCGCCGAGACGCTGGCCCGCCACATCACGCAGCGCCAGGCGCTGCTCGCCGGCGGCCTGGTGTGGGAGCACTACCGCGCCGACTGGTCGGTGGACTGGGACTACAACCGCGACGACAAGACGAACATCTTCCGTCCCTGGGGCTACCAGCCCGGCCACCTGACCGAATGGGCGAAACTGCTCCTGCTGCTGGAACGCCACCGCGCGCACCTCGCCGGCGACGCCGAGTGGCTCGCGCCCCGCGCCGTCCAGCTGTTCGACGCCGCGCTGCTGCGCGCGTGGGACGCGGAGCACGGCGGCATCTGCTACGGCTTCGCGCCGGACAACACCATCTGCGACGGCGACAAGTATTTCTGGGTCCAGGCCGAAAGCTTCGCGGCCGCCGCGCTGCTCGCCGTGCGCACCGGGAATCCGGCCTACTGGGACTGGTACGACCGGATCTGGGCGTACAGCTGGGCGCACTTCGTCGACCACGACCACGGCGCGTGGTACCGTATCCTCGGCCCGGACAACCGCAAGCTGACCGACGAAAAAAGCCCGGCCGGCAAGACGGATTACCACACGATGGGCGCCTGCTACGACGTGCTGCACGCGCTGGAGACGGCATGAACACCGCGCTGCCCCGCTTCGTCGCGGCCGGCGAGGCCCTGACGGACCTGCTCACGACGGGCCCCGGCACGTGGACGAGCCAGACCGGCGGCTCGACGTGGAACGTGGCGCGCGTCGTCGCCCGGCTCGGCATCCCGAGCGCGTTCGCGGGCGCCGTCAGCCGCGACGTGTTCGGCGCGGAACTGGCCGCCGCCAACGGGGCCGCCGGCCTGGACGACCGCTTCCTGCAACAGGTCGACCGACCGCCGCTGCTCGCCGTCGTGCACGAACGCCACCCGCCGCGCTACTTCTTCGTCGGCGCCGACAGCGCCGACCTGCACTTCGACCCCGACCGGCTGCCGGTGGGCTGGCAGGAGAGCGCCGCGTGGGTCCACTTCGGCGGCATCAGCCTCGCGCGCGACCCGCTCGCCGGCACGCTCGTGGCGCTGGCGCGCGATCTCAAACTGCGCGGCACGAAGATCAGCTACGACCCGAACTTCCGCGCACTGATGGACGACGGCTATGACGCCACGTTGCGCGCGATGGTCGGCCTGGCGGACGTCGTCAAGGTGTCGGACGAAGATCTGCGCGGCCTGTTCCGCCACGACGACACCGGCGCCGCCTTCGCGGCGCTGCGCGCCATGAACCCGGCGGCGACGTACCTGTTCACGCGCGGCGGCGACGGCGCCCACCTCGTGCGGCCCGACGGTGCCTGGAGCGCGGCCGCGCCCCAAGTGGACGTCATGGACACGGTCGGCGCGGGCGACGCCAGCATCGGCGCCCTGCTCTACAGCCTCATGACATGGCCGGAGCGGGCCGGCGGCAGCCATTTGCGCGTCGCCGTCGCCGCCGGCACCGCCGCCTGCAAGGTGGCCGGTGCGCAGCCGCCGGCGCTCGCCGACGTGCTGGCGCTGGCGGACGCCATCGCCGTGCGGCGCAAGGAGGCCTGGGAATGAATGCCGCCCTTGACTTCCCGCCGTCCGGCAAACAGTATTTCGGCAGTCCATCAGAACGATAACGGGGAGACACCCATGGCCACGCGCGCATCGCAATTCCGCTTCCTGTGCGGATTCGTCTACATTTACTTTTTCGCCCAGGCGATGAGCATTTCGCTGCTCGCGGTGTGGCTGGGGCAGACGCTCAAGCTGTCGGGCACCGAGGCCGGGATCGTCTTCTCGGCCAACGCCTTCGCCGCCATGTGCTCGCAGCCGATCTACGGCTTCGTGTCGGACCGTGTCGGCACCCGCCGCAACATCCTGTGGACGGTCGCGGCGCTCGTCGCGCTGTCCGGCCTGTTCTTCCCGTTCCTCTACGCGCCGCTGCTGAAGGCGAATATCCTGCTCGGCGCCGCCGTGGGCGGCCTGTACCTCGGCATCACGTTCAATGCCGGCAGCTACGCCATTGAATCGTATGTCGACCGCATCGGCCGGCGCGACGGTTTCGAATACAGCCGCGTGAGACTGTGGGGGTCGCTGGGCTTCGCCAGCGCCGCCGCGTTCAGCGGCCGGATCTACAACGTCGACCCGGGCATCAACTTCGCCCTGGCGTCCGTGGCGGGCGGCGCGATGCTCGTGCTCCTGGCCCTGACAGCCGCAACGCGCGGCGGTCAGGCAGAAGCGGGCGTGCGCGGCAAGGACGGCGTACAAGTCAAGGGGGGCGTGCGCGTCGCCGAGGCCTTCGCGCTGCTGCGCATGCCGGGCTTCTGGCGCTTCATGGTGTTCGTGCTGGGCGTGACAAACCTGTATCTCGTGTTCGACCAGCAGTTCTCGCGGTATTTCGCCTCGCTGTTCCCCGACCCGAAGACCGGCGTCGCGATGTTCGGCTACCTGAATTCGGCCCAGATCTTCCTGGAAGCGGGCGGCCTGTTCCTCGCGCCGCTGCTCGTGCGCCGTATCGGCGCGAAGAACGGGCTGCTGCTGGCCGGCTCCATCATGCTGGTGCGGATCGCCGGCTCCGGCCTCGCCGTCGGCCCGCTCACGATCTCGGCGATGAAGCTGCTGCATTCGGCGGAACTACCGATCCTCGCCGTCTCCCTGTTCCGCTACATCGCGCGCCACTTCGACAACCGCTTCGCCTCGACCGTCTACATGGTCGGCGTGAGTTTCGGCCACTCGATCGGCATCTTCGCGCTGTCGCCGCTGGCCGGCATCGGCTACGACCGCATCGGTTTCCCGGCCACCTACCTGACGCTGGCGGGCCTGGGCCTCGTCTTCCTCGTCCTGTCCGCCGTCTTCCTGCTGCCCACGCCCGCGGAGACGGCTGCGGAGCGGGCCGCGCCGCTGGCCGAACCCGCAAAATGAATCCTGAAGGAGCTAGCATGACCCCACCCCTGAACGCTGCCGCACTCGAGCCCCTGAACACCGGCGCCCTGCCGGCCCACTGGCACGAAGGCGTCGACAAGGCCGCCATCGATCGCGCGATCGCGCGTGCACTGGAGACCGTCGACCGCAACCTGGCACACTTCGGCGACGCCTTCCCGATGCCGTCGTCGCAGGGCGGCGTCTACCAGGCGATGGACAACACGGAATGGACGAACGGTTTCTGGACCGGCATGCTGTGGCTGGCGTACGAACTGACGGGCGCCGCGCGCTACCGCGATTGCGCCCTGCGCCACGTGGCGAGCTTCCATGCGCGCCAGCGCGACCGCATCAACGTCAACCACCACGACCTCGGGTTCCTGTACAGCCTCTCGTGCGTGGCCGGCCATCAACTGACGGGCGATCCGCTCGCGGCCGAGGCGGCGCTCGGCGCCGCGCGCCTGCTGCTGGAGCGCTACCTGCCCGGCGCCGGCATCATCCAGGCGTGGGGCGAACTGTCCGACCCGGCCCAGCGCGGCCGCATGATCATCGACTGCAACCTGAACCTGCCACTGCTGTACTGGGCCAGCGACTTCACGGGCGACCCGGCGTTCCGCGCGGCGGCCGACCGCCATATCGAAGCGGCGGCGCGCCACATCGTGCGTCCCGACGGTTCCACGTTCCACACCTTCTTCTTCGATCCGGCCAGCGGCGCGCCGCTGCACGGCAGGACGCACCAGGGCTTCGCGGACGATTCGTGCTGGGCGCGCGGCCAGGCCTGGGGCATCTCGGGGTTCCCGCTCGTCTACCGCCACAACGGCGACGGCCGCCTCGTCGACCTGGCGAAGGTGCTGGCCAACTACTACCTGAACCGGCTGCCGGCGGACGGCATCTGCTACTGGGATCTCGTGTTCACGTCGGGGCCGGAGCCGCGCGACAGTTCGGGCGCCGCGATCGCCGCGTGCGGCCTGCTGGAACTGGCGCGCAACCTGCCGCTGGCCGACCCGCTGCGGTCGACGTACGAACGCGCGGCGGCCGGCATGGTGCGCACCCTCGCCGGCGATTATGCCGACACGAGCGGCATGCCGGGCGCCGGCCTGCTGACGCACGGCGTGTACCACAAGCCGAACGGCGTCGGCGTGGACGAAGCGTGCATCTGGGGGGATTATTTTTACCTGGAGGCGCTCGTGCGAATCACCCGCACGTGGCGCCCGTACTGGTAGAAAAAGGCGGGTGATCAGTCGTGCGCTTCCGTCGATTCGCGTTCGACCAGCGTGAACGGCATCAACCGGTGCTGCGGCATGTACGACTGGCCGGCGCGGCGTGCGCGAATGTGCTCCACCAGCAGGGCGACGGCGTTGCGCGCCATTTCCGTGATCGGCTGGTGGACCGTCGTCAGCTCCGGCCACACGGTCGTCGCGACGGGCGTGTCGTCGAAGCCGCAGACGGCGATGTCGTCCGGCACCTGCAGGTGCAGGCCGTGCGCGACGGCGATGACGGCCGCCGCCATGTCGTCGTTACTGGCGAAGATCGCCGTCGGCCGGGTCGGGTGGGCCAGCAGCTCGCGCGCCGCCAGCAGGCCGGAACGGTACGTGAACATGCCCTGCGCCACCCGCTCGGCGGGCACGTTGTGGCCGGCCTCGCGCATGGCGTCGATGAACGCCTGGTAGCGCAGCTGGGCCGGCGTGTGTTCCGGGTCGCCCTTGATGAAGCCGATGTCCGTGTGGCCGAGGGCCAGCAGGTGTTTCGTCATCGTCAGCGCGCCCTCGTAGTCGTCGATGCGCACGGCCGACATCTGCGGCGACGGCTTCGCCGTGGCCACCGCGACGGAGGGAATGCCCATCTCGGACAGCTGCTTGAGCGCGGCCTTGGAGTCGCACAGCGGCGGCGGCACGAGGATGCCGTCGGCGCCGTCGGCGATCAGGCGGTCGATCGCCTTGCGCTGGCTGCGCAGGCTGTCGCAGTTCTCGAGGATCAGGTGGGCGCCCGTCTGGCTGCATTCGCCGAGGGCCCCGACGAGGAAGGCGCTGAGGAACGCGGCGCTGGGATTGCTGTACAACAGGCCGACACGCAGGGTGCCGATGCGCGCCGCGCGCGCCGCCACGTTGACCTGGTAGTTCAGTTCCTGGATGGCGCGGGTGACCTTTTCCCGCGTCTTGTCGCTGACGCTGGCGTTGCCGTTGATGACGCGCGACACGGTCATCGCGGAGACGCCGGCCTTTTGCGCGACGTCCCAGACGGTCGCGCCGCCGCCCGGGCGGTCGCCCTGCTTGGTTTCACTACCCATTGAATTATTGTCCTGTAGTCTGATGGCCTGGCTTTGTTATCGATTTCAAATAGTGCATTCCATATCACATAATACCGCCGGGCCAGCGGAAACGCCACTTCCGACAATCGATCGTGCCCGTTGCTTATGCGACCTGGTTGGCCTTGATTGCACTAATTCAACAATGCTACCATGAGATCGATAACAACCCCAAGCCTCACCGAATGATCAAGGAGACTGTCGTGCCCGTTTCTCGCCTCATTGCCGTCCTCGTCGCCGCGGCGTCCGTCGCGGGTTGCCGTACCGTGGCCGCGCCTGCCCAAGCGCGCGCGGACCTCGCCACGGCGCCATGGGTCGCCGACATCGGCGACGGCCGCTACCGCAATCCCGTGCTGCACGCCGATTATTCGGATCCGGACGTGATCCGCGTAGGCGACAGGTTCTACATGACGGCGTCCAGCTTCAACAACGTGCCGGGCCTGCCGCTGCTGGAGTCGCCGGACCTCGTGAACTGGACGCTCGTCGGCCACGCCCTGCCCCGCCTGGAACCCGCCGCCGTGTTCGACCGCCCGCAATACGGCAAGGGTGTGTGGGCGCCGACGCTGCGCTGGCACGACGGCCGCTTCTGGATCTTCTATCCCGATCCGGACTACGGCGTGTACGTCACGACGGCCGAGCATTTCGCCGGGCCGTGGACGGCGCCGCGGCTGCTGCTGGCCGGGCGCGGCATCATCGACCCCGCGCCGCTGTGGGACGACGACGGCAGCGCTTACCTGCTGCACGCGTGGGCGAAGAGCCGGTCCGGCATCAACAACGTGCTGACCTTGCGCCGCATGGACACGCAGGCCACGCGCATGCTGGACGACGCCGGCAAGATCGTCATCGACGGCAGCCGCTACCCCGGCTACCACACGGTCGAAGGGCCGAAGCTGTACAAGGCGAACGGGTACTACTACGTGTTCGCGCCGGCGGGCGGCGTGGAGATGGGCTGGCAGGCCGTGTTCCGCTCGCGCGCCATCGACGGCCCGTACGAAGCGCGCCGCGTGATGGACCAGGGCGACACGCCGATCAACGGCCCGCACCAGGGCGCCTGGGTCGATGCGCCGGACGGCAAGGATTGGTTCGTGCACTTCCAGGACAAGGGCGCGTATGGCCGCGTCGTGCACCTGCAGCCGATGCGCTGGCAGGACGGCTGGCCGGTCATCGGTGCGCCGGGACGAACGCCTGGTGTCGGCGAACCCGTGATCACCTACACGAAACCGGTGCAGGGCTACGGCCCGGCCGCGCCGGCGACGAGCGACGCCTTCGACGGTCCGGCGCTCGGCCCGCAATGGCAATGGGGCGCGAATCCGGCGCCCGGCTGGTATTCGCTGACGGACCACCCCGGCCACCTGCGCCTGACCACGCAGGTCGTGCCGGAGGCGGTCATGCCGGAAACGGAGGGCTTCGTGCGCGCGGCGGGCGCGATCCTCACGCAGAAGGCGCCCGCGTCGCACTTCATCGTCGAGACCCGCGTGCGCCTGGCGGGTGCCGTCGACGGCGACCGCGCGGGCCTGATCGTCAATGCGATGCAGTACGCCTGGGTGGGCCTGCGCCGCAGCGGCGGCAAGACGGCGCTGGTGCGCACCGCGTGCGGGCCGTTCGGGCCGCGCTGCCGCGAAGAGTCCACGGTCGTTCTCGCGGACGCGCCGGATGACCTGACCCTGCGCATGCAGATGAACGAGAACGGCTTCGTCAATTTCTCGTACAGCGTGGACGGCCACGCGTTCAAGCCGGCCGGCGACGCGTTCCCGGTCACGCGCGGCACGTGGGTGGGCGCGCAGGTGGGCCTGTTCAGCGTGGGCGCGCGGGCGCGCACGCAGCCGTCGTACCTCGAAGCCGATTATTTCAATGTGACGGCGCCGGGCGTCGGGCCATACTGATCGGCTGTGTTCGCGTTAATTCGTTTACCCGCCCGCCTGGCCGAGCTGGATCGCAGCGCACAGCAGGTGGGGGGCGGGCGCCGTCCCACGTGCCAACTATGCGCGGTCACGGAATGTGTTTTTGCGAAGGCGCCAATACACGGAATAGCGTTGATGGTGCAGGTCAAATAACGGCCGAACGACGATGCCGTTTGCCGGACCGGCGTCCTTGATCTTGAACGCAGACGGATCGCCGGGGAGTGGCGCGAGCCAATCGGCGGGATTACGGGACGCGCTGACGATATCGGGAACCGGCGCCGCCGCGATCTTCAGGTAGGCATCCTTGTCGCCCACGTCGCTACCAGGCATATTGTCCTTGCCAAGTTCTCCGGCCAGCAATACGGGACCATGGAATATGGAGACCATCGAGGAGGCGTCCCTGGCTGGCTCCAGGCGCAGCCCCGCCGGAAGTGCAAGGTCGATCACGTCACCGGCTTTCCACTGCCGCCTCAACGAGATATAGCTTGCGGGCTTTGCGTCCACACCGTGCGGCTTCCCGTTGATCGTGACTGTCACCGGTTTGGCGACCCACGCGGGGATGCGCAGATTGAGCGTGACGGCGCCGGCTCCAGGTTTGACGACCGTAAAGCGCACCGGGTCCCGGCGCGTGATATCCCCTTGCTGCCGCAATGACATCCCGGTTTCTCGCCAGCTGAGTTCGGACGGGATATACAGGTTCACCCAGAGCGAATCATTCTTGTGGAAATAAATGCCTTCGTTGTAGCGTGCGGTGTTTTCGATACCGGAGCCAGTGCAGCAAAAGCTGCCGTTGAGATAGGTGCGAAAGTCCCCATGGAACGGCGTGAAGTAAGTCATGGCGCCCGAGTCGGGCGCCACCGACGCCAGCACGTGGTTGTACAACGCACGCTCGTAGTAGTCGGCAAGCTCCACACGCGGGTTGCGCTCGAACAGCCGGGCGGTAAGCTTGAGCATGTTGTGGGTGTTACACGTTTCGGCGGTCGTCGGGGGCAATACCTTCTGATGATCGATTGACGGGCCGACCTCCGCGCCGGGTTGGTCGAACCATTCGTTAACGGAAGTGCCTCCGTTGGCGAACGAATGCCTGTGCACGACCAGCCGCCAGAAGTTCTCCGACGCCTTCAGTTCCACTGGGTCGCCATCGACGTTCGCGGAGTTGGCCAAGCCCACTGCTTGCGCAATGTGCGTATTGGCGTGCAAGCCGCCCAGCTTATCCTCGCCCTCGGCAAGCGGAGCGACAAACCATGCGCGATTGAACATGCGGGCGGCTTCGAGGTGCCGGGGATCCTTGTCGATTTTGAAAAGTTCCGTCAGAACGTCACTCATCGCACCAAATTCGTTTTGTGGATTGCCGCTGTCGTCCGTGCGGAACATCCTGTCAATCTGCGCGGCATCAAGCGTCGCGAGTCGTTTCCCAAAGTAGTCGGCCATCCTCGTGGCCACGTCGAGCGCCTGCTTGTTGCCGACATAGGCATGGGCGTCGAGGAGGCCCGACATCATCTTCTGGACCGTGTA
>JBJMVU010000023.1:0-19079 GCA_045810485.1 Massilia sp. | reverse complement strand
GCCGATCGGCTCGCGCACGTCTTCCTGGCTGTCAACGATGAACTCCTGCGGCACCGTGTGCAGCAGTTGCTGGTCGGTCGGGATGTTCACGGCCTTCGCCGTCTCGATCACGCGCGCCACGTCCGTGGCCGTCACTTCCTTGTCCTTGATGGCGACCATGCCGCTCGAGTTGAACGAGCGGATATGGCTGCCGGCGATCCCCGCGTACACGTTGCGGATCTTGCAGTCGGCCATCAGCTCGGCTTCCTCGAGCGCGCGCTGGATGGATTCGACGGTCGCTTCGATGTTGACGACAACGCCCTTCTTCAAACCCTTGGACTCGTGCTGGCCCAGTCCGATCACCTCGTGGCGCCCATCGGCCATCACTTCGGCCACTACCGCCACCACCTTCGAGGTACCGATGTCGAGGCCGACGATCAGGTTCTTCGCGTCTTTTGTCATGTTTGCTGTCGCCTGCTTAAATTAGATCTGCTTTGTTGTTTTGGTGTTCGTTTTCTTCTTCACCGCCGCCTTCACGGGCTTGGTCGCATCCGCCGGCACGGTCAATGCCGCCGAGGACAATGCGAGACCGTTCGGATAGCGCATGTCGATCGTATCGATGCGCCCTTCCTGCAGTCTAGCCACCAGCTGGGGGTAAATGCTTACCAGCCGCTGCACGCGCGAGTGCATCGTGTCCTTGTCCTTCTCGCGTCCCAGCTCCACGCTCATGCCGTTGTTCAGCCTCACCGTCCAGGCGTAGCGGTTCGACAGGCTGATCGACTCCGGCGTCAGGCGGATCGGCGCGAACCAGCCGCGCAGTTCCGCGAAGCGCGTCAGCACTTCCTTCTCGCTGCCGGCGGGACCCTCGAACGCAGGCAATGCGTGGTCCTCGTCGGCCTCGGCCAGGTTGGCAGTGAACACGTCGCCCTTCACGGACAACAGCTTGCCGTCCTCGCCCCACGTGCCCAGCGCCTCGTGCTCTTCCACCTGCACGATCAGCTGGTTCGGCCACTCGCGGCGCACGCTGGCCTTGCGCACCCACGGCACGGCCTCGAAGGTGGTGCGCACCTGTTCGAGGTCGGTCGTGAAGAAGTTACCGCTGATCTTTCCGAGCACCCCGTTACGCACCGTCAGCTCGTTCACGTGCTGCAGGTCCAGCCCGTACATGCTCTCGACCCGCACCGCGCGCAACGTGAACATCGGGCGCTGCGACAGCCACCACACTCCCGACGCCACGCACGCGAGCACCGCCAGCGCGGTGAGCGCGCTGGCGGTTGCGTTCAGGGCTCGCACGTCATGCCACATCTTTGCTTCCTTATCCCTTCTTCACCTGGCCGGCCTTCAGGCTGGCGGAGCGCAGGATATCCACGCACAGGTCTTCATAGCTCGTGCCTTCCGCGCGCGCCGCCATCGGCACGAGCGAGTGCGTCGTCATGCCCGGCGACGTGTTCACCTCCAGCAGGAACGGTTCGTTGTCCGACTCGCGCAGCAGCACGTCGATGCGGCTCCAGCCTTCGCAGCCGAGCGCGCGGTAGGCGTTCACCACGTGCGCCTGGATCGCGGCCGTCGTCGCCGCGTCGAGCGGCGCCGGGCAGTGGTACTTGGTGTCGTCCGTGAAGTACTTGTTCTGGTAGTCGTAATTGCCCTCGGGCGCGACGATCTCCACGATCGGCAGCGCGCGCGCGGTGGCGCCGCTGCCCAGCACCGGCACGGAAAATTCGCGGCCCTGGATGAACTGCTCCACCAGCACCACCTTGTCGTACTGGCGCGCCAGGTCGACGGCGGCCTGCAGGCCGGCCGCGTCGGTCACCTTGGTGATGCCGATCGTGGAGCCTTCCAGCGGCGGCTTGACGATCAGCGGCAGGCCCAGTTCGGCCACGATGGCGTCCGTGTCGACGTTCGCGCCGGCGGCGATGGTGACGTAGCGCGGCGTCGGCACGCCGGCCGCCAGCCACACGATCTTGGTCGTGACCTTGTCCATGCCAACGGAGGACGCCATCACGCCGCTACCCGTGTACGGGATGCCGAGGAGTTCCAGCGCGCCCTGCAGGGTGCCGTCCTCGCCGTAGCGGCCGTGCAGCGCGATGAACACGCGGTCGAATTTTTCCGCGGCCAGTTCGGCCAGCGAGCGCTCGGCCGGGTCGAACGCGTGCGCGTCGACGCCTTTCGATTGCAGCGCCTGCAGCACGCCGCTGCCGGAGATCAGCGAAATCTCGCGCTCGGCGGAGCGGCCGCCGAACAGCACGCCGACCTTGCCCAGGGCTTTTGCGTCGGTTTCAGAAATACTCACGATACAACCTTTTGATTCGAAGTCAGTTGATGGGGGACGCCGCCGATGGAGCCGGCGCCCATGGTGAGCACGACGTCGCCGTCGCGCGCCACCTTGAGGATCGTCGCCGGCATGTCGGCGATCGCTTCCACGAAAACCGGTTCGACCTCGCCGCCCGCGCGCAGCGCACGCGCGAGCGCGCGGCCGTCCGCCGCCACGATCGGCGCCTCGCCGGCCGGATACACCTCGGCCAGCAGCAGCACGTCCGGCGCGGCCAGCACCTTCACGAAGTCCTCGAACAGGTCGCGGGTGCGGGAATAGCGGTGCGGCTGGAACGCCAGCACGAGGCGGCGGCCCGGGTACGCGGCGCGCGCGGCGGCCAGCGTCACCTGGGCTTCCACCGGGTGGTGGCCGTAGTCGTCGACAAGGGTGAAGCTGCCGCCCTGCGGCAGTTCGATCTCGCCATAGCGCGTGAAGCGCCGGCCCACGCCGTTGAATTCGCGCAGGCCATGGGCCGTCGCCTCGTCGGGCACGCCGATCTCGCGCGCGATCGCGATCGCGGAGCAGGCGTTCAGCACGTTGTGCATGCCGGGCTGGTTCAGCACGAACTCCGTGTCCGGATAGCCCTGCTGGCGCACGGTGAAATGCATCTGGATGCCGACGGCGCGCGCGTTCAAGGCGCGCACTTCGGCCTCTTCCGAGAAGCCGTACGTGGTCACCGGCTTGGTCACCTGCGGCAGGATGGAGCGCACGTTCGCATCGTCGATGCACATCATCGCGCGGCCGTAGAACGGCAGGCGGTGCGTGAAGTTGACGAACGCCGCCTTCAACTTTTCGAAGTCGTGCTCGTACGTTTCCATGTGGTCGGCGTCGATGTTGGTGATCACCTCGATCATCGGCGACAGGTTCAGGAACGATGCATCCGACTCGTCGGCTTCCGCGACGATGTAGTCGCCGGTGCCCAGCTTCGCATTCGCGCCGGCGCTGTTCAGGCGGCCGCCGATGACGAACGTCGGATCGAGGCCGCCCTGCGCGAGCACGGAAGCGACGAGGCTCGTCGTCGTCGTCTTGCCATGCGTGCCGGCGATGGCGATGCCGCGCTTCAGGCGCATCAGCTCACCGAGCATGATGGCGCGCGGGACGATGGGCACCTTGGCGGCGCGCGCGGCGACGACTTCCGGATTCGCTGCGTTGACGGCGGTCGACGTGACGACGGCGTCCGCGCCGGCGATGTTCTCGGCCGCGTGGCCGATGCGCACGGTCGCGCCGAGGCCCTGCAGGCGCTGGCTGGCCGCGTTCGACGCGAGGTCCGAGCCCGACACCTTATAGCCGAGGTTCAGCAGCACTTCCGCGATGCCGCTCATGCCGCTGCCGCCGATGCCGACGAAGTGAATATGTTTGATCTTGTGTTTCATTGTCCGCCGTTCGCCAGTTCTTCAAGTACGCGCGCGATCGCCGCATTGGCGTCGCGCCGCCCCACCGCCTGCGCCGCCTCGGCCATCGCCAGGCAGTCGTCGCGCGTGGTGGTTTGCAGCAGCTGCGCCAGCTGCTGCGGATTCAGTTCGCCCTGCGGCAGGTGCACGGCCGCCTTCTGCCCAGCCATCCAGATCGCGTTGTCGCGCTGGTGGCTCGTCGTGCTGGCGACGAACGGCACGAGCACGCTCGCGACGCCGGCCGCCGTCAGTTCCGAGATCGTGATCGCGCCGGCGCGGCAGATCACGAGGTCGGCGTTCGCGTATTCCGCCGCCATGTCGTCGATGAAGTCGACGACGTTGGCCTTCACGCCCGCCTGCGCGTACGCGGCGCGCAGCGCATCGATGTTCTTCTTGCCCGACTGGTGGGTGACCGTCGGCCGCAAGCCTTCCGGGATCAGCGCCAGCGCGGCCGGCACGCTGTCGTTCAGCACCTTCGCGCCCAGGCTGCCGCCCACGACGAGCAGGTTCAGGGGGCCGCTGCGCCCCGCGAAGCGGTGGCCCGGCGACGGCATCTCGAGGATTTCCTTGCGCACCGGGTTGCCGGTGACGACCGCTTTACCTGCAGCCTTGCCGAAATCGGCCGGGAAACCGAACAGCACGCGCTGCGCGAGCGGCGTCAGGGTCTTGTTCGACAGGAGCAAGGCCGCATCCGCGTTCACGAGCGCCAGCGGAATGCCGCGCGAGCGCGCCATCATCCCGCCCGGCACCGTCACGTAGCCGCCCATGCCCAGCACGACGTCGGGCTTGCGCAGCGCCAGGTACTTGCGGCAGGAGGCGAAGCTGGCGACGAGCTTGAACGCCCCGGACACCGTGTGCGCGATGCCCTTGCCGCGCATGCCGGCGAAGTCGATCGAGTCCATCGCGATGCCGTGCTTCGGCACGATCTCGCGTTCCATGCCGTGCATCGTGCCCAGCCACGACACTTCCCAGCCGCGTTCGCGCATCGACTGCGCGATGGCGATGCCGGGGAAGATGTGGCCGCCGGTGCCGGCGGCCATGATCATCAGGCGTTTGCTCATTGGCGGCCTCCCCGCATCCGTACCCGGTTTTCGTAGTCGATGCGCAGCAGGATCGCGAGACCGACGCAGTTGAACAGCACGCCGGAACCGCCGTAACTCATCAGCGGCAACGTCAGGCCCTTGGTGGGCAGCAGGCCCAGGTTCACGCCCATATTGATGAACACCTGCACGCCGATCCAGATGCCGATGCCTTTCGCGGCGAGGCCGGCGAAATGCTGTTCCAGCGCGATGGCCTGGCGGCCGATGTCGAAGGCGCGCTTGACGAGCCAGTAGAACAGGCCGATCACGACGAGCACGCCGACGAGACCCAGTTCCTCGCCGATGACGGCCATGATGAAGTCGGTGTGCGCTTCCGGCAGGTAGTGCAGCTTTTCCACGCTGCCGCCCAGGCCCACGCCGAAGAATTCGCCGCGGCCGAACGCGATCAGCGAGTGCGTCAGCTGGTATGCCTTGTCCAGCGCATTGCCCTCTTCCCACGGGTTCATGTACGCGAACATGCGCGCGCGGCGGAACGGCGACAGCGCGATGATGGTCGAGAACACGAGCACGAGGACGGCGCCGATGCCGCCGAACCAGATCATGTTGAAGCCGCCCAGGAACAGGATGCCCATCGAGATGCAGACGACGACGCCGAACGCGCCGAGGTCGGGCTCCAGCATCAGCAGCGCGCCGACGAGCGCCATCGCGGCGGCCATCGGCATGAAGCCCTTCGTGAGCTTGTGCATGTACTGCTGCTTGCGCACCGTGAAGTCGGCCGCGTACAGCACGGACACCACCTTCATGATCTCGGACGGCTGCAGGTTGAAGATCTTCAGCGACAGCCAGCGGCGCGCGCCGTTGACGACCACGCCCACGCCGGGAATCAGCACGAGCGTCAGCAGGACCAACGTGGCGACGAACATCAGCGGCGCGAAGCGCTGCCACGTCGCGACGGGGATGCGGAAGACGAACAGGCCCGCCACCATGGAGATCACGATGAACATGGCCTGGCGCACCAGGAAATAATTGTTCTTGCCGGCCAGGTAGGCGAACTTGGGCGAGTCCGGCAGCGCGATCGACGCCGAATACACCATCACCATCCCGAACAGCATCAGCAGCAGCACCACCCACACGAGCGGCTGGTCGTATTCCATCATGCGCGACGGCCGTGCGCGCGCCGCGATAGGCGCTTCGCTCGACGAACCGCCGAACTTGAAGGGAATCTGGAAAGCCATCAGATCTCCTGTCCCTTCTCGAGCGCGATGTCGCGCACGGCGTCGACGAAAACCTGGGCGCGGTGCGCGTAATTCGTGAACATGTCGAGGCTCGCGCACGCGGGCGACAGCAGCACGACGTCACCCGACTTTGCCAGGCCGCCGGCGCGGCGCACGGCTTCGGGCAAACCCGGAAGCGCGAAACACGGCACGCCGGTAGACTCCAGCGCGGCGCCGATGGCGGGGCCGTCGCGGCCGATCAGCAGCACGGCGCGCACGTAGCGCGAGCACGGGCCGGCCAGCGGGCTGAAATCCTGGCCCTTGCCGTCGCCGCCCGCGATGAGCAGGATCTGGCGGTCGGTCTCGCCGAACGTTTTACCCAGGCCTTCCAGCGCGGCGACGGTGGCGCCCACGTTCGTGCCCTTGGAATCGTCGTAGTACTCGACGTTGTCGATGCTGGTGACCAGCTCGACGCGGTGCGGCTCGCCCTGGTAGTCGCGCAGGCCGTGCAGCAACGGCGCCAGCGGCAGCCCGACGGACCGGCACAGCGCCAGCGCGGCCAGCGCATTGGAAGCATTGTGCAGGCCGCGGATGCGCAGCGCGTCGGCCGGCATCAGGCGGTTGATCGTGATCTCGACCGGCCCTGTCGATTGCGCCGGCTCGTTCTTCTTTTTCTTCTTTTCGGGTTCTTCCGGCGGGTTCGCGTTCGCGAGCCACAGCACGCCCCGTTCGTTCACGAGGCCGAAGCTGCCCGGCGCATCCGGTTCGCCCGTGCCGAACGTCGTCACGGCGGCGCCCGGCGCCGTCATCCCCATCACGACGCCGTCGTCGCGGTTCAGCACGCGCACGGTATCCGCGCCGAAGATGCGCGCCTTGTCGGCGGCGTACGCCGCCATGCTGCCGTGCCAGTCGAGGTGGTCCTGCGTGATGTTCAGGACCGTCGCGGCGTCCGGGTTCAGGCTGTACGTCGTGTGCAGCTGGAAGCTGGAGAGTTCCAGCACCCACGCCTGCGGGAGCGCATTGGCGTCGATGACCTCGCGCAGCACGTCCAGCGCGGCGGGGCTGATGTTGCCGGCGACCTTCGTCGTGAGACCGGCGCGGCGGCACAGCAGGCCCGTAAGGCTCGTGACCGTCGTCTTGCCGTTCGTGCCCGTGATGGCGATGACCTTCGGCGCGTAGCCCTGCTCCGCCTTCAGGTTCGACAGGGCCTGCGCGAACAGCTCGATCTCGCCCCACAGCGGCACGTGGCGTTCCGCCGCTGCCGGCGCGATCTCGGCCAGTTCGCGGTCCGGCGCGAGACCCGGGCTGACGGCGACGAAATCCGCGCCATCCAGCAGGTTCGCGCTGAACGGACCCGCGACGAAGTCCGCATCCGGCGCCGCAGCGCGCAGCGCGGGCAGGCGTGCAGGCTCCGGGCGCGTGTCGGCCACGCGCACGCGGGCGCCCGAGCGCGCGAGCCACAGCGCCATCGCCAGGCCCGATTCGCCGAGCCCCAGTACCAGTGCGGTTTTGCCGTCGTAATTCATATCAGCGCAGTTTGAGAGTGGAGAAACCGATCAGGACCAGGATCATCGTCACGATCCAGAACCGCACGACGACCTTGGTCTCCTTCCAGCCCTTCTGTTCGAAATGGTGGTGCAGCGGCGCCATGAGGAACACGCGGCGTCCCGTGCCATAGCGCTTCTTGGTGTACTTGAACCAGCTGACCTGGATGATCACGGACAGCGTCTCGGCGACGAACACGCCGCCCATGATGAACAGGACGATCTCCTGGCGCACGATGACGGCGATGGTGCCGAGCGCGCCGCCCAGCGCCAGCGCGCCCACGTCGCCCATGAACATCTGCGCGGGGTGCGCGTTATACCAGAGGAAGGCCAGGCCCGCGCCCGCCATCGCGCCGCAGAAGATCAGCAGTTCGCCGGCGCCCGGGATGTGCGGGATGAACAGGTATCTCGAATACGTCGCGTTACCGGTCAAATAAGCGAACAGGCCCAGCGCGCCGCCCACCATCACGGTCGGCATGATGGCGAGGCCGTCGAGGCCATCGGTGAAGTTGACGGCGTTCGATGCGCCCACGATCACGCAGTACGTGAGCGCGATGAAGCCCCACACGCCCAGCGGATAGCTGATGGTCTTGAAGAACGGGACGATCAGGTCGGCCTTCGGCGGCAGGTCCATCGAGAAGCCGGACTGCACCCACGCGAAGAACAGCTGCCACACTTCCCACGGCGTCGCGGCCGACACGGAGAACGCGAGGTACAGCGACGACGTGATGCCGATCAGCGACATCCAGAAATACTTCTCGCCCGAGCGCATGCCCTCGGGGTCCTTGTAGACGACCTTGCGGTAGTCGTCGACCCAGCCGATCGCGCCGAAGCCGAGCGTGACGACGAGGACCGGCCAGATCAGGCGGTTGGAGAGGTCGCACCACAGCAGCGTCGAGACGCCGATGGCGATCAGCACGAGTACGCCGCCCATGGTCGGGGTGCCGTGCTTGGACAGGTGGGTCTGCGGACCGTACGTGCGCACGGCCTGGCCGACCTTCATCTCGGTGAGCTTGCGGATCACGGCCGGGCCGCACAGCATGCCGATGCTGATCGCGGTGATGGTCGCGAACACGGCACGGAACGTGATGTAGTTAAAAACGCGCAGCGGACCGAGATAGTCCTGAAAATATTGTGCGAGCCAAAGCAGCATAAGTCTAGTGGGCTTCCTTGCCGGTGTTGGTTGATGCGGTCAGGTGTTGGACCACGCGTTCCATCTTCATGAAGCGCGAGCCCTTCACCAACACAGTTGCGTCGGATTTGCTGCCCAGTTGTTGATCCAGTGCTGCCAATAATTCGTCGAACTGCTCGTAGTGTTGCGCTCGAGCTCCGGCGGATTGGAGGGCTTCAACCATGAAGCGTGCCAATTCGCCGGTCGCGAGCACGGTGTCGATGCCGCGGCTTGCGGCATACGCACCGATTTCCTGGTGAAACTCAGGTCCCTGCGTGCCAACTTCCCCCATGTCGCCCAGCACGAGGATGCGCGGCGACGGGTACTGTGCGAGCACGTCGATGGCGGCGCGCACGGAGTCGGGGTTGGCGTTGTACGTATCGTCGATGACGGCGGCGCCGTTCGCGGCCTGCTTGCGCTGCAGGCGGCCGCTGACGGGCGCGAACGCTTCCAGGCCGCGCACGACGGCGTCGACGGGAACGCCTGCCGCGAGCGCGCAGGCGGTGGCGGCCAGGGCGTTGCGCACGTTGTGGACGCCGGCGGCGTTCAGTTTGATCGTGAACTGAAGATCGTCGTCCCCGCGCCTGCGCGGGAACGACGTAACTTTGAGCTCGCTGCCGAACTCCGTCGGCGTGTACGCCGCCCACACGTCGCAATCGTCCGTCAGGCCGAACGTCAGCACGCCACGCTCGCCCGCCAGTCCGCGCCACAGCGCCGTGTACTCGTCATCGCCCGGGAACACGGCCACGCCGTCCGCCGGCAGGGCCTGCAGCACGGCGCCGTTCTCGCGCGCCACCGCTTCCACGGTGTGCATGAATTCCTGATGCTCGCGCTGCGCATTGTTGACGAGGGCGACGGTCGGCTCGGCGATGGCGGCCAGGCGCGCGATCTCGCCGGGGTGGTTCATGCCCAGTTCCACGACGGCGGCCTTGTGCTCGCCGGTGAGGCGCGTCACGGTCAACGGCACGCCGATCTCGTTGTTCAGGTTACCCTGCGTGGCCAGGCGCCCTTCCGCGCCGTAGGCCGCCACGAGGATGGCCGAGATCATTTCCTTGACCGTCGTCTTGCCGTTGCTGCCGGTGACGCCGATGACGGGAATGGCGAAGCGGCGGCGCCAGAAGTTGCCGATGCGGCCCAGCGCGACAAGCGTGTCCGGCACGACGATGGCCGGCAGCGGATAGTGGTCTGGGAGCTTCTCGACGACGACGGCCGCCACCGGCTTGTCGACCAGCTGGCCGAGGAAGTCGTGGGCGTCGAAGCGGTCGCCGCGCAGGGCGACGAACAGCGACCCCGGCATCACTTGCCGGCTGTCGGTCGACACGCCCTGGAAGTACGCGTCGCGCGTCACATGCGCGCCGTCGATGGACGACACCAGTTGCTCGATCGAGCCACGAATCATCAGACAGTCCTCATCATGGTGAGCCGCGCGGTCAGCGCCAGCGCGGCGTGGTCGGCGTCGGAAAACGGAATCTTCCGGCCCTTGATTTCCTGGTACGGCTCATGGCCCTTCCCCGCCAGCAGGATCACGTCCGGCCTGGCGGCATGCTTCACGGCCGACAGGATCGCGGCGGCGCGGTCCTCGATGGCCTGGTGCGTCGACGCCGGGTGGTGCGGGTCCATGCCGGCCACGATCTGCTCGATGATGGCGCGCGGTTCCTCGCTGCGCGGGTTGTCGCTCGTGACGAGCACGTGCTCGGCCATCTGGGCGATGCGGCCCATCTGCGGACGCTTGCCCGGATCGCGGTCGCCGCCGCAGCCGAACACGCACCACAGCTGGCCGCCGCGCTCCTGCGCGACCTGGCGCAGCGCTTCCAGCGTTTTTTCCAGCGCGTCCGGCGTGTGCGCGTAGTCGATCACGACCATCGGCGCTTCCTGGCCGCCCAGTTGCTGCATACGGCCCGGTGCCGGCACGAGCGCCTCGATGGCGTCGAGCGCGGCGCGCAATTCGACGCCTTTCGCCAGCAGCGCGCCCAGCACGGCCAGCACGTTGCTGGCGTTGAAGTGGCCGACCATGTGCGTGCGCGCGACCGCGCTGCCGTACGGCGACTCGATGTGGAATTCGCTGCCGTTCGGGCGGCTGCGCAGGTTCGAGGCGCGCAGCACGGCCACGCCGTCCAGCACCGGTTGCTCGTGCACCGAACGCAACGTGTAGCCGAGGACGGCGACTTCCGGTCGCGCCGTGCGCAGGTGCCGCGCGATGCGCACGCCGGCGTCGTCGTCCAGGTTGACGACGGCCGTTTTCAGGCCCGGCCAGTCGAACAGCTGGCGTTTCGCGGCTTCGTACGACGCCATGTCGCCGTGGTAGTCGAGGTGGTCGCGCGTGAGGTTCGTGAACACGGCCACGTCGAAGTGCATGCCGGCCGTGCGCTGTTCCACGAGGCCGATCGACGACACCTCGATCGCGAGCGACGTCGCGCCCGCGTCGCGCAGGCGGGCGAGTTCCGTCGCCAGCAGCACGGCGTCCGGCGTCGTGTAGCCGGTCACGTCGAATTCCGGTTCCGCGCGGCCGCGCACGAGTCCCACGCCCAGGGTGCCGATGACGGCCGCGGTCTCGTGTAGATGCGCCAGCGCCTGCGCGGTCCACAGCGCGCACGACGTCTTGCCGTTGGTGCCGGTGACGCCGACGGTGAACATGGCCGCATCCGGCGCGCCGTAGACCGCGTGCGCGATCGGGCCGGCCTGCTTTTTCAGGCCGGCGACGGCGAGATGCGGCGTGGCCAGCGTCTCGTCGAAAGCGAAATCGCGGTCGTCGTACACGACGGCGGTGGCGCCGTTCTCGATGGCGGAGCGGATGAAGCGGCGGCCGTCGGCGGCCTCGCCCGGGTAAGCGAAGAACACGTCGCCGGCGCGCACGCGGCGCGAGTCGGAAACGAGACGGCCGCCTGGTGCGGCGGCCTGGATCCACTCACGGATGTTCGGCGTCTCGGCCATCAATTACTCTCCTCGAGAGGATGTTCCGGAATGATGATGTCGGTGACCGATGAATCGGGCGGCACGTTGGCGGCCCGTAGTGCGTTCGCCGCCAGCGCCGCGAACGTCGGCGCCGCGACCGCGCCGCCGGTGTGGAACGGTCCGGACGGATCGTCGATCATGACGGCGATGATGAAGCGCGGATTGCTCATCGGCGCGATGCCGACGAAGTTGCCGACGTAATGCGTCTGCGAATAGCGGCCGTTGATGACTTTCTGCGCCGTGCCGGTCTTGCCGCCGATGCGGTAACCCGCCACCTGGGCCTGCGGCGCCGTGCCCTGCGGGCTTACCACCGATTCCACCATCGTGCGGACCTGGGCCGCGGTCTTCGCCGAGATGATCTGCTGGCCGACCGGCTTGTCGGTCACCTTCTGGAACGACAGCGGGATGACGTCGCCGTCGCGCGCGAAGATCAGCCACGCATGCGCCAGCTGCAGCAGCGACATCGAGATGCCCTGGCCGAACGACATATTGGCCTTGGCGACGATCGGCCACGATTTGTAGGGACGCACGCGGCCGGCCGCGGCGCCGGGGAAGCCGAAGCGCGGCGCCTGGCCGAAGCCGACCTTGGTGAACATCTCCCACATCTCCTGGGCCGACAGCAGCTCCGAGATCCTGGTCGTGCCGATGTTGGACGATTTCTGGATGATCGTGGTCACGTCGATGACACCGTGCGGGTGCGTGTCGCGGATCGTATGACCGCCGGTCTGGTAGCGGCCATTACCGGTGTCGAACAAGGTGGTCGGCTTGATCAGGCCCTTGTCCAGCGCCAGCGCGACGGTGAACGGCTTCAGCGTCGAACCCGGCTCGAACGTGTCGGTGATGACGCGGTTGCGCAGCTGCTCGCCGGTCAGGCGCGAGCGGTCGTTCGGGTTATAGGTCGGCCAGTTGGTCAGCGCCAGCACCTCGCCCGTGTGCACGTCCAGCACGACGGCGGCGCCGGCCTTGGCGTGGAACTTCTCCACCGCGTCCTTGATGCTGTTGAAGGCGATGTACTGCAGCTTGGAATCGACCGACAGGGTGAGATCCTTGCCGTCGTGCGGCTCGCGCGACAGGCCCACGTCTTCGACGATATGGCCCAGGCGGTCCTTGATCACGCGCCGGCTGCCGGTCTGGCCGACGAGGTTCTTCTGCTGCGCGAGTTCGATGCCTTCCTGGCCCACGTCCTCGACGTTCGTGAAGCCGACGATGTGCGCCATCACCTCGCCCTGCGGGTAGTAGCGCTTGTATTCCTTGCGGGTGTCGAGGCCGTCGATGCCGAGCTTCTCGATCTTGGCGATCACGTCCATCTCCACCTGGCGCTTCAGGTAGACGAAGGTACGGTCGGAATCGAGCTTCTTTAACAGGTCGGCCTCCGGCAGGTCGAGCAGTTGCGCCAGTTCACGCAGCTTGGGACGCGGCGAATCCAGCACGTCCTCGGGAATCGCCCACACGGCCTTCACGGGCAGCGACGACGCCAGCACGATGCCGTTGCGGTCGAAGATCTTGCCGCGCGTGGCCGGCAGTTCGAGCGTGCGCTCGTAGCGGCTCGCGCCCTGCTTCTGCAGGAAGCGGTTGGAGACGCCCTGCAGCCACAGCGCGCGTCCGGCCAGCGCGAGAAACGCGGAGAACAGCACGAACAGGACGACGCGCGAACGCCAGTCCGGCAGGCGCACGGCCAGCACGGGGCTCTTCGAAAACGCCACGCCCTTGGCGGCGGCGACGCGGGATCCGTTGGCGCCGGCCTTCATTTGCCGCCTTCCATCAGGTATTGGGTACGCGCCGGGGACAGCGGCGCCATGTCGAGCTGCGCGCGTGCGATCTGCTCGATGCGCTCGTTCTTGCCGAGGGTGGATTGGTCGAGCTGCAGCTGCGCCCAGTCGATCTCGAGCTGGCGCTGCTGCTGTACCAGCTTTTCCTGGTCGATGAACAGGTGGCGCGCCTGGTAGCGCGCGTTCACGACCGACAGCGCGCAGCCGACCAGCAGCACGGTCAGCACGACGTTGAGCTTGCCCGTCATGCGTCCGCTCCCAGCCGTTCCGCCACGCGCAGCACCGCCGAGCGGGCACGCGGATTGGACCCGACTTCCACGTCGGAGGGTTTGGTCTTGCTGATCAACTTCATCAAGGGCTTGGGCAAATCGACGGCGCGGATCGGCAACCGGCGGTCCGGCTGCTCGACCTTGGCCTTCGACGCCAGGAACTGCTTGACCATGCGGTCTTCCAGCGAGTGGAAGCTGATCACGGACAGGCGCCCGCCGGGCGCCAGCAGTTCGAAGGCGGCGTTCAGACCTGCTTCAAGGTCCTCAAGCTCTTGATTGATGAAAATCCGGATAGCCTGAAAGGTGCGGGTTGCCGGATCCTTGCCTTTCTCCCGGGTTTTGACCGCGTTTGCCACGATTGCGGCAAGCTGTCGTGTGCTTGAAATTGGTTCGACTGCCCGGCCAGCAACAATCGCCTTTGCAATCTGAAAAGCAAACCGTTCTTCCCCATAATCCCGAATCACCTTTTCCAGTTGTTTCTCCGGCACTTCGGCCAGCCAGGCGGCGGCGGAAATACCCCGTGTCGTATCCATCCGCATGTCCAGTGGACCATCGTTGCGGAAGCTGAACCCGCGGCTCGCATCGTCGACCTGGGGCGAGGAAATGCCCAGGTCCAGCAGGATGCCGTCGACCTGGCGCACGCCCCGCGCCGCCATGGCGTCAACCATCGTCGCGAAGCTGTCATGGACGATCGAAAAACGCGGATCGTTCATCTGTTCGGCCGTCGCGATCGCCTGGAGATCCTTGTCGAAACCGATCAGGCGGCCCTCGGGCGCCAGTTTCGACAGGATCAGCCGGCTATGACCGCCGCGGCCGAACGTGCCGTCTATATAAATACCCGCAGCGCGCTCGCCCTCGAGGACCAGCGCATCGACTGCTTCATCCAGCAGCACCGTACGATGCTGCAAACCGGGCACCGGCTGAGTCACGTTCATGCGGCGCCTTAGAAGGAGAAATTGGAAAGGACATCGGGCATGCCGCCAGCGACGGCTTCGGCCTCGTCTTCGGCCAGTTTGGCGGCGTCCCAGATCTCGAAATGGGTCCCCATCCCGAGCATCATCACTTCCTTCTCCAAACCAACTGCATTGCGCAGCTCGGGCGAAATGAGCACCCGACCCGCGCCGTCCATCTCGACATCGCAGGCGTTCCCCAGGAAAATGCGTTGCCACGCCCGCGCCGACATCGGCCAGGCGGCGATCTGTTCGCGATGCTCTTCCCACACCGGGCGCGGGAAGAACAACAGGCAACCATGCGGGTGTTTCGTGAGCGTCATGCGGCCTTCGCACTGCTGCAACAAGGCGTCACGGTGCTTGGACGGTATCGACATCCGCCCTTTTGCATCGAGATTGATCGCTGACGCGCCCTGAAACACGTTATACCTAGTTTTGGAGAGTTATCAGTCTGATTATTTTTGGGCGCCGGGAGATCCACCGATCTCCCACAAAACTGCACTTTTTGCCACCGTTTCCCACTTTAGAGGAAGCGTTGTCTGTGGTCAAGCGAATTCACGTTTAGAAAACGGCGAAATTGCCAATGAAACCAATGACTTAGCGAACTTACTTGACGGAACCTCAAGTAAAAATATTGAGCAAAATTAGGCACTTAGGTAAAACAATGCATGTGCCACCTCATCTGCACACATGTGTTTTACCCTTGATAAAGGACAAGGCCTGACTGTCGGTAGGTTGCCTTATGGCAACACACGCAGCACGACAGGAAGCGCGATTCGATCCCGTGCGGGTTAGAATGAAAGCGAGGCGATCATCCGGCCGTTTCCGGCTCGCTTGGCGGTTTTTTCGGGGAGCCTCGTAGTATAAGTGAGTCCGCACTATCGCGCAGGGAGTTTTGCCATGAGCCTTACCTTGGCCCGGAGCCGCACCGTCTACGACCTCAACGAGGTCCAAGGCGCGCTCGATCGCAGCCGCGGACGTTCGCCCGAACTCGAAGCCTTCTATGAACGCATGCTCGAGACCGGCGCCGAACGTTTCGTCACCACCCCCTCTTCCATCGACGCCCTCGACCCGCTGTTCGAGGAATGTCCCAATTTCGACGACGTGCTGGACGACCTCGCGCGCTACTTGCGCCTGGCCCATGCCGGCGATAAAGGGTTCAACGTCATGCCGATCCTGCTGTTGGGCGGCCCGGGCGTGGGCAAGACCCATTTCGCCAAGCGCCTGGCCAGGGTCATGCAGACGGATTGCGAACTGATCAGCATGAACGCGCTGTCGGCCGGCTTCGTCATCACGGGCAGCTCGGCCAGCTGGCGCGGCGCCAAGTGCGGCAAGGTGGCCGAGCGCCTCGTGCGCGGGCAGTTCGCGAATCCGGTGATCGTCCTCGACGAGGTGGAAAAGGCAACGGGATCCTCGCAATCCGACCCGCTCGCGGCGCTGTATCAACTGCTGGAACCGGAAACGGCCAGCGCGTTCCGCGACGAATTCATCGACGTCGACATCGACGCCTCGCAGATCTTCTGGGTGCTGACCGCGAATTCCACCGAGGGCATCCCGCACCCGCTGCTGAACCGGATGGCCGTCTACGAAGTCCCAGCGCCGACGCCGGAACAGGCGGCCGGCATCGCCCAGCGTATGTATGCCGGGCTGCTGCGCGAGCTGAACCTGGCGGCCTTCGATCCGTGTCTGGGCGACGTCGTGCTGGACAAGCTGGCGGGCGTCTCGCCGCGCGACCTGCGCAAGACCTTGTTGGATAGCCTCGGCTATGCGGTGGCGGACGGCCGCGCGCACGTGAAGGTGGACGACATCCGCCTCAAGCCCACGCCGGGCAAGGGGCGGATCGGGTTTTAGCCGAGCGCCTGCGTGATGCGGGCGCTCAGGCGCGGCGCCGCGAAGTCGAGGAAGACCCGAAGCTTCCGCGGCAGGGGCGTCTGGCCCTTGTGCACCAGGCTGACCGGCAACGGCGCCGGCTCGTAGTCCTGGAGGACGATGTCGAGCGCGCCGTTGCCGACGGCTTCCGCCACCTGATACGACAGCACGCGTACCAATCCCACACCCAATGTCGCCGCAGCAATCGCTGCCTCCGCCGTGTTGACTTCGAGACGCGACCTCACCGGCACCGACATCGACGACTTGCCGTCTCCGAACACCCAGGCACGGCGGGATTCCAGCACATCGAAACTGATGCAATCGTGCGTCGCCAGCGCCGCCGGCCCGGCCGGGACGCCGCGTTGCGCCAGATAGGCGGGACTCGCGCAGACAACGGGGCGCACCGTGCCGACCCTGCTCGCCATCAGCGTGCTGTCGGGCAGTTCGCCGATGCGCAGCGCGACATCGATCTGCTCTTCCATCAGATGAACGACACGGTCCGTGAGCAGCAGCTTGATGTTGATCTCGGGGTACTGTGCGAGGAATTCCGCGACCACCGGGACGATGTGCAACCGCCCGAAGACAATCGGCGCCGTTACCGTCAGATCCCCTTTCGGTGCGGCGTACTCGCCGGTCGCGATCCGCTCGGCTTCGCCGACGTCGTCGAGGATACGCTTACACGCCGCGACGTAGGCGGCGCCCGCTTCGGTCAGCGACAACTGCCGGGTCGTGCGGTGCAGCAGGCGCGTACGCAGATGCGCTTCCAGCTCCGCGACCTTGCGGCTGACCGTAGGAAGCGGCATGCCGAGACGGCGCGCCGCGGCCGACAAACTGCCGGCGTCGATCACGGCCAGCAGAATGGACATGGCTTCCAGACGGTCCATCGATACTCTCGAATATTGAAAGAATGACTCTCAATCTTATGGGATTCTCTTTATGACTGCAAGTCCATAGACTCCCATTCATCATTCTTGAAGGAGAGCGCCGTGCGCACCCCACCCCTGATGCAACTACGTCAGAACATCGACGACTTCGAGGCCGTCTACAGCATGCTGGACGATTCCCATGCCGGCCTCGACCGGACCCGAGGCGGGATTTTCAATGCCCAGCTCGTATTACTGCTCGCCAGTCATATCGGCGATATGGCGGTGCTGCGGGAGGCGTTCGCGCTGGCCCGCGTCAAGCTCGACATGATACGACCGGCCCCAGAAACGGCTGTTGATCACTTACCGGGATAATCGAATGGAAACCAGTATCAAGAATGCGCCGGCGATGATCGCGCCACGGCGTTCGGTCAAACACCTGCCCGTCAATCTGTTCGGCGCCGTGATGGGCCTGGCGGGCCTCTCGCTGGCCTGGCGGCTGGCGTCCAAAGTGTTTGGCGCCGGGACGCTGATTGCCGAAGCCGCCGGGATGACGGCAATTGTCGTGTTCATTGCGCTTGCACTCGGCTATGGCGCAAAGTGGGCAAAATATCCGTCCGCAGTAAAAGACGAGTTCACCCATCCAATCGCGGGCAATTTCTTCGGCACGATTACGATCGGCATTTTGCTGTTATCAACCGTCGTCGCAGCCTACAGCGAATTGCTGCAGGAGATCGTGTGGACGATTGGCACGATCTCGACAATAGCGTTGACCTTTATCAGTGTCACTCGACTTCTCAAGGGGAATATGGACGGCGGCCACGCAGCGCCATCCTTGCTGATCCCTGGCGTCGCCACACTCGATATCGCGGTAGCGGGCGGCGCCGTGCCGATGGCATGGGCTCATGAGGTCAATCTTTTCGCCGCGAGCGTCGGCGCCGTCATGGCGATCGTATTTTTCACGATGATCTTTTCCCGACTCGTCCATCAGGCGCCTCTCGCAACCGGCATGATGCCGTCGATGATGATCCTGATTGCGCCGTTCGAGGTCGGGTTTCTTGTTTATGTCAATGTCGTGCAGCGCATCGATGCGTTTGCGGCCTTACTGTTCTATTTCGGCCTGTTCTTTTTCGTCGTCCTGGCCACCCGGATTTTACGGCGTTCGATCCCGTTCACCACTGGATGGTGGGCCATCAGTTTTCCCATGGCTGCGCTGTCGAATGCGGCGCTGAAATACGCCGCGGCACGACAGACGATCGTCCTGCACTATCTCGCAGGTGTGATCCTGCTCATCGTGACGATCGCCATTGTCGTGCTTTTCGTGCGTACGTTGCGTATTTTGATGAACGGTAAACTCCTGGGCGGTTGACGAGACCGATCAGAACTCCTGCCACTCATCGTCCGCGCGGGCACTGGCCAGGTGCCTTGCGCGCGGCGGCTCAGCCGGCGCCTTTGCCGGCGCGGCAGGTTTCTTGCGCACCGGCGGCGCGATGGCCGGCGCAGCCTGCCTGGGCTGCACGGCGGGCGCCGGCGCGCGCCGCTCGTGCGCACCGCCGAGCCTGAACACGGCGACGGTGTGCGACAGCTTGGCCGCCTGCTCCCGCAGCGATTCGGACGCCGCGGCCGCTTCCTCGACCAGCGCGGCATTCTGCTGCGTGGCCTGGTCCATCTGCGAAATCGCGAGCTGCACCTGCCCGATGCCGTCGGTCTGCTCCTGGCTGGCCGCGCTGATCTCGCCCATGATGTCCGTCACGCGG
>JBJMVU010000022.1:0-12500 GCA_045810485.1 Massilia sp. | reverse complement strand
TCCCACGCTAAGCACGTCGTTCCCACGCTAAGCACGTCGCTCCCACGCTAAGCACGTCGTTCCTGCGCTAAGCACGTCGTTCCCGCGCAGGCGGGAACCCAATCTTGTTTGCGTCAACGCGGCCAAACTTGGGCCCCCGCCTGCGCGGGGGCGACGGTAAGGTCGCGGGGGGAGACGGTAAGGTCGCGGGGGGCGACGGTAAGGTCGCGGGGGCGACGGTAAGGTCGCGGGGGTGTGACGGTAAGGTCGCGGGGGTGACGGTTTTCAGGCCGCGAACCCGCCATCCACCGCCAGGTCCGATCCCGTCACGAAGCTCGCTTCAGGGCTCGCCAGCCACGCGACCATCGCCGCGACTTCTTCCGGCCGGCCGTGGCGCGGCAGGGCCATGAAGCCGTGCAGCGATTTGCCGAAATCGGTGTCGGCCGGATTCATGTCCGTGTCGACCGGCCCCGGCAACACGTTGTTGACGGTGATGCCGCGCGGGCCCAGGTCGCGCGCGAGACCTTTCACCAGGCCGGTCAGGGCCGACTTGCTCATCGCGTAGACGGCGCCGCCGGCGAACGGCATGCGCAGCGCGTTGGTGCTGCCGATGTTGATCACGCGGCCGCCGTCCGGCAGGTGGCGCGCGGCCGCCTGCGTGGCGGCGAACACGGCGCGCACGTTGACGGCGATGGTCTTGTCGAAATCGGCGAGCGGGAATTCCGTCACGTGCCCGCCGAGGAAGACGCCGGCGTTGTTGACGACGATGTCCAGCCGGCCGAATTTGGCGGCGGCCGCGTCGATGGCGGCGGCCAGCGCCTGCGCATCGGCCACGTCTGCGCGCAGCGCGAGGGCGCGGCCGCCCGCTGCCTCGATGCGTCCGGCCAGCGCCTGCGCGGCGGCGTCCGACGACTGGTACGTAAAGGCGACAGCGGCGCCGTCGGCGGCGAGACGTTCCACGATGGCCGCGCCGATGCCGCGCGAACCGCCGGTGACGAAGGCGACTTTTTGTTGCAGGTTCGTGTTTGCCATGATGTTCTCCATTCGGTTGGGTGGTTGATGTGTGCAGTATCATTCCAACTCCCGGTTCAAACTAGCCGGTCAAAAGGCACAAGACTTTCAACCATCAGTTAAAAGTTGACCATGGATCATCTGGATTCCTTCATCTACAGCGCCGAGGATGGCGGCTTTTCCGCCGCCGCGCGCCGCCTCGGCCTCACGCCGGCGGGTGTCAGCAAGAACGTGGCCCGGCTCGAGGCGAACCTGGGCGTGCGCCTGTTCCGGCGCAGCACGCGCAAGCTGAGCCTCACGGAAGAGGGCGAGCAATTGCTGCGCGAGGTGGCCGAGCCGTGGCACCGCATCCAGGACGCGATGGCCGTCGTGCGCCAGGGGGCCAACCACGCCGCCGGGCCGCTGAAGGTCGCGATGGCGCCGGCCGTCGGGCGCATGTATTTCGTGCCGATGCTGGCGGAATTCCGCCGCCGCCATCCGGAGGTGCTGCCCGACCTGCACTTCGACAACCGCCAGGTCGACCTGATCGCGGAGGATTTCGACGTGGCGATCGGCGGCGGCGTCGAGCTGCCGCAGGGCGTCGTCGCGCGCGAGCTGGCGCGGGTGCGCATCGTGCTCGCGGCGTCCCCGGATTATCTCGCGCGGCGCGGCACGCCCACACACCCGGACGACCTGGCCGCGCACGACGGCATTGCGCGCCGCTCGATCCGCACGGGCCGGCTGCAGATCCTCACGCTGCGCGACGAGGCGGGTCAAGTCGCGCCGTACGACCCCCGTCCCGTCGCGGTGCTGGACGACCCGGAAGCGATGGCGCATGCGGCCGCCGCCGGTCTCGGCATCGCGCTGCTGCCCGCGCCGCACGCGGGGCCGCTGCTGGCGGACGGGCGCCTCGTGCGGATACTTCCGGACTGGTATGCGGAGACGGGGCCGCTGTTCCTCTACTATTCGAACCGGCGGCTGCTGCCGGCCAAGACGCGCGTGTTCGTGGACTTCGTCGTCGAGCGCTTCCGCGAGCAGGGCCTGGCCGCGCACTTTGCCGGATGAGCACTGTCACGGAACTGACATCTGGCCTTAATACAATGTACGATTGCCAATCACCAGCAACCCGACAGAAAGACCGCCCGCATGAGACCGTCCTGGCTGAAGACTTCGCTCACCCTGATCGCCTGTTCCGCGCTATGGCTGCCCGCGCCGGCTCCCGCAGCGGACAACGTCAAGCCGGCGGGCACCGGCCAGGCCGCCGCGCGGGTGAAGCCGCCGAAGCTGGTCGTCGTGATGGTCATCGACGGCCTGCCGGCCGAGCAGGTGCAGCGCTACCGCGACCAGTTCGGGCAGGGTGGCCTGCGCCGGCTGCTGGAGCAGGGCGCGTCGTTCACGGATGCGCACCAGGCGCACGGGATCACGGTGACGGCCGTCGGCCACTCGGCCGTGCTGACGGGCGCCTATCCTTACCGCCACGGCATCATCGGCAACAACTGGATCGCCTCGGACGGTCAGCAGGTCTATTGCACCGAGGATACGCGTTACCACTACATCGACGAGGAGACGGACGCGCACGACGGCACCTCGCCCGCGAACCTGCGCGTGGACACGCTGGGCGACCAGCTGCGCTACGCGACCGGCAACCGCAGCAAGGTCGTGACCGTCTCCGGCAAGGACCGCGGCGCCATCCTGCTCGCGGGCAAGACCGGCACCGCCTACATGTACATGGACAAGACGGGCGATTTTGCCAGCAGCACGTATTACATGGACAGGCATCCGGCATGGGCCGAGCGCTTCCGCGCCGCGAAGCCGCAGGACCGCTACTACGCCAAGTCGTGGAAGCCGCTGCTGGACGACAAGGCATACGCGGACGATGCGCCCTACCCGGAAGCGACGACGTCCAATCCGAACCGCTTCCCGTTCACGTTCTACAGCGAGGGCGGCAAGCCGGCCGCCGATTACTACGGCCGCCTGAAGACGAGCCCGGCCGTGGATGAGTTAACCCTCGAGTTCGCCGAGGCCGCCGTCGACGGCGAGCAGCTGGGCCGCAATCCGACGGGCGCGCCGGACCTGCTGGGCGTGAGCCTGTCCGGCCACGATTACGTGAACCATGCGTACGGGCCGGAAAGCCGCATGTCGCACGACCACCTGCAGCAGATCGACCGCAGGATCGCCGCATTCTTCGCCTTCCTCGACCAGCGCGTCGGCATGGACAATGTGCTCGTCGTGCTGACCGCCGACCACGGCTTCGCGAATACGGCCGAGTTCGCGCGTACGCAGCATGCGGACGCGCTGCGCGTGAATCCGAAGGCCCTGCTCGAGAACCTGAACGCCGCGCTGGCCGAGCGCTTCGGCGGCGCCAAACTGGTCAAGACGTCGCTGCTGCCCGACGTCCATCTGGACGACGACGCCATCGCGCGGCGCGGCCTGGCCCGCGCCGACGTGGAAAATGCCGCCGTCAGGTTCCTGCTGACGCAGCCGGGCATCTCGGAAGTCTTTACGCGCACGCAGCTGGAGCAGGGCGTCGCGGCGAAGTCCCGCCTGGGCGCCTTGATGCAGCGGGCGTGGAACAGCCAGCTGTCCGGCGACCTGCTGGTCGTCACGACGCCGTACACGATCTTCGGCAGCGGCACGTCCGGCGCGAGCCACGGTACGCCGTGGCAGTACGACACGTCGGTGCCATTGTTGATCATGGGCAGGCGCTGGGTCCGACCGGGCGAGCCGGCCGGCTATGCGGAAGTCGTCGACATCGCCCCGACCCTGGCGCAGATCCTGCACGTGCGCCGCCCGGCGGGTGCGGAAGGTCGCGTGCTCACGGAGGCGCTGCGTTGATGGGGCTGCCGGAAGACGTAACGGGAGACGCGGGAACGCCGGTGCCCGCTATACTGCCGTCAACGCCACTCAATGCGAGCCCATCCATGTACGCAGCTGTCGACCTCGGCTCCAACTCCTTCCGCCTGCACATCGGCGAGCCGATCGCGGGCCAGATCCACATCGTGCGCACGGCGCGCGATCCGATCCGCCTCGCGGCCGGCCTCGGCCCGGACAACGCCCTGTCCGACGCTGCCGTCGAGACGGCGCTGCGCACCCTGCGCGACTTCAGCGGCATCCTGCGCCAGTTCCGCCTCGACGCGGTGCGCGTCGTCGCCACCAACACGATGCGCGTGGCGCGCAATGCCGAGGCCGTGCTGCCGCGCATGGAAGAAGCGATCGGCTATCCGATCGAGATCATCTCCGGCGAGGAAGAAGGGCGCCTGGTCTACATGGGGGTCGCGCGGGCGCTGGGGCGGCGCGCCGAGCGGCGGCTCGTGATCGACATCGGCGGCGGCTCGACGGAAGTGATTGCCGCGCACGGCGACGACATCGACATCGTCGAATCGTTCAGCATCGGCACGCATCCGCAGAGCGCCACGTATTTCCAGGGCGGCCACATCAGCGCGGACGCGTTCGAGACGGCCGTCAACGCGGCGCGCGCCCAGTTCGAGGACCTGGCCGACCAGTACCGCCAGCATGGCTGGGACGCCGTCTACGGATCGTCCGGCACCATGCGCGCGATCGGCGAGGTCATCTCGCGCAACCGGATCGGCGACGGCACGATGTCGCTGGCGAGCCTGCTCGCGCTGCGCGACAGGCTCATCGCACTCGGCCACGTCGACGCGTTCGACCTGCCGGGCGTGAAACGCGAGCGCGTGATCGTGATGACGGGCGGCCTGTCGATCCTGATCGGCGTGATGCAGGAACTGGGGGTGCCCGCCATGACAGCGATTAACGCCGGCCTGCGCCTCGGGGTGCTGTCCGACCTCGAACTGCGCGCCAACCGCCACGACCGCCGCGACCTGGCCATCCTGGACTGCATGCGCCGCTTCGGCGTCGACGCGCAGCGCGCCACGCGCACGGCGGCCATCGCGAAAACGCTGTTCGACAAGCTGGCGCCGCAGGACGAGGCCGTCATCCACCACCTGCTGCGCAGCGCCATGCTGCACGAGGTGGGGCAGGCCGTCTCGCACACGGGCGCGCACAAGCACGCGGCCTACATCGTCGAACACGTCGACCTGCCGGGTTTCACGGCGCGCGAGCAGCGGCTGATGAGCCTGATCGTGCTGGGCCAGAAGGGCAATTTGCGCAAGGTGCGCGAGGTACTGGGCGTGCCGGATCTCGCCAAGGCCGTGCTCGCGTTGCGCCTGGCGGCCGTGTTCATGCACGCGCGCGTGGATGGCGACGTGGACGCCGTGCGCCTGCGCATGAAGGGTCGCATCGACATCGAGACGCCGCGCGGCTGGCTGCGCCAGCATCCGACCGTGGCCGCCTGGTTCGAGAAGGAAGAGGCCGCGTGGAACGACGTGGGCGTGCCGTTCAGCGTGACGACGTAGACTTAATCCGCGCGCTTGCCCCGCCACCATTGCAATCCTCTTTTCGGAAGCGATACTGGAAGTCCGATCATCGACTTTCAAGGAGAGGATCATGAACGAGCAAGCCAACATCAGTCTGCTCAAACAGGCGTACGACGCGTATGGCAGAGGCGATATTCAAAGCCTGCTTGGCCTGCTTGCGCAGGACATCGACTGGGAACTGCCCGACGTCGAGGGCATTCCGTTCACCGGCAAACGCCATGGCGTGGACCAGGTGGCCGACTTCTTCCGCGTGATGGCCGAGTGCCAGGAACCGCGCGAATTCAAGCCGGACCGGTTCATCGCGCAGGATGACCAGGTGGTCGTCCTCGGGCACGCCACGTTTGCCGTCAAGGCCACCGGCGCCGAGTTCAGCGGCGACTGGTGCCACGTCTTCCGCGTCGCCGGCGGCAAGATCGCCAGTTTCAAGGAATACGACGATACCCACCAGGCCGCGCAGGCCTACCAGCCGCGGGGCGCCGGCGCCGGCATGGGGGCGCCGCGGCCGGCCGTCCATTAACCTTCTGCTATCATGGGGAACTCGACTTTGTCCCGCTTCCCATGAAGACCCTGCCGCTCGAAGGCCGTCACGTGCGGCTGGAACCGTTCACCGAGGCGCTCCGCGAACCCGTCCGCACCGCACTCGATTGCGACCCCGACGCGTGGCACCTGTTCGCGCTGAATGGACAGGGCGCGGGCTTCGCCGGCTTCTGGGACAGTCTCGACGCGCAGGTGGCGCAGGGCGGCTGGATCGCCTACGCCGTCCGTAACGTGACCACCGGCGCCGTCGTCGGCACCACCAGCTTCCTGAACATCAAGCCCACGCGCCAGACCGTCGAGATCGGCGGCACCTTCATCCATCCCGACGCGCGCTCCACCTTCGTCAACGCGGAAGCGAAATACCTGATGCTGGCGCATGCCTTCGCCAGCGGCATGCGCCGCGTGGAACTGCTGACGGACGCGCGCAACGTGCGCAGCCAGGCGGCCATTGCGAAACTGGGCGCCGTGCGCGAAGGCGTGCTGCGGCGCGAAAGGATCACGTGGACCGGGCACGTGCGCGACAGCGTGCTGTTCGCCGTGACGGACCTCGACTGGCCGGAGGTGCGGGCGCGGCTGGAACGGCGGCTCGGCGTCCACGCCGGATTCACCGCTGCGCAAAAAACGCCGACGGCGAGCAGCCGAACGTCTTCCTGAACATGTGCGAAAAGGCCGACTGGCTCGTGTAGCCCAGTTCTTCCGCGACGCGCGACAGCGGCATGCCGCGCGCGATCAGCGGCGCCGCGTGCGCGAGGCGCACCTGCTGGCGCCATTGCGTAAAACTCATTCCCAGCTCACGTTCGAACAGCCGCGCCAAGGTGCGTTCCGAGGCGCCCACCTGGCGCGCCCAGTCGGCCAGCGTGTGCGTGGCGCCCGGTTCATCGAGCAGGCGTTCGCACAGGCTTTGCAGGCGCTTGTCGCGCGGCAGCGGCACGCGGATCGGCAGCGCGGGCGAACGCGCCAGTTCGTCCAGCATCAGTTCCGACAGCATGGTCGCGCGCGCCGACGGTTCCAGCGGCGGCAGCTGTTCCAGCGCGAGGATCAGTTCGCGCAGCAGGGTCGACACCTCCAGCACGCGGCAAGCCTCGCCGGGAAAGGGCGTGCGCGCCGCATGGATGCGCACGGGACGCAGGCGCACCGGCTCGAGCACCGTCACTTCGTGCACGACGCCGGGCGCCGTCCAGATCGCGCGCGACGGCGGCACGATCCAGCTGCTGCCGGCGGCCGTCAGGCGGATCACCCCCTCGCGCGCATACGTCAGCTGGCCGAAGGTATGCGTGTGCGGCGCGACGTTGTCGGCCGCGTCGAGGTCGCGCGCCGTCAAGGTGACGGGGCGGGCCGGCGTCGGGTCGAAGCAGTCCGGGAACGGCTGCGTATGGTGGACGACGGGGATGCTCACGGATGTCCGATTCTCGATAGAAGTTGTCCTGCTATCGTAATCCAGTCGTGGCCGTTTTGCCTACACTGGCATTTTCGTCTGGAGTAAATATGTCACAAGACAGCACCCTGCGCGCCGACGCGCGCGTGATCGCCCTGGTGGGCCTGGCCCACGGCACGTCGCACTTCTACCACCTGATCCTGGCCGCGCTGTTCCCCTGGCTGAAGCCCGCGTTCGGCCTCAGCTATGCGGAACTGGGCCTGCTGCTGACGGCGTTCTTCGTCGTCTCGGGCGTCGGCCAGACGCTGGCCGGCTTCGTCGTCGACCGCACCGGTGCGCGCAGCGTGCTGTTCTTCGGCATGGCGATGCTGGGCGTCTCGGCGCTCGTGCTGTCGGTGGCGGGCAGCTATGCGGCGCTGATGGTGGGGGCGCTGCTGGCCGGCGTCGGCAACAGCATTTTCCATCCCGCCGACTACACGCTGCTGAACCAGCGCGTCTCGCGCGCCCGGCTGGCGCACGGTTTTTCCGTGCACGGCATCAGCGGCAATATCGGGTGGGCCGCGGCGCCGCTGTTCATGACGACGGTAGCTGCCGTCTCGACCTGGCGCATGGCGCTCGCGTACGCCGCGATCCTGCCGCTGGTGGTGCTGGCGATCCTGGTCCTGAACCGCGCGTATCTGCGCCCGGAACCGAAGCCGGTGGCGACCGCCGCCCCCGCGGACGGCGAGGGCATGTTGGCGTTCCTGCGCCTGCGCGCCGTGTGGATGTGCTTCGCGTTCTTCTTCCTGACGGCCGTGTCGCTGGGCGGCATCCAGGCCTTCGCGTCGATCGGCCTGATGCAGTTGTACGGCATCTCGCGCGAGCTGGCGACAGGCTCGTACACGGCGTACATGCTGGCATCGGCGGGCGGGATGCTGCTGGGCGGTTTCGTGGGCGTACGGGCGACCGGCGCGGGCCGGCAGGACCACGACCGCACGGTCGCCATCGCCTTTGCCGTGGCCGCCGCGCTGGCGCTGCTGCTGGGCGTGGCCGTCGTGCCGGGCTGGCTGGCGCTGCCGCTGATGGCGCTCGTCGGCTTCTTCTCGGGCATCGCGGGACCGTCGCGCGACCTGATGATCCGCGCGGCCGCGCCGAAGAATGCGACGGGACGGGTGTATGGTGTCGTGTATTCGGGGCTGGATGCCGGGCTGTCGGTCGGGCCGGCGCTGTTCGGCCTGATCATGGATGCGGGACATCCGGGGTGGCTGTTTGCCGGGATCGCGCTGTTCCAGGCGCTGGCCATTGTCACGGCGGTGGGCGTGGGTGGCGGGACCCGCGGCGCGCGGCTGCAGAATGCGTGAGGTCGGCATGGCTTTTACGGCACGGGCGTTTTCTCCGGTGGGTGTCGTGCCGGTCAATGCCGACGTCGAGTCGGTCGACTACCGTGACGGCGCGCTGGTCGTCGTTCTTGGATGCTCCATGGACCCGGACCGGACAGTGCACGGGCTGAAGGTGACGTTCAAGGACGTGACGGGTTTTCGCCTGCTCGACGAATCCGATCTCGCGCGTTACTGGATGTGCGACGGGTTCCCGCGCGGCAGCCACGTCATGGAAGTGAGCGCCGGCGGCTGGTCGGCGGAAGAAGACGCGCTGCAGGGGCTGGAGAAAAAGCGGCGCGAATGGCTCGTCGCTTCCGGAAACGCAGCGGTCAGCGTATTTTGCGCGACGGAGCCGACGCTGACCGGCACCATGTGGAAGGTCTCGGCCAGCTAGTCCCGCGCCATCACCGCAGCTTGCCCACGATATCCGGCCCCACCGCCAGCCTGACGAACGGCGCCGGATCCTCCTCGCCCTTGCTGGCAATCCAGAATACGCTGGCCTTGCGGATCTTCCAGTCCTGCGTCGTGCCGGAAAAGATCAGCGACGCCACCTGGCCCAGCAGCGGCTGGTGCCCGACCACGACGACCGTATGCTTGTTGTCCGGCCAGCCGGCCGCTTCCAGGATGCGTTCCGCCGACGAATCCGTGTTCAGCGCTTCCACGGTCGTGAACTTGCGGCCCAGCGCCTGGGCCGTCTGCACGCAGCGCGCGGCGGGGCTGGACAGGATGCGGCAGTGCGACGGCAACTGCCGGTCGAGCCACGCGCCCACGCGCGAGGCGTGGCGAGCGCCCCTGGCCGTCAGCTCGCGCAACTGATCGCCCTGGCGGTCGGGCACGTGCGGTTCAGCCTCGGCGTGGCGCCACAGGATCAGTTCCATGGTCGTTCTCCTTGTTATGGGCATGGGCGGTGCTCTGCGCGCCCAGCGTGTCCATCAGGAACTGCTGCGCGCCGAAGGCCGCCTGGCTGCCGCGGGCCTTGCGGCGCTTGTAGCGGCCGTCGCTGCCCAGTTCCCAGGCGTTGACGTTGTCCTTCAAATAAACCTGCAGGCCCTCGCGCAGCACACGCTTCTTCAGCGCCGGCGAGCGGATGGGGAAGGCGACTTCGACGCGGCGGAACAGGTTGCGGTTCATCCAGTCGGCGCTGCCGAGGTAGATGTCGTTCTTGAGATTGTTGCGGAAGTAGTAGACGCGCGTGTGTTCCAGGAAGCGGCCGACGATCGAGCGCACGCGGATGTTTTCCGACAGCCCCGGCACGCCGGGCCGCAGCGAGCACGCGCCGCGCACGATCAGGTCGATGCGCACGCCGTCGCCGGACGCTTCGTACAGCGCGCGGATGACGGATTCGTCGGTCAGCGAATTCATCTTCGCGATGATGCGCGCCGGCTTGCCTTCGCGCGCGATCGCCGCTTCCTGGCGGATCGCCCTGACGATTTCCTTCTGCAGCGTGAACGGCGCCAGCCACATCGCCGCCAGCTGCGTGGGCCGCGTCATGCTCGTGAGGTGGATGAACACCTCGTTGACGTCGCCCGTGAGCTCTTCGTCCGACGTGAGCAGGCCGAAGTCGGTGTAGAAGCGCGCCGTCGTCGGGTTGTAGTTGCCCGTGCCGAGGTGGGCGTAGCGGCGCAGGCCGTCCGGCTCGCGGCGCAGCACGAGCACCATCTTCGCGTGCGTCTTGAGGCCGACGACGCCGTACACGACCTGCGCGCCGGCTTCTTCCAGCCGCTCGGCCCAGTTGATGTTGGCCTCTTCGTCGAAGCGCGCCATCAGTTCGACGATGACGGTGACTTCCTTGCCGCGCAGGGCCGCGTTGATCAGCGCTTCCATCAGCTCGGAATTCGAGCCGGCCCGGTAGATCGTCTGCTTGATCGCGACGACGTTCGGATCGGCCGCGGCGCAGCGCACGAATTCAATCACCGGCTGGAACGACTGGTACGGGTGGTGCAGCAGGATCTCCTGCTTGCGCAGCACGGAGAACGTGTCGGGCGCGTTCAGGAGCTTGGCCGGGAAGCCCGGCGAATAGGGCGTGAACTTCAGGTCCGGACGGGCGTTGCTGTTGGCGATTTCGAGCAGGCGTCCCATATTGACCGGGCCGTCGACGGTGAACAGGCGCGAGCGGTCGATCGAGAACTGGTCGAGCAGGAAGTCGGCCAGGTGCTTGGGGCAGCCGCGCCCCACTTCCAGGCGCACCGCGAAGCCGTAGTTGCGGCTATGGAGTTCGCTCTGCAGCGCCTGGCGCAGGTTTTTCACTTCCTCCTCGTCCACCCACAGGTCGCTGTTGCGGGTGACGCGGAACTGCGAGTACGACACGACTTCGCGCCCCGTGAACAGGTCCGCCATGTGCGCCTGGATCACGGACGTCAGCAGGCAGTACGACGCGCCCGGCTTGTCCGACAGCTCGTCCGGCAGGCGGATCAGGCGCGGCAGCACGCGCGGCGCCTTCATGATCGCGATGCCGGTGCCGCGCCCGAAGGCGTCCTTGCCGGCCAGTTCGACGATGAAGTTCAGGCTCTTGTTGATCACGCGCGGGAACGGGTGCGCCGGGTCGAGGCCGACGGGGGTGAGCAGCGGGCGCACCTCCTTGTCGAAGTACTGCTTGACCCACGCCTTCTGCGCCGCGTTGCGGTCCGAGCGGCGCAGCAGGTGGATGCCGTTCGCGGACAACTGCGGCAGGATCTGGTCGTTGAGCAGCGCATACTGGCGCGCGATGATCTGGCGGCACTCGTCGGCGGCGCCGTCCAGGTCGGCCTCGCCGGGGTCGGGGCCGCCGTGCGCCTGGTGCTGCGCGAGCAGGCTGGCGACGCGCACCTCGAAGAATTCGTCGAGGTTGCTGGAGACGATGGTCAAAAAGCGCAGGCGTTCGAGCAGCGGGACGGACGCATCCTCCGCCTGTTCGAGCACGCGGCGATTGAATTCGAGCAGCGAGAGTTCGCGGTTGAGGAGCAGGTGTGCGCTATCGGCCGGAAGCGTGGCAAGTGCCTCGTCCGTTTTTAACTTCATGTCCATTTTTCGGGAATATTTCACTCGTGACAACGGAGTGTAGAAGCCGATTATGACAACATTGTGACAGAGAACCGGTTTTCGAGATGCACAATGTTACCGGAGTGCTAAACGATGGAACGCCCGGATGACGCCCGCGCCCTTGATGACCGCGTTCGACCGGGGCACCGTCGTCGTCAATACGACAACACCCGATGTTTTGGTCTATAGTGAATCATCTTGCCAGTGCGTGCCTTCCATCCTGACCGCGATGACCATGTTGCAAGTCTTGTCTACCCTGAAGGCCCGCCCTCGGAAAGCTGACATGTATTACCGTCATCGCTTGCCCGTGCGGATTATGCATTGGGTAAATGTGGTGTGCCTCACGGTACTCTTCATGAGCGGCCTGTCCATCTTTAATGCGCATTCGGCGCTGTATTGGGGGAACTCCTCCTACGACGGCCATCCTGCACTTCTGGAAATTACCTCGACCGAGGCGTCGCGCCCCCCTGGCGATGCCGCGCCGGGCCCGCGCGGCATCCTGCGTATCGGTGCGCACAAATTCGACACGACAGGCTTTCTGGGCGTTTCGCGAACGGCGGAGGGTGCATTGAATGAACATGCCTTTCCATTCTGGATGACCATTCCCGGCTATTATTCGCTGGCACATGCCCGGCAGTGGCATTTCGCTTTCGCCTGGCTATTCGTCATCAATGGACTGGCTTACCTGCTGTATGGGATTTTCAGCGGGCATCTGCGTCGCGACCTGGCGCCGGACAAGCGTGAGCTGAATGCGATCGGTGCCTCGGTGAAAGACCATATCCTGTTCAAGCATCCTCACGGCGAAGCGGCCAAGCGCTACAACGTTCTGCAGAAACTGGCTTATCTGGT
>JBJMVU010000021.1:0-38850 GCA_045810485.1 Massilia sp. | reverse complement strand
GGCCACTCCTGGGGCGGGACCGTGATCACGGAAGCGGGCGCGGGCGACAAGGTCGCGAGCCTCGTCTACGTCGCCGCCTTCGCACCGGACGCCGGCCAGGCCACCGCCGACCTCGGCAAGGACCTGCCGCCGGCGCCGGGCATCACCAAGCTGACGGTCGACAAATTCGGCTTCGCCAGCCTGTCGCCGGCGGTGTTGAAAGAGAATTTCGCCCAGGACGTGCCCGCTGATCACGCCGCCGTGATGGCCGCCACCCAGGGCCCGATCGCCGTCAGCGCATTCGGCGAGAAGACGACCGTCGCCGCGTGGAAAAACCACCCGAGCTGGTACATCGTCAGCAAGAACGACCGCATGATCCAGCCGGACCTGGAGCGTCGTTTCGCGAAGGCCATCGGCGCGAAGACGACCGAACTGCCGACCAGCCACGTGCCGCAGCAGTCGCGTCCGGCGGATGTGGCGAAGGTGATCCTGGATGCTGTCGCGGCCAGCAAATAAGCGCTCATCGCCGTTCACGCGGCCGCGACGGCCGCGTTTTACGTGATAATCGAGCTTTACGCTCGATTTCACGTTTTTATGCACATTCGCCTGATCGTCGGCCTCGGCAACCCCGGCCCGGAATATGAACAAACCCGTCACAACGCCGGCTTCTGGCTCGTCGACAACCTCGCCAACTCCTTGCCCGGCTGCCATCTGCAGCGCGAATCGCGCTTCAACGCGTTGGTCGCCAAGACATCGATCTCGGGCAAGGACGTCTGGCTGCTCGAGCCGCTGACCTTCATGAACCGCTCCGGCCAGTCGGTGGGCGCACTGGCGCGCTTCTTCAAGATCGGGCCGGAAGAGATCCTCGTCGTGCACGACGAACTCGACCTGCCTCCGGGCGCCGCCAAGCTCAAGCGCGGAGGTTCTTCCGGCGGCCACAACGGCCTGAAGGACATCACGGCCGCGCTCGGCACGCAGGATTACTGGCGCCTGCGTCTGGGCATCGGCCATCCGCGCACGCTGAACCTGCAGCAGGCCGTCGCCGACTTCGTCCTCCATCGTCCCCGCCGCGAGGAGCAGACCCTGATCGAGGAAGCCATCGACAAAAGCCTGCGCATCATTCCGATGGTGTGCGAGGGCAAGATGAATGCCGCGACGACGCAGCTCCACACGGACTGACGTTGCCGCAAACCAGGGTCAGACCGGGGTCAGAGCCCGAATTTTGGAAATTGCTCAAAATCGGGCTCTGACCCCGGTGTTCACAGGCCTCAGATGAGCCCGCGCGCCAGCGCCTTCAGCGTGGCGGCCGGGCGCGAGCCCGATTCCAGCTTCTGGAAGATATTGTCGACGTGCATGCGTACGCTCGCCGGCGTGATGCGCATGGCGCGGGCCGCCTCGCGGCTCGTTTCGCCGTGGGTGATGTGGCGCAGCACTTCGAGTTCGCGATCGGACAGCAGGCGGTCGCGCACGGGCGGCCGTTGCGTCACGCCACGCGCCGCCGCGAGGACGGCTTCCACGGCATGCCGGTCGAAGCGTCCGGCCGCCGCCTGCGCCGTCATCAAGGTAGACGCGGCCGCTTCGCCATGCGCCGGCCGCCACGGGCGCGGCGAACACAGCGAGACGAACGCGGCGGCGGCGCCGAGCAGCCGTTCCTGCATGCCCAGCGCTTCGCCCCGCGCCTTGCGGAAATAACCGCTGCCGTCGAGGCGCTCGTAGAGGAAGGACGCGAGCGTGGCCTCGCTCTGGATCGCCGGGATCTGCGTGCCCGCGCGCGCCGTCCAGAACGGCACCTTGCGCACCTGGTCCCAATCGTCCGCATCGAGCTTGCCCGGGCGCTCCCACACGGCGTTCGGCACCGCGACCCTGCCGATGCCGTGCAGCAGCGCGGCCCGTACCAGCGGACTTTCTTCCAGCGCGATCATGCCGGCCAGCGACGCGCTGCGCCGGGCGAGCGCGGCCACGCGGCGCGAATACCCGGTCAGCCACGGCAGCTTCAGTTCGATGACGTCGGCCACGATGGACAGCGGCACCCGTCGGTCGTGGCCGGGATAATCGGCCGCGCAGGTCGGTTCTTCCAGCATGCCCAGCCAGTCCTGCGCATGCGGAGAGAGTCTCTCTACGAGCGTCGCCGGATATTTCACGCCGGCGCGCTCGCCGATCAGGCGCAAGGCGCCGTCCGTGCCGTGCGCGGGCGCCAGCACTTCCAGGTCGCCGGCCAGGCGCACGTAGAACACGGCGCGCGGAATTTTCGGGGCGAACAGCACGTCCTGCATGTCGCCGCGGTGGTGGCTGCCGAACAGGTGGCGCAGGCTGTTCTCGACGTCCTTCGGCAACCCGAGCATCAAGGCGATGTCGCCCGCCACCTCGCACTGCATCTGCGCCAGCGGCATCACGTTGGCGAACGTGAGGCCGCCGTGGCCGGACAGCGTGCGCGTGACCATCGCATGGCGGCCCCGGACGTCGTCTCCCAGCAGGTGCGCGAACCCGGCCGCCGTCGCCGTGCTGCCCGACCAGCGCAGCAGCGCCACCAGTCTCGTGCTCGTGCATGCATCGGCACCGTCGCCGTTTTCTTCCGCCAGCCGTGCGGCGAGCCGCGCCGTGCGGATGGAGTGATCCGGCTGCAGGCCCATCGAGAGGTCGCCGACCATGGCCAGCACCTGCACGGCGTCTTCGACGGTAATGGTTTCATCGGGTTGCATGGCACTAATGTAACGGCCATTGCCCTGGCGTACAAGGCGCGCGAACTGTCGTGTGCGTCCGCTTGACGCAAGACGTAAAAAAGCCCGCTCGAGCGGGCCTTTGGTACAGCAGACGCGGGATCGATCAGATCGCGCGGATATTGCTCGCTTTATCGCCCTTCGGGCTGGGTGCCCGTTCGAACGAGACGCGCTGGTTTTCGGCCAGGCTTTTGAAGCCTTCCGACTGGATGTCCTTGAAGTGCGCGAACAGATCGTCGCCGCCTGCGTCAGGCGCGATGAAGCCGAAGCCTTTGGAGTCGTTGAACCATTTCACAGTGCCGGTTTGCGTAGTCATGTAGATACCTTGAGTAGATGTTGAGAGCGAAGTGCCCGATGCGCATCGCGACCAAGAGATGTGACCGAGGGGTATCAAACAGGAATGCCCGGACGGGCGAGACGGGAAAGAAACCAACAATAACGACGACTTGACGAGGTGCACGCTGAAATATACAGGGGTTGTTCGGAATCGCCTAAGCATTTCCGATTTATTTTACGGGGTGGTACGAACAACTACTTACATCGACATGCAACTGAAAATCAGACGTTATCATCCAGGCGACCGGAAAGCCGTGCTGGCGGCTTTTCGTTCCAACGTGCCGGATCACTTCCCGGCGTCGGAAGAATCATGGCTGCGTTCCGCGCTGGACGACCCGGACGGCCCGCTGTTCGTCGTCGTGGAAGCGGGCGGGATCGTCGGTTTCGGCGGCTACGAATTGTCCGACTTCTACGATCTCGGCACGCTCGTGTTCGGCCTCGTGCGGGCCGACCGCCACGGCGCCGGGATCGGCCGCGCGCTGCTGGCCTATCGCCTGCTGCACATGGCCGGACGCAAACTGCGGCCCCGTTACGTGACGGTCGATACGCATCCGCACACGGCCGGCTTTTTCGAACGGTGCGGCTTCGTCGAGATTGCCCGCTGGCCCGGCGGCTACCGCTCGGGCCGGGACCGCGTCGACCTGCGCTTCGATCTCACGGACGAGGCCGTGTCCACGTTGCGCGCGTGCGGGTGGCGGGATGCGTTCGCGCGTGATGCTGCGGCCTGAGCGTTCGGCATCCATCTTGATGGCAACCCGGCTGCGCAGGTCGCGCCGGATGCGTTCCAGTGCCGGCTGCATGGCGCGGTTGTCCTCCGGCGTGCAGGTCGCGCGGCCGTGGCGGAATGTGAGGCGGCGTTTGACCAGCACACCATCGCTCTCGCGCACATAGGTCGCGCGATAGAAGATGCCGCCGGTGATCACGCTGGCCGGCGCCGGCAGCGACGTGAACCGCAGGCCCGCCGGCAACCGCAGGCGGGTGTCGTCCTCGGCGTCGATGGCCGGGCAGACGAAGTCGTGGTGCCGGTCGCGTTCCTGCGCCAGGCCGGCCACGGCGGCATCCACGGCGCTCCAGGCAGGGTGGTGCGTAGCCAGTGTCCGGTCCGTGCGCACATTACCGATGTCGTCGGTACCGGACTGCGTCAGCGTATCGTTGTCATCGCCTGGTTTCATATCGCGCAGCAGCGGTCTTGTGCGCAAGGGCTCGGCCGGCGCGCCGGACACGGTCCGGGCCACGTTGAAGGTGACGTGGCCATCATGATCAACGTCGACCATGGTCACCGCGCGGACGTTCCGGGGCTGCAGCACGGGTGTCATCGCAAACGTCCCGCTCTTGAGCAGCAGCACGGGCTTGTCCAGCAGGGCCGGTGGCAAATAGCCCGCCTGGACGGACGCCGCCGCCGGGTCGACGAACAGGTCCAGCGCCGGCACATACAGCAGCGTGTGGTCGAGCACGGCCAGCACAGGGACGTCCGGTAGATGATAAGTGTTGGCGCCGTTGACGAGGGCCGGCGTACTGTCGATGCCGACGGCCGCCAGCATGGCTTGCAGCTGCGTGGTGGCGTCCTTGCCGTCGCCGTGGCGGACGTTCTTCCGCACCCAGTCGGACATGGCCAGCACGCGGGCGCGCGTGTCGGGCAAGCCGGTCGTCAGCTGGTGCGCCAGCGTCGCGATGGCCGGCGAGGGCGGGGCTTTGCCGGCCGCGACGCCGCGCAGGGTGGCGGCGAGCGCCGGGTAATCGGCAATGGTGGATACCGCCAGGCGGTGGCCGTCGTCGAGCACGCTGACGGCGCCGGCTTCGACACGTCCGTCGTCCCCGTTCACGTAGCGCCACTGGTAGCGCCGCCGGCCCGGAGGACTGTCGGCCGGCACGGGCACGAAGCCGACGGCGTCCGCGTGCAGCGGCAACGTCGACGGCATGTCGTAGATCAGCGTGGTGTTCCTGTGGAAGTGAAACGGCATGACCGCCACGTCGTCGAACTGGCCGGGCAGCGGCGGTGCGCGGCGGCGGACGACGTAGTGCACGACCAGCTGGTCGCCGATCGTTGCATCCGAAAACACCATGGTGCGCGACCGCATGCTTGCAGGCAGTCGCGCCTGTGTGGCCGTCTCGTCCCGGATGTCGCCCGGCGGTACCGGGACGCGCCGGCCGTCGGGCTTGCGTGTGTACGCCTCCACCGCCACGACCTCGTCCAGAGAGCTGCTGTAGCTGATGGCGAACCGGGCTTGGTCGCGCGGAGTCGGCGGTCCGGCGATGGTGCGGACGTCGTCCACCGTGAGCCGATAGGTGCCATCAAGCTCGACCACGTAATGGCGGACGAGATGCTCGACGATGATGGACGAGGGTGCGCCCGTGTCGCGTGCGGCGGCGAGGCCCCAGGCGAGCACACAACATGGAAATAGCAGTGCGAAAGATCGTAGCGGCATGCGAGCTCCGGATCGCCTCGGCGAGATGGCATCGGGCCATGTTACGAACGTCCTGCTCGTGGCGCTTGAGTCAGCTCAATCGGGACGGCGCGACCGTAAACATCGCATGATCCCGGCGCTGCGCTGCCGACAGATATTTTCCGGGGGCGAGTTTCGCGGTGCCGGGAAGCGTCTCCACGACGTGCAGCGTTTCGCCCTGGAGAAAAACTTTCGTGAGCGTGATCCTGGGTGACGGACCTATCTCATGAAAAAAGTCCGTGTGCGACCTCGGAGGCGTCATCTTTTCCTTACCGGATTTCTGTATCCATCGTCGAACCGGGGTTTCGTAGCCATACGCCAGCCGCAGTTCGATGTGCGGGAAGGTCTGCGCGAACGCGGCAATCACCTTTGTGCATGAGCGGCATGGGATACGTTCCGTAAGCAGATGGAGCGTGCCGGCCGCCTTCCGGTCGAGGAATTTCGCGAGCGTGCTCAGGAGGAGGAATTCCGAGCCATGGTCGCGGTTGGGCGCAGGGGAGAAATGTGGCAGGCCCAGCGGCACCTGGAACCGCACGGTGCCGTTGAACAGTGCCGGCACCGGCTTCAATCCAGTGCGCTCGACCTTCCAGACCATGCTCAGCTCGCTTGGCCCGTTCGGCTTGCGGTCTAGCTGCAGGCATACGTCGCCCGTTCGGTCCAGGTCGGCTTCGATCGATTGTCGCTGGGTGAAGCTCGGCGCGACCCAGTCCTGGCCGATGATCGTGCCGTCGTCGCTTCTGTAGAGGAGGGCGGCCAGATTGCCCAGGTCATCCAGCAGACCGTCCGACTGGATACCGTCCTCCTGGACCGGTAAGACACCGCCCAGCTGGTACAGCAGCGGGAGGCGGTATGAATCGGCCTTCAGAAAAGTGTGGATGAGCAGCGGCAGGTCGGTATCGTTCATGATGCATGGCTGTAGCCGTAAAGTTGGGGCGCAAGGCTATCGAAATGTTACACCCGGAAAGAGACTGCCCTTCCTGCGATAATTCCACGATGAGCGCACTGACTTTCCATGCGGGCCCGCTGGCCCTGGCCCGGATCCGCACGCACGGCTTGCGCGCGGAAGACGTCGCCGTCGTGCCCGCCGCGGCCGGCGGACCGAAGGGCCTCGTCTTCCGCGCCCTCGACCAGTGGGTATTCGGCGACTGGTTCCCGCGCGCGCCGCGCGAGCGCGTGCTGATCGGCTCATCGATCGGCGCCTGGCGCATGGCGGCCGCCTGCCAGCGCGATCCCGTGAAGGCTTTCGCGCGTCTTGGGGAGCTCTACAGTGGCCAGCGCTATACGAGCACGAAGCCGTCGCAGGCGCAGATCGATGCCGTCGTGCAGGAACTGCTGAACGAGTTCGTACGCGGCCACGAGGACGACATCGTCAACCACCCACACCACCGCCTGCACGTGCTCACGGTGCGTGGCAAGCGTGCCCTCGCGGCGCCCGGCCACCGCCACGCCGAGATGCGCGGGTTCGCCGCGGCGGCGCTGCACAACCTGTTTTCGCGCAACAAGCTGGCGCACCTGATGGACCGCGTCGTGCTCGGCGACCGCCGTGCCGACACGCCCTGGCTGCGCGACCGCTTCGACAGCTTCGCCACGCATTTCGCCGCGTTGACGCCGGAAAACCTCACAGCCGGCCTGCTGGCCTCGGGCACCTTGCCCATGCTGATGAAGCCGGTACGCGACATCGCCGGCGCGCCGCCCGGGCACTACTGGGACGGCGGCATCATCGACTATAACCTCGCATTGCCGTATGCCCGGATGGCGGAGCAGGCGTCGGGCGATATCGTGCTGTATCCCCATTTCTCCGAGCACATCGTGCCGGGCTGGCTGGACAAGGCGCTGCCGTGGCGACGCGCGGCCCGCGGACCGAACCGCGGCTGGCTGGACAACGTCCTGATCGTGGCGCCAAGCCATGACTTTCTTGCCAAGATGCCACGCGGAAAACTTATCGACCGCAGCGATTTCAAGTTTTACGGCCTGGATCACGACGCCCGCATCCGCGCCTGGCGCCAGGCGATGGACGAGGGCGAGCGCCTGCGGGATACCTTCACGGCATTTGTGAACAAACCGGATATTGCACGGATTCGTCCGCTTTAAGCGACGACAACCGGCCTGTTTGCGGTCTTCGCAGGCAAGCGGAGGTACAATACGAGGTTTCGTAATTCGACCCTGAAAGCTTCCCATGAGTCTCAAATGCGGCATCGTCGGCCTGCCCAACGTCGGCAAGTCCACCCTGTTCAACGCCCTGACCAAGGCCGGCATCCCGGCTGAAAACTATCCGTTCTGCACCATCGAGCCGAACGTCGGCGTCGTCGAGGTGCCGGATCCGCGTATCGACCAGCTGGCTACCATCGTCAAGCCGGAGCGTGTCGTCAAGGCCATCGTCGAGTTCGTCGACATCGCGGGCCTCGTGGCCGGCGCGTCGAAGGGCGAGGGCCTGGGCAACCAGTTCCTGTCGCACATCCGCGAGACGGACGCGATCGTCAACGTCGTGCGCTGCTTCGAAGACCCGAACGTGATCCACGTGGCCGGCAAGGTCAGCCCGATCGACGACATCGAAGTCATCCAGACGGAGCTGGCGCTGGCCGACATGGGCACCGCCGAGAAAGCCCTGCACCGCGAGCAGAAGAAGGCGCGCGCCGGCGACAAGGACGCGATCAAGCTGGTCGCGATCCTGGAAAAGCTGCTGCCGCACCTGAACGAAGGCCAGCCCGCGCGCACGCTGGGCCTGGACGCCGACCAGCAGGAACTGATCAAGCCGCTGTGCCTGATCACGGCGAAACCGGCCATGTTCGTGGCCAACGTCTCCGAGAGCGGTTTCAAGGACAACCCGTTGCTGGACCTGCTGACGGAATTCGCCAACAAGCAGAACGCGCCGATCGTCGCGATCTCCGCCGCCATCGAATCGGAAATCGCGAACCTGGACGACGCCGACAAGCTGGAATTCCTGGCCGACCTGGGCATGGAAGAGCCGGGCCTCGACCGCCTGATCCGCGCCGCCTTCAAGCTGCTGGGCCTGCAGACCTATTTCACGGCCGGCGTGAAGGAAGTGCGCGCCTGGACCGTCCCGATCGGCGCCACCGCCCCGCAGGCGGCCGGCGTGATCCACACGGACTTCGAACGCGGCTTCATCCGCGCCCAGACCATTTCCTTCGACGACTACATCAGCTACAAGGGTGAAGCCGGCGCCAAGGAAGCGGGCAAGATGCGTGCGGAAGGCAAGGAATACATCGTCAAGGATGGGGATGTGTTGAACTTCCTGTTCAACGTCTGAAGCGTCAATAACGTTTCTGGAGGTTTCACGGCAATTCCGAAACCATCCCAGTACCTATAAGCGCCCTCTGAGAAGAGGGCGTTTTCGTTTCTGGAGATTCCCGACGATTGCTCGCCGGAGCTAGGGTTGATTTTGGTTAAGAAGACGACTTCAAATTCGGGTGATGGTACTAGGTCTTTTGTCTTCTTGTTTCGTATTCCGCTCGGTAATCGTGACTTTCTGTGACATTTTTAGCTTGCCAAACTGCTATGCTTATGGCTTGCCCGAGTCAGCGAAATGCGTTCATCGACAGAACAAGCTACGCACGACTGCATCCTGACGTCATCAATAGCACGTGTCGAGTTTGGTCCTGATCTTGATTTCTTGGAGACGTGCATCGGCGCAATAAAAGCTCATCACTGAGCATTGAAATTGTTGTGGTAATGCAATTTCCGTGCATTTCAAACTTTCTACGACGCCGCCGGCAATCTTGTGCGCGAGCACCAGCACTACCATGGCCCGTTCCATCCCGACAAGGGTACTGCGGTCTGGCATCACCACTGCGACGAACTCAACCAGCGTACCGGTACCACCCGCCCAGACGGCCACCGCCTCGAATGGCTGACCTACGGCGCTGGCCACGTGCACGGCCTGCTGCTCGACGGGCAAGAGCTCGTCTCCTTTGAGCGCGACGCACTGTACCAGGAAACTGGTCGCACCCAGGCCAACGGCCTGTTGCAAACGATGAAGTACGACCCGGCCGGCCACCTGATCGAACAGCAGCTCGGCGCCATCGCGCAGGTCAATCGGGAGGACCGGAATTTCTACCCCGACCCATACCGTTCCGACGTGCAGGTTGGCATGCAGGCCGCGATCTTGCGGCGCTACCGCTACGACCCATCGGGACAACTGGCCAGTATCGATGACAGCCGGCGCGGCCGCATCGAATACCGCTATGATCCAATCGGACGGCTGCTTGCGGCAAACAGCGCAGTGGGACATGAAACCTTTGCCTTCGACCCGGCAGGCAACATCCAGTCGCCCGATATCGCGCAACAGGAGCATGTTACCCGACGTGGGCCAATGCCAAGGCTGCTGGACAATCTCCTCAAAGAATATGCTGGCGTCAGTTACCGCTACGACGAACGCGGCAACCTTGTAGAGCGCGTGCAGAACGGTAAGCAGTCCGAGTTTGAATGGGATGTATTCAACCGGTTGACCCGCGCCGTGACTTCGCATGGCGTCACTACTTTTGCCTACGATCCGCTGGGGCGGCGTATCGCCAAGCATAGTCAGGTGATGGAAGGTACTACCTTTCGGGAGTCGACTCGGACGATGTACGGCTGGGATGGCGATACGCTGGCGCTGGAGAGCAGCGTGCATTATGGCCATGCTGGCGGCGAACGGACCGTGCACTATATATACGAGCGAGACAGCTTCGTGCCACTGGTGCAGGCCATGCGAAGCAGGGCGCTTCGACTGGTACCCACCACCGATGTGACAGCGCTGATGGCACGCAATTACGGCAAGTACGATATTGCGCTCGATCCGCTATGGAACGGTGAGTATGAGCAGGGGCCGAGCCGTTCGAGAAGGAAGAGATCGCCTTCTATCAATGCGATCAACTGGGTACACCGCAAGAATTGACCGACCATGAGGGTAAGGTTGCGTGGTCGGCGCAGTACAGGGCGTGGGGGCAAGCGAAGGAAGCGATCAGCGATGCAGCGTACAAGGCTGGGATGCGTAATCCGATCCGGTTTCAGGGGCAGTACCTTGATGAAGAAACGGGGCTGCACTATAACCGGTATCGGTATTACGATCCGGACGGGGGACGTTACATAACGACCGATCCTATCGGTCTGCTCGGTGGGATGAATGCTTATCAGTACGCACCAAATCCGACGAGTTGGATAGACCCCTTGGGTCTGCGGAACAGGAACAAGAAAGCAGCATGTCCTACATGTAGTGGAACGCCATGTGGAGGCACGCGAAATCCGTCGCGCGGTGCGTCTAGATTTCAAAGCAACAAGTGGTATCCCAATAAGGACCGTTGGTCAAATGTTATTCTGCCGAAAGGAACCACGGTCTATACACTGTATCCTTATGGCTCGAAGCCAGGCGGCTTCTTTGCTGATGCGAATACTCTCGCTGCATCAAAGAAATCAGTTAATGCATATCATGAGGCGACACAAGTAGGCCATTCTGGAAAAGATCCTGATCTCTTCCCGCGCGGCCCGAGACAGCGGGTACAGGCATTCACACTGAAAGAAGATCTTTGCGTGGGAAAAGCTTATGCGTTAGCCAATGACCAATATGGACCTGGTGGCGGAACTCAGTATTACGTCACCGCAAGAGATCGTATGAGTATGGAAAAAGGCCCAATTATGGAGTTGACAAGCCCATGATTAATTTCATTGAAGGGCGCATCAATCTCGGTGCGAAAAATATAGTCGCTACTTCTGATTACGAACACTTGAATGCTCTCGCCGAAGAAGGTGTAATTGAGAGGCGAGAAAACGGTAGGGGCGAGACGTACTACTATGTCGAATCTGTGGCCGAGGATATGAGGTTTGGCGTTTTCATCAGGTTGCGAGAGAAAAGGATTAAGTGGTTAGTATTGCACTGGTTAGATGGTCCTTGCACGAGTAAAGGATGGGATGGCGTAAGTGAAAGGTTGCTGAAAGAAGAGTACTCTCTGCTATCGAACTTCGTAGAAAAGAGAGTGGGAAGTCCTCCGAATAATAAAAAAAATAGACAGCATACGTGGCACGTCCAATGGGGACAAATCGATGTGAATTATGATCAACGTGACTTTGTCGTGGCTGTTTTCATGATACCTCGGTGAGGTCGCTCGACAGGAGTTGGTGCGTCGATGCGAAGGATATTTCAACGAGGTATTGAAACGAGCCTGAAGAAGCTATTCCTATGCGAATAATGTCTGAGCCACTTTTGAAAGTCGATTCCGAATCAGGAAAAGCAGATGATGAGCCGAGGTTTGAGTCAATTTTTTGCCGTGCGTTTCATATTTGGCAGTTCAATTTGTGCCCGCAGGAAAATGAAGGGTCATTAAAAAGAAAGCCGTCCGATTTTGATTGGTGAAATAACAAATTTCGGTAGTTATTTTTCTTCAGACACTGGTGTCTTGCGCACCAATGATCAAGTGCTGGCCTTTCCGGGCCTTACGAGCTTGGAATTCGACCGCGGCTTTGGCCAGCACATGACCTCTCGAAACTCCTCTCCGGATTTCGTTTTGTATGGCCCGGTCACGGGTCAGTTGTGGGGGCAGCGCTTCGTGGCCGGTTTCAGGTTTCTTCAGAGATGTCATACACGGGGTCACGCTGACGCTCGAAGAAAGCAGGGTGGACGCCTTAGGTTATGACGCCACCGAGAAAGATCTTCTAGCCGAAAAGAAAAAGCTGACGACGATGCTTTCGAAGCAACTGGAGTGCTTGCCTTCATCAACGTCACTGGGCGCCGACGTGTTCGACTTCCATTGGGGCGGGGTAGTTTCGAGAGCCGATCTCAAGTCGACGTGGTGCGGTATCGAGGTTCGGTACAAGTGAACAACCATATACGGACCTGTCATAAACTCGATGGTGTCTCAGCAGTGGTGTATGAGAAGTGATTTCGAGGGGCGATCAGTTAATCACGGCGGAGAGCCGGGTTGACCGTCGCTCACGAGAAATCATCACACTCAAAGAGTGGCAGTAGAACCGACCAGAAAACTTCGTTAGACGGGTTTATGAAAAGGCGCAACTTTACAACTATCTCGTCAGCGATGGTGATCTAGCAAAGCGGTTGTACGCATCATGCGCCGTTTTTTTTGGCATCAAGAATGATATGTACTTTATCTTGTGCTGTTCAGGGCGCCTGACATTTTGTCGAGGCTTTTTTGTCGGAATCTCAAGGAGATCACAGTGCGCTTCAAAAAAATCATTGCGGGTGGAAGCGTCATGCTTGCGGCATCGATGGCAATGGCCGAGCCAGCACCAAAAGCAGTCGATTTGGGTAAGCTGTATGGAAGCTTTCAACAAGCCGGAAATTCATCCCTGGAGCTCATGGAGACCACGAAACAGGTGCTGATTTCCGGTGTGGCACTTGAGGTCAGCGAATCGTTCAGTGGCGGGTCAATTTTGAAAGCTGGCGTAAAGGCTAACTTGCAGGAATTGGCAAGGCTGACCGCTGTCGACGATGTTCAGGAGAACAAGTTGAAGGCCTTGAAGCCTGGCGCCAAATTCAAGGCAGTTTGCGACCTGGCGTTCTCTTCCGGGACACAATATATGTCTTTTGAAGAGTGCGTTTTCAAATAAAGCTGTCTGACATTGCATTTGGGTTGGCCTGACGGCCGCGACGAGCCCGACGGCCCACCGATCCATTAACGTCACCATTCCACTGGGGAGCCAATGTCATTGAAAATCATAACGGTTGGAGACAAAACCGATCATGGCGGCATGGTTATCAGCGGTTCGCCCGACCACGACATCAGTGGAAGAGCGATCGCCCGCCTGGGTGACAAGGTTGCCTGTCCGCTGTCCTATCCCGGCGGAAAACCGCACGGTGTGAACAAGATCATTACCGCCCACGACACACTGACAGTCAACGGGGTACCCGTTGCAGTCGAGGGATGCACGACGGAATGCGGGTGCAAGCTGATTGGTAGTTTGCCTGCCACGGTCAGCTGAAGGCCGTGAGGTATTGCGATGTCGGGCGATGAATTCCTCGCCAGTCTCGGAACGAAGACGATGATCTGGACCTGTCAGAGATTCTGTGTGGCGGGTGTTCGTGAAGCGTCAGCACTTTTTCGAACAACTGCCGTTGCGCTCGTTCTTGCTGTTCTCCCTTCATTAGAATCGTCGTTTGGCGCCCCACGACAACACACCATGAAATCATTTTTCCAACGCTGGTACGCCGCCCTGGTGGAAGCACTCCTGTGCCTGCTGCTTGGCCTCCGCTCCAGCTTCCGCAACGGCCTGTGGTGGCGCTCCGCCTGCCTGTGCACCGTGGTCCTGGTCTTCTGGGTCTGGTTCTACTGGCATTCCGCCAAACAGATCTTCATCGCGATCGGCGCGATCAGGCGCGGACCGCGCTGGCAGTCAGCGACCCCCGTTGCCGTCAGCTCAGTTTCTCCGCCAGATCCTGCGCCAGCCCGCACATCGTGAGTGTCGGATTCCACGACCCGGACGTCGGGGACAACCCGCCTCCCGTGACGTAGACATTCCTGACCCCATGCGGCCGATAATCCAGCCCGACGACGGACGTGGCCGGATCCTCCCCGATCCACAACCACGACGCCTCGTGCACGATGATCGGCAGGCGGATCTGCTGCTTGCCCGGCCGCCGTGCCTGCCAGAAGCCCTGTTCCGGCGCGCCACCTTCGAACCGTGATGTTCGTCGTCGGGTCGGGGTCGCCGTTCGGGCGGATCCAGTTGTCGGGATTGTTCTCGCCGACCTCGCCCAGCGTTGCGCACACGACGACGTAGTCTTCCGAACCGGCTAGCTGCGCCATCGACGCGACGGCCGCGGCGTCCGCGCCGCAGATGCCGCAACTTTGAAGGAGCGCAAGGTTCCCGGTAATCAACACTGACGAGGGGCATTGTCATGCCACCGGTTCGGATTTATCTGAGTCCGATGTAGGCGACCACCACCCAAGGTAGAGAAAACCAGTGGGCAAGCAGGAGGCGGGTCAGGAGGCGGACCGCACCGGGCGATCCCGCCCTGCGCCGGTCGTGCACGTGCAAGGCGAGCGCGACGAGCAGGCAGCCCGCCAGGAACACCACGTCGCCGTGGGTGCCGTACGGGTAGACGCTGCTCGCATCTCCGACTGCATTGACCAGCGCGCTGCGCAGCAGGGACAGCGTGGTCCAGGCCAAGCTCGTCAGGGCGAGGGGCCGCAGGAACAACGCGGTGTCGAGATAGCACAAGGCCACGCCCAGCACGCCGTACGGCAGCGCGAGGAAGTTCGGCAGGTTGCCGAATCCCCAGTCGCCGCCGCTGCCGGGCGCTTTCCACGCGGGCCAGGCGCCGTACAGCACGGCCAGGCATGCCATGGCCATGGCGATGGTTGCTACGATTTGCGATTCGGTCTGGGTTGTCTTGTCCATGGCGCGAAGTGTGCCTCATCGTCCCCGTGACGATGCGATCAAACAGGCATGGCGCGCGGACCGACACTCGCGGCATCGTTCGGTAATACCGCAACGCATCGTCTTGCATGATTATCGTTATGTAATCAAGACGACATACTCGTCCACTATTCTCGCGGGCATTGCAATTTACTTCCTGGAGAGTTGACGCATGAACCCGAATCCCGACCTGTCCCGCCGCCGCCTGCTTCGCCTGATGGGCGCTACTCCGATGCTGCCGCTGGGCGCCGGTGGCGTGGCCGCTTTGCTGGCCGGCTGCGGCGGCGGCAGTGACAATGACACCCCGACGACGACCGCGCCGACGTCCCCGGCCGTGACGCTCGCCAGCGTGTCGTTCGGGTCGATGACGGCGCCGACCCTGGCCGCTGCGGCCGCGATGGCCACGACGTCCGTCGGCTCGACGATGACGGTCAACTTCAGCGACAGCAGCAAGCTCGATTTCAAGCTGTCGTACCAGCCGTTCTTCATCACGGGCGACATGGTCCCGAACGGCAGCGGCGGCACCATCCTCGCCGGCGGCTACTACGACATCAACAACAAGGCCATCATCGACACCACCGTCGCCGGCAAGGAGCGCCAGTTCTTCTCCGATTCGCCGGACGGCACGTCGCTGCTGACGGTGCCGAACGCGAACGTGGCCGGCGTGAAGGGCAATCCGGTGTTCGCCGTCGTGCAGTTCGAGTACACGACGTGGGCGCAGGACGGCAAGACGGACATGTACGGCCGGCTGCCGTCGCCGATCGCCGTGCTGACCCTCGACCAGGACAAGACCACCGGCAAGCTGACGCTCGTGAAGTACCACAACGTCGACACCTCCAGCGTGAACGGCCTGTGGATCACGTGCGGCGCCAGCCTGTCGCCATGGGGCACGCACCTGTCGAGCGAAGAGTACGAACCGAACGCCTACCTCGCCGCGACCGACGCGCAGTTCAAGGCCTTCAGCAAGAACCTGTACGGCGACGAGACGACGGCGAACCCGTACAACTACGGCCACCTGCCGGAAGTGACGGTCAACACCGACGGCACCGCGTCGATCAAGAAGCACTACTGCCTGGGCCGCATCTCGCACGAGCTGGTGCAGGTCATGCCGGACAACCGCACCGTGATCATGGGCGACGACGCCACCAACAGCGGCTACTTCGTGTTCGTGGCCGACAAGGAGAAAGACCTGTCGGCGGGCACGCTGTACGTGGCCAAGGTCGGCACCGGCTTCTCGCTGGATCCGGCCGCCGCCGCCGCGCCGCTCACGTGGATCAAGCTCGGTTCCGCGACGAGCGCCGAGATCCGCTCGCTGGCCGCGTCGCTGAAGCCGGCCGACATCATGGACGTCAAGATCGCCGATCCGGCCGACGCGACCTACACGAAGGTCACCGCCAACGGCCGCGTCGAGTGGCTCAAGGTGAAAGCCGGCATGGAAAAGGCGGCCGCGTTCCTGGAGACGCACCGCTACGCCGCCCTTGTCGGCGCCTCGATGGGCTTCACGAAGATGGAAGGCACCACCGTCAACATCAAGGACAAGATCGCTTACTCGGCCCTGCAGAACTGCCAGAGCTCGATGGTGGCCGGACACGCGCTGAACGTGCCGGGCAACGGCATCTCGATCCCGAAGGCGCTGAACGCGGGCGCCGTCATGATGCTGAACCTGAAGGGCGGCCAGAAGGACACGGCCGGCAACGCCATCAACAGCGAGTGGATGCCGGCGGATACGAAGCCGCTGCTGGTCGGCGCGGACATCGCCGCCGACGCCCTCGGCAACACGGCGAACCCGGACAAGGTGGGCAACCCGGACAACCTGAAGTTCTCGGAAAAGATGCGCACCCTGTTCATCGGCGAGGACAGCAGCCAGCACGTGAACAACTTCCTGTGGGCGTACAACGTCGACACGAAACAGCTCGCGCGCCTGTTGTCGGTGCCGGCCGGGGGCGAATCGACCGGGCTGCATGCCGTCGACGACGTCAACGGCTGGACCTACATCATGAGCAACTTCCAGCATCCGGGCGACTGGGGCGGCATCCACGCCAACGTGAAGGGCACGCTGGATCCGCTCATCAAGGCCAATTACAAGGACAAGTTCGGGGCGGCGGTTGGTTACCTGACGGGTGAGCTGGCGCAGTTCAAGCTGGCGAAGGCGTAACCGTAACCAACGTCGTTCCCGCAAAGGCGGGAACCCAAGTTTCAAGCGTGTCGATACGCATGCATAAATTGGGCCCCCGCCTCCGCGGGGGCGACGTTTGCGGCCGCAGGCCGCTCAGAACAGCGCCACGAACTCCCTTGCCGCCGAATACGGATCCGGCGCCTGCACCACGCTGCTGATCGCCGCGACCATGTCGGCCCCGCGCGACACGAGCGGCCGCGCGTTCGCCGACGTCATTCCGCCGATCACCACCACCGGCACGCACAGGCTGGCCTTGGCCTGCAGGACGATGTCCGGCGGCGTCGTCACCGCATACTTCTTCACCAGCGACGGATAGAACCCGCCGAACGCGACATAGCTCGCGCCCGCGCCTTGCGCGCGGCGCGCCAGTTCGAGGTCGCCGTAGCACGACGCGCCCACGATCTTGTCCGGGCCGACCAGGCCGCGCACCGCCGCCACCGGCGCATCGAGGCCGCCGACGTGGATGCCGTCCGCATCGAGCTCCATGCACAGCGCCACGTGGTCGTTGATGACCAGCGGCCGGCCGCTGCGGCGGCACAGCGCGAGCAGGGCGGATGCCTGTTCGCGGCGCAGCTCCGGTCCCGCGTCCTTGTGGCGGTACTGGATCAGCGCGGCGCCGGCGCGCAGCGCCTGTTCCGTTACCTCCAGCAGGCGGTCGGTGTCGTCCCAGTTCGGGGTCACCAGGTACAAACCTCGCATGTTCTGTTCTCCTAAGGATGAATGCGGCGCGGGATGCGCTGGCCCGGTGCGATGGCGTAGGCATGCGCGAGCGTCCGGTCGCAGTAGCGCTGGCCCAGTTCGAGGGCCTGCGCCATCGTGTCCCCCAGCGCCAGGCGCGCCGCGATGCTCGATGCGAGCGTGCAGCCGCTGCCGTGGAATTCGCCGCGCAGCCGCGGCCAGCGCCATTCGCGCGACCCGGCGGCCGAGAGCCAGCGGTTGACCACGTCCGCGCCCTCCGCATGTCCGCCCGTGACGAGCACGTGAGGGCAGGGCAGGGCGGCGCCGGTCGTGGCGATGCCCAGTGCCGCAGCCTCCGGCAGGTTCGGCACGACGAGCGTCGTCACGGCCAGCAGCGGCGCCAGCGCGGCCAGCGCGTCGCCGCGCGCCAGGCTGTCGCCGTGGCCGCTGGCCAGCACCGGGTCGAGGACCACCGGCAGGCCGGGACGGCGCACGCGCAGCATGTGCACGATGCCGGCGATCGCTTCCGCATTCTCCAGGTTGCCGGGGATGCCGATCTTCACCGCGCAGATCGGCATCGTGTCGGCCAGCACCACGGCCTGGCGCAACAGCAGGCCCGCGTCGACGGGCACCACCTCGCGCACGGCGTTGTTGTCCTGGACCGTCAGCGCCGTCACGAGCGGCAGCGCGTGCGCGCCCTGGGCGGAAATCGCTTCGATGTCGGCCTGGATGCCGGCGCCGCCCGACGGATCGAGGCCGGCGCACACGAGGACGCAGGGCCGCGTGGCAGTCTCCATCAGATCCGGCCCGCCATCGGCGACGACGGCGACGCCGCGAACCGGCGCGGCATGCGGCCCGCCAGATACGCTTCGCGGCCCGCTTCCACCGCGAGACGCATCGCGCCGGCCATGCGCACCGGATCCTTCGCGCCGGCGATGGCGCTGTTCATCAGCACACCGTCGCAACCCAGTTCCATCGCGATGGCCGCGTCGGACGCCGTGCCGACGCCCGCGTCGACGATCACCGGCACCTGCGCCTGCTCGATGATCAGCGACAGGTTCCACGGATTCAAAATGCCCATGCCGGAACCGATCAGCGAGGCGAGCGGCATGATCGCCGCGCAGCCGATGTCTTCCAGCATGCGCGCCTGGATCGGGTCGTCGCTGCAATAGACCATCACGTCGAAGCCGTCGCGCACCAGTTCGCGCGCGGCGACGAGCGTCTCGGGCATGTTGGGGAACAGGGTCTTCTCGTCGCCCAGCACTTCCAGCTTGACGAGCTTATGGCCGTTCAGCAGTTCGCGCGCCAGCTGCAGCGTGTACACGGCGTCCTTCGCGTTGTAGCAGCCCGCCGTGTTGGGCAGGATCGTCCAGCGCGACGGTGGCACCGCGTCGAGCAGGTTCGGTTCGTTCGCGTGCTGGCCGATGTTCACGCGGCGGATCGCCACCGTGATGATGTCGGCGCCCGACGCTTCGGTCGCGGCGCGCGTCTGTTCCAGGTCGCGGTATTTGCCGCTGCCCACCAGCAGGCGCGAGTTGTACTCCTTGCCGGCGATGACCAGAGGCCGGTCCGCTTGGGTCGTACTTGTCATGTTTTGCTCCGTATCGTTGAGGATCAGCCGCCGCCGATGGCGCGCACCACGTCCACGCGGTCGCGCGCCTGCAGGGGCGTGTCGCGCCAGCGCTCGCGCGGCACCACCTGGCGGTTCACGGCCAGCGCGAGCTTTTGTTCCGCGAGGCCCAGCGATTCCACGAGGTCGTGCAGGCTGGCCTGCGCCGGCAGGGTGTGCGCGGCGCCGTTCAATTCGATTTCCAGCACGGCGTCACTCCTTGTGATACAGCTCGGCGCCACGCTTCATGAACTCGACGGCCTTCACCTGCATCCCCTGTTCCAGCGCGGCGTTCGCGGCGATGCCCTGGCCCGCCGCGTAGTCGCGCACTTCCTGCGTGATCTTCATCGAGCAGAAGTGCGGACCGCACATCGAGCAGAAGTGCGCCACCTTGGCGGAATCCTTCGGCAGGGTCTCGTCGTGGAAGGACCGCGCCTTGTCCGGATCGAGGCCCAGGTTGAACTGGTCTTCCCAGCGGAATTCGAAGCGCGCTTTGGATAACGCGTTGTCGCGGATCTGCGCGCCCGGATGGCCCTTCGCCAGGTCGGCCGCGTGCGCCGCGATCTTGTACGTGATGATGCCGTCCTTGACGTCGTCCTTGTCGGGCAGGCCCAAGTGCTCCTTCGGCGTCACGTAGCACAGCATCGCCGTGCCGTACCAGCCGATGTTCGCCGCGCCGATGCCGGACGTGATGTGGTCGTAGCCCGGTGCGATGTCGGTGGTGAGCGGCCCGAGCGTGTAGAACGGCGCCTCGTGGCACTGCTCCAGCTGCAGGTCCATGTTTTCCTTGATGAGCTGCAGCGGCACGTGGCCCGGGCCCTCGATCATCACCTGCACGTCGTGCTTCCACGCGATCTGCGTCAGCTCGCCGAGCGTCTTCAGTTCGGACAGCTGGGCTTCGTCGTTGGCGTCGTAGATCGAGCCGGGACGCAGGCCGTCGCCCAGGCTGAACGCGACGTCGTACGCTTTCATGATCTCGCAGATCTCTTCGAAATGCGTGTACAGGAACGATTCCTTGTGGTGGGCGAGGCACCACTTGGCCATGATCGAACCGCCGCGCGAGACGATGCCCGTCAGGCGGTTGGCCGTCATCGGCACGTAGGCGAGACGCACGCCGGCGTGGATGGTGAAGTAGTCGACGCCTTGCTCCGCCTGTTCGATCAGCGTGTCGCGGTACATTTCCCAGGTCAGGTCCTCGGCCTTCCCGTTTACTTTTTCCAGCGCCTGGTACAGCGGCACCGTGCCGATGGGGACGGGGCTGTTACGGATGATCCATTCGCGCGTTTCGTGGATATGCTTGCCGGTGGAGAGATCCATCACGGTGTCGCCGCCCCAGCGCGTCGCCCACGTCATCTTCTCGACTTCCTCGCCGATCGACGACGTCACGGCCGAGTTGCCGATGTTCGCGTTGATCTTCACGAGGAAGTTGCGGCCGATGATCATCGGTTCCGATTCCGGGTGGTTGATGTTGTTCGGCAGGATGGCGCGCCCACGCGCGATCTCGTCGCGCACGAATTCAGGGGTGATCTCGCGCGGGATGCTGGCTCCGAACGACTGGCCCGGATGCTGGCGGCCGATCATCTGCGCCATGCGCTTGCCCGTGGGGCCGGCGGCTTCCATCGCGGCGAGGTATTCCTGGCGGCGCAGGTTTTCGCGGATGGCGACGTATTCCATCTCGGGCGTGACGATACCCTGGCGCGCATAGTGCATCTGCGTGACATTGCGGCCCGCGATGGCGCGGCGCGGCTTGCGCTGCAGGTGGAAGCGCAGCTCGGCCAGTTTCGGATCGTTCAGGCGTTCGATGCCGTAATGCGACGAGGGACCGGCCAGTTCTTCGGTGTCGCCGCGCTCGCGGATCCAGTCGGCGCGCAGGGGGCTCAAGCCGGAGCGGATGTCGATGACGGCTTCGGGATCGGTGTACGGGCCCGACGTGTCGTAGACCCACACGGGCGGATTCGGCTCATGGCCGAACGAGGCGGGCGTATCGGACTGCGTGATCTCGCGCATCGGCACGCGGATGTCGGGGCGGCTGCCCGTCACGTAGACCTTGCGGGAATTGGGCAGCGGCGCGACGGCGGCGGCGTCGACGGTGGCGCTGGCGGAGAGGAATTTCGGATCGGCGTTCAAGTGCACTCCTTGTGGTCACTGAGGGACACTTCAAAACCGTCGCGAGCGGCCGCAGTTTTGTCAGAGAAGCGCAGCTGTACGAGAGTACAGCGAGCATCGCAGGACAAAAATGCAACGCGTAGCAGGTTTGGGAGTGCCCCGAAAGATCGGCGATCCAGCTGAAGGAGGTGCGGAGAAACGGGCAGCGAACGTGCACGCGGAACTCTGTAGCTTCCCTTCGCTGGCATTATCCAGATCAGGTTCAGAGGGTATTTCTCACCCACGCCGTCGATGACGGTGCAGGACCCCTAGCATTGGTGTCGCCCCGTTGGCCGGAGCGACGGGACGGAGTGTACGCGGGTTTTATTCGCTTTGCAAACGTGGCATCGGATCGGTCACAAAGCGCCGGATCGCATGCGCGACGGCCTGCGGCGCCTCCAGCGGCAGCAGATGGCCGCGTCCCGGCACGGTTTCCAGGACCGCATGCGGGACGAATGGCAGCAGGTGCGTGAGCAGCGCCGCCGGCGGGTCGACGCGATCCAGTTCGCCGGAAACCACCGTCACCGGCACGGCTATCCGGCGCGCCCGGTCCGTGATGTCCTCCGCCATCGCCCCATGCGGCCACGCCCGTTTCGCGGAGGGCGCGCCGCGCAGGCCGTCCTCGACGACCTGGCTGCGCAGCGCGGGCGGCAGCGGGCCCGCCGCCAGCACGTGGTCGAGCGTGGCGCCGATCGAGGCCGCATCGTCGTAGGCGTGCGTCATGGCGTCGCGCTGCGGCGTGTCGAGCGGCAGGGGCAGCGGCGGCGACGGCGCCACGAGGACGAGGCCGAGGAGCCCCGCCGGGCGGTCCGCCGCGAGGTATTGCGCGAGCTTGCCGCCCATCGAGTGGCCAACGAGGACGTAGCGTTCCAGCGCCAGGGCGTCGATCAAGCCGCGCACGTCGGCGGCCATGTCGGCCAGGCCGTAACCGGCGTCCGGCCTGGGGGAATCGCCCCAGCCGCGCAGGTCCACGGCAACGTGCCGGACATCGTCAGGCAGGATGTCGATCACGGGCCGCCACGTGCGGGCCGAGCCGCCCCAGTAGTGCAGGTAGAGCAGGGCGGTCACGCCGCTGCCGGAAGTTTCGAAATGCAGTGTCATTGCAGCTCCTGTGTCGATGGATGCGGCACTGTAGCTTCCACCACGCCGAACGATAATCCGGAATTTCGTGGCATCATCTGACACTTCAGGTAGGAGATCGTATGGACCGGGTCACGAGCATGGCCGTATTCGTCAGGAGCGTCGAAGGCGGCAGCCTCGCGGCGGCGGCGCGCCATTTCGGGCTGTCGCACGCGATGGTGAGCAAGCACCTGCGCGGCCTGGAGCAGAGCCTGGGCGTGCGCCTGCTGACGCTCACCACGCGCAAGCTCACGCTGACGGAGGCCGGCGCGAATTACTTCCGGCGCTGCGCGCAGATCCTGGCCGACATCGAAGACGCCAACCGCGAGGCGATGCAGTTGCAGGCCGCGCCGCGCGGCCTGCTGCGCCTGACGGCGCCCGTCGCGTTCGGCGAGCAGTACCTCGCGCCCGCGCTCGCGGACTTCCTCGACCGCTACCCGGAGATCGTGCTCGACGTCGAGCTGACGGATCGCTTCGTCGACCTCGCCAGCGAAGGCTTCGACCTGGCGCTGCGCATCGGCCGCCTGCCGGATTCCTCGCTCGTCGCGCGCCGCCTCGGCGCCAGCCGGATGCTCACGTGCGCGGCCCCGGCCTACCTCGCGCGCCACGGCACGCCCGCGCAGCCGTCCGACCTGGGCGCGCACCGCTGCCTGTACCTGAGCGGCGTGACGACGCCGGGCGAGTGGTGGTACGAGGTCGACGGCAGGCGCCACTCGGTGCGGGTCGACGGTCCACTGCGGACGAACTCGGTGGCGCTGGCCTGCCAGTCCGCGCGCGAAGGCCTGGGCATCGTGTTCGGTCCGGCGTTCGCGCTCGCGACTAGCGTCGCGGCCGGCGCGCTCGTGCCCATCCTGGTGGACTTCGCCAGCGGCGCGCTCGACATCCACGCCCAGTACCTGAGCAAGCGTCACATGTCGAAGAAGCTGCGCCTGCTGATCGATTTCCTTGCCAGCCACTTCTCACGACCGGTGGGCATGGACGGCGTTTGATGTGATACTGTCGGCGTTGTTCCAACCCGCTCCCTACCGCATTCCATGGCCATACTGACCCATCTGCTCCTGTACCCGATCAAATCCTGCGCCGGCATCGCCGTCCGGTCCGCCACGGTGCTCGAATCCGGCCTGTCCGCGCTGGGCGTGCACGACCGTGAATGGATGCCGGTGACGGAAGGCGGCCAGTTCCTCACGCAGCGTGAGCACCCGCGCATGGCGCTGATCCGGCCGCTGCCGGACGGCGACCGGCTGCGCATTCATGCGCCCGGCATGGACGAACTGGCGCTGCCGCTCGCGTGGGAAGCGTCCGCGCCGAAACGCGTGGTGACGATCTGGGACGACACGGTGGAAGTCGCCGATTGCGGCGACGCCGCGGCCGGCTGGTTCTCGGCCGTGCTGAACGCGCCATGCCGCCTCGTGCGCTTCCGTCCCGACGTCGTGCGCCCGACGAGTACGAAGTGGACGAACGGCGTGGAAGCGCGGACGCGCTTCGCGGACGGCTATCCGCTGCTGCTGATCGGCCAGGCCTCGCTGGACGACCTCAACGCGCGCCTCGTCGCGGCCGGCCGCCAGACGCTCCCGATGGACCGCTTCCGTCCGAACCTCGTCGTCGACGGCATCGATGCGTGCGAAGAGGATTTTCTCGCCACGTTGACGGTCGGCGCCATGGAGATCCGCCCGGTGAAGCCGTGCGCGCGCTGCCCGATCCCGTCGATCGACCAGAAGACGGGCATGCCGGGTCCGGACCCGCTCGATATCCTGCAGACCTACCGCGCCAATCCGCGCATGGAAGGCGCCGTGTGCCTGGGCATGAACTGCATCGTGACGGCGGGGGCGGGCGGCGAACTGAATCTGGGGCAGGAACTCGTTACCGAAATCGCGTTCTGACATTCGCGTGGGCACGGGGTGCCCACCCTACGCACTGACGACCGGAATCGCGTTCTGACATCCCGCGTGGGCACGGGGTGCCCACCCTACGCACTGACGACTGAAATCGCGTTTTGACATTCGCGTGGGCACGGGGTGCCCACCCTACGCACGACGACCGGAATCGCGTTCTGACATCCCGCGTGGGCACGGTGTGCCCACCCTACGTCAATTTTGCCGTAGGGTGGGCTCCCCGAGCCCACCATTCAACGTGGCGAGCATCTCGAACGGATAGATCCCCCGCCGGTGCCCGTCGCTGAACACGAGGTTCAGCGCATAAGCACCCACCGGTTCGATGGCGGCCAGGCGCACGCCCGCGTCTTCCCGGATGTCGATTCCGGCCCGCCGCTGCGCGCGGCATTCGGAGCACGGACACGCCGCCCGCAGCCGCGCGTGCGTAACGCGCGCGCTGCGGCCGTCCGGCCAGTGCAGCGCCAGCATGCCCTGCGCGGCGTGGTTCTCGATGGTCTCCGGCAGCGCCGTCATGCTGGCGTCCCGATCTGCTGCAGCGCCAGGCGCACGGACTTGCGCACCTCCGGATCCGGGTCGCTCTCCGCCGCGCGCAACGCGGGCAGGGCGGCCGGCGAGCCGATCTCGCCCAGCGCCAGCGCCGCTTCCTTCCTCACATTGCTGATCGTATGCGTGAGCGCGGCGGCGAGGCCGGGCAGCGCGTCCAGGTTGCGCAACCGGCCCAGGCTGCGGGCGGCGCGCAGGCGCACCTGCCAGTAGGCGTCGTCCAGCGCGGCGATGAGCGCCGGCGCCGCATCGCGCAGGCGCAGCTTGCCGAGCGTCGTCGCCGCTTCCTCGCGCACCTGCCAGGCCGGGTCGGACAGGGCCGCGAGCAGCGCGACCAGCACGGTGGGCGTCTCCTCGGCAAAACCGAGCGCCCCCGCCGCCGCACGCCGGACCTCCGGCGCCGGATCCTGGATCGCCAGCCGCGTCAGCGCATCGACCGCGTCGAGACGTTTCAGGTAACCCAGCACGGTCACCGCCTCGCGCCGCACGAGCGGTTCGGCATCGCCGAGCGCCGCCAGCGCGGGCGTAAAGCTGTCGGGCACGCGCAGTTCGCGCACGCCACGCAGCGCGGCCGCACGCACGAAAGAATCGTCCGCGCCGATGAACGGCAGCAGTTCCTGCGCCGATTCGGGCAGCTTCAGTTCCGAAAGACTCTGGGCCGCGGCGGCGCGCACATCGGCATCGTCGTCCGCCAGCAGGCGCGCGAGGCCGCGCACGGTGGCCGGCGACTCGAAGGCTTCCAGCGCCCGCGCGGCTTCCGTGCGCACGGTGGCGGCATCGTCGCCGAGCGCGGCCAGCAGCAGCGGCACGTGGGCGTCGCCGTCCAGGTCGGCCAGGTCCATCAACGCGATGCGGCGCACGGTCGCATCGTCATCCTGCAGGCGCTCGGCCAGTTCGGCGAGTTCGGGGTCGTCGTAATAATCGGAAGTCACGGTGTGTCCTTGCATGGCGGAGTTCAGAGAGGGCCCAGTGGGCTCAGGCGCGCGAGCGGCGTGATGCTGGCCTGCGGGTGCAGCAGGTCCAGGCAATGGCGCTTCAGGCGCGTGAAGTGGTTCGACGTCATGACGTCCGGATGGCGCGGGCGTTCGAAGTCGAGGAGGATCTCGTCGATGATGCGGCCCGGCCGTGGGCTCATCACGAGGATGCGGTCGGCGAGGAACAGCGCCTCGTCGATGTCGTGCGTGATGAAGATGATGGTCGTGTTCACGCGCGACCACACGTCCAGCAGCAGTTCCTGCATTTTCAGGCGCGTCTGCGCGTCCAGCGCGCCGAACGGTTCGTCCATCAGCATCACGCGCGGATGGTTGATCAACACGCGGGCGATCTCCACGCGCTGCTGCATGCCGCCCGACAGCTGGATCGGATAGCGGTCCTCGAAGCCGGCGAGGCCGACGAGGCCCAGCAGCTCGCGCGCCCGTTCGCGCCGCTCGCGTCTTCCGACACCCTGCATCTTGAGGCCGAAGGCGACGTTGTCGAGCACTTTCTTCCACGGGAACAGCGTGTGCTGCTGGAACACGAGGCCGCGGTCCGGATGCGGCCCCGCGACCGGCGCGCCATCGACGTGGATGCTGCCGCGGCTGGGCGTCCAGTGGCCGGCCAGCGCGCCGAGCAGGGTCGACTTGCCGCAGCCGGACGGGCCCAGCACGCAGACGAATTCGCCCGGCGCGATGGACAACGACACGTCCTGCACGGCGTCGAACGCCTGCGATCCTTCGCCGAGGCGGATGCCCAGCCTGTCGATCTCGATGGCGCCGCCCTGCGCGAGTTGCGCGCGTTCGAGGTGGGTAGTCTGGTTCATCGCTTTTTCCTTTGCATGTGGTACCAGGGCATGGCGAGGTCGCCGATCTTCTTCACGAGCGCGCTGCTGCCCATGCCGATGACGCCGATGAACAGCATGCCGACGACGATGTCCGGGTAGTTCTGGATCGTGTACGCGGCCCACGTGTAGTAGCCGATGCCGAACTGGCCCGAGATCATTTCCGCCGTCACGAGGCAGAACCACGCGGTGCCCATGCCGATCGACAGGCCCGTGACGATGTTCGGCGCGGCCGCCGGCAGGATCACTTCCGAGAAGATGGTCCAGCGACCGGCGCCGAGGCTGCGCGACGACGCGACGAGGCGCGGGTCGGCGCCTTCCACGCCGTGGATGGTGTTCAGGAGGATCGGGAACAGCGCGCCGATGAACGTGATGAACACCATCGACAGCTCCGACGACGGGAACATCAGGATCGCCAGCGGGATCCAGGCGACGGCCGGGATCGGGCGCAGCATTTCCAGCGGCGGCAGCAGCACGTCTTCCAGCAGGCGCGAACGGCCGATGACGAGACCGAGCCCGATGCCGGCGACGCCCGCCGCCGCGAAGCCGGCGAACACGCGCCACACGCTGGCCTTCAGGTGCAGCGCCAGCTTGGGCGATTCGACCAGCGTCGTGGCGGCGTCCAGCACGTCCTTCGGCGATGGCACGTTCTGGAAAGAGACCAGACCGAGGTCGAGGTGGTGCGTGGCGGCCCACTGCCAGGCCGCCACGCAGGCGACGAGCGACAGCGCGCGCAGCAGCAGGCGGCCCGCGCGGCGCAGCAGGGCCGGGTCGAGTGTGCGGGGGGCGGTGGTGTCCATTGAGGCTCCTTGAGATTCGACGTCGTTCCCGCGGAGGCGGGAACCCAGGTTTTTCGACTACGGACGCAAAGCTTGGATCCCCGCCTGCGCGGGGATGACGGTCTTTAAGCAAACAGCGGTTTTTAAGCTATCAGATGGTCTTGCCACTCTTCAGCGTATCGAAATCGACGACCTTGCCCTTCACCTTGGCCGCCTGCGTCTGCGCATCCGCCTTCAGCAGGTAGGCGCTGACGTCCTTGCCGTCGGCGCCAACGACGAACCACGCATCGCCCGCCAGCAGTTTCAGGCCCGAGCCCTGGTCGTGGGCGTACACGGTGCGGACCTTCTTGCCCGACTGCTCCAGCTTGCGCAGTTCGGCGATGGCGGTGGCGGCGCTCGCGTAGTGGCGCACGAGCGGCTCGCCCTGCACCCAGATCTGCGTGAGGTGGCGGTAGTCGGCGATCGGTTTGCCGGTGACGGCGTCCTTCGCCTTCAAAGGCAGCTTCTCGTAGTTCTTCAGCTGCCTGTCGTAGTCCAGCCCCGCCTGTTTGAACGCGGTGCGAAGGTACGAATCGTCGATGAAGGTGTTGACGTCGATGTCGGAATCGGTGCGCTTCAGGAGGCGCAGGGTCTCGATCGACGTTTTCACCGCCTGGCGGTATTCCGGCTTCCACGTGAAGTCGCGCGTCTGCAGGCCCACCGGGCCGTGGAACAGGTAGTTCACTTCCGCCTCGATGCCCGTCACCTTGGCGATCAGCTCACTGTATTTTTCCGGCTCGGCCGCGATCAGGCGGTCCGCTTCGATGGCGGCGCGCAGGTAGGCGACGACGATTTCCGGGTACTTCTTCGCATACGCCGCGTCGACGAGGCTGCCGTGCATCGTCGGCGCCTGGGCCTGCGAGCCGTCGTAGATCTTGCGGGCGAAGCCGCGGTGCGGGAACAGTTCGGCGAACGGCACGAAGTCGGCGTGCGCGTCGACCTTGTTGCTCTGCAGGGCGGAGCCGGCGACTTCCGGCGCCTGGGTCGTGATGTTCACGTCCTTCTCCGGATCCCAGCCCTGCGCCTTCACGGCGCGCAGGAGCATGCCGTGGGCGGTGGACGCGAACGGCACGGAGATCGTCTTGCCCTTCAGTTCCGCCAGCGATTGCACGGGCGAGTTCTTCGGCACGACGATGCCGTTGCCGGAACCGAGCGTGCTGCCCGACAGGACGGTGATGAAGATGCTCTTCTTTCCGGCCTTGGCGTGGGCGGCGCCGTTGAAGGAGCCGGGGAAGTCGGCCATCGAACCGAGGTCCAGCTTGCCGGCCACCATCTCGTTCGTCAGCGGCGCGCCCGACGTGAAATTCTTCCACTCGATGTCGTACTTGACGTCCTTGTACTTGCCGTCGTGCGGCAGGTATTTTTCCAGCAGGTGCAGCTCGCGGATCAGCAGGCCGCCGGTGGCGCAGTTGATGGTCGTGTCCTGCGTGCCGATGGCGACGCGGATGGTTTCGGCAGCTTGCGCGCCGCCGAACGCCAGCAAGAGGGAAAGGCCGATCAGTTTATGGTGCAGTTTCATTCTTCTTGTTCTCCAGAGGTTAGCGCAGCAAATACGGAATATCGACGTGGACCGCGCCCGTGGGGCAGTCCTTCTCGCACGGCATGCAGTACCAGCATTCGTCGAACTTCATGTAGGCCTTGCCCTTGACCATGTCGATGGCCAGCACGTCGAGGGGGCACACGTCCACGCACACGGTGCAGCCCTTGTGTGCGATGCATTTGTCGTCGTCGACGGTGACGGGGACGCTGGTGATGTTGATGGTGGTCGGCATGAGGTTCTCCTGGTCAGGCCGCGAGGGCCTCGGTCTTGTGCACGCGCAGGCGGCGGTAGGCGTCCTTCTCGTTGTCGTCGAGCGGAACGATGTACGAGGCGATCGGGCGCTTGAAGCAGGTCATTTCGCCATTCTGCTTTTGTAGCTGCACGTGCACGAACCAGTCGGCATCGTTGCGCTGCGGGTAGTCGACGCGGTTGTGGTACAGGCCCCAGCGGCTCTCCGTGCGGTACAGCGACGCGCGCGCGGCCATCTCGGCGCAGTCGCGGATCGCGTGGATTTCCATCGCGCGCATCAGTTCATGCGGGTTCCTCGCTTGCAGGCGATCGAGGTCGGCGCGGATCATCTCGAAACGCTGCAGGCCGATCTCCATCTTGCGGGTGGCCTTGGGCGGCTGCAGGTAGTCGTTGACCATGCGGCGCAGCTTGTACTCGACCTGGTTCGGCGGCAGCCCGTCCTCGCGCGCCAGCGGCGCCCACACGCGGGCGCGCTCGCGCTCGACCTGGGCCTCGTCGACTGCCGGCAGCTCGTGCGCCGCGCAGTAGGCGGCCGCGCTCTCGCCGGCCAGGCGGCCGTAGACGAAGGCGCCCAGCATGTAGTTATGGGGCACGCAAGCGAGGTCGCCGGCCGCATGCAGGCCCGGCACCGTCGTGCGCGCATGCTCGTCGACCCATACGCCGGATGCCGAGTGGCCGCTGCACAGGCCAATCTCGGAGATGTGCATCTCGACCATCTGCTCGCGGTAGTCCGTGCCGCGCCCTTCGTGGAAGCGCCCGCGGCTCGGGCGCTCGTTCGTATGCAGGATCGTCTCGATGGTCTGGATGGTTTCCTCGGCCAGGTGGTTCATCTTGAGGAAGACCGGGCCGTTGCCGCCCTGGAGTTCGTCGTGGAACTCCTGCATCATCTGGCCGCTCCAGTAATCGCATTCGATGAAGCGCTCGCCTTTCGCATTGGTCGTGTGGCCGCCGAACGGGCCGGTGACGTACGCACAGGCCGGGCCGTTGTAATCCTTGATCAGCGGGTTGATCTGGAAGCATTCGATGCCGGACAGTTCGGCGCCCGCGTGATAGGCCATGCTGTAGCCGTCGCCCGCATTGGTCGGGTTTTCGTACGTGCCGAACAGATAGCCGGAGGCGGGCAGGCCGAGGCGGCCGGCGGCGCCCGTCGCCAGCACGACGGACTTCGCGCGGATCACGTGGAAGTCGCCCGTGCGGCAGTCGAAGGCCATGGCGCCGGCGATGGAGCCGTCTTCGGCGGTGAGCAGGCGGGTGGCGACGAGGCGGTTGGTGATCGCTACGCGTGCGCGTTTCAGGCGGCGGTACAGCACCTTCTTGATATCGTGGCCCTCGGGCATCGGCAGGACGTAGGTCCCCATATGGTGGACCTTGCGCATCGCGTAGTCGCCGGTTTCGTCCTTCTCGAACTTCACGCCCCAGCTGTCCAGTTCCTCGATCATCGCGTAGCTGTTCCGCGCATACGCCATCACGGTGGCCTGGTTGACGATGCCGTCGTTGGCGATGGTGATCTCCTTGACGTACTGCTCGGGCGTCGCGAAGCCCGGCACGACGGCGTTGTTGAGGCCATCCATGCCCATCGAGATGGCGCCGCTGCGCTTGACGTTGGCCTTTTCCAGCAGCAGCACGCGCAGTTGCGGGTTCGCTTCCTTGGCTTTCACCGCGGCCATCGGGCCGGCCGTGCCGCCGCCGATCACGAGCACGTCGACGGTTTGAATATGCGTTTCCATATCGGGTTCCAGTTAAATAAAGTGTCAGGGATGGCGCGGCAGGCGCAGGGCGTACTGGAAGGCTTCGCCGCGGACGTACAGGTATTCGAAGTCGAGCGGCACGCCGTCCGCCGTCCACGTCAGGCGCTCGATGCGCAGCAGGGCGGCGCCCGGGTCCACGCGCAGGGCTTGTGCCAGCGCCGCATCTGCATTGATCGCACCGATCTGGATGTCGGCGTGGCCGAGCGCGATGCCGTAGTCGGCCTCAAGGATTAGGAAGATGTCGCGTTCGGCCAGGTTCTCGCCGCGCAGGCGCTCGCCGATCGCGGGCGGCAGATACGTGATCTCGAACGACACCGGTTCGCGGTCGAGCCAGCGCAAGCGGTGGATCTCCGTCACGGGTGCGCCCGGGGCCACGCGCAGCCGCGCCGCCACAAGCGGCGACGCCTCCACCTGCGCATGCTTCACGACGCGGTTGACGATGCGGTGGCCTTTACGGGACATCGCTTCGCCGAAGCCCTCGAGCCGCGCCAGTTCCTGGCTCGGGCGGTTCTCCGCGACGAACGTGCCCTTGCCGGGCACCTTGACGATCACGCCTTCCTTCTGCAGGTCGCCCAGCGCCTGGCGCACGGTGATGCGGCTCACGCCGAGGAGGGTGCCTATCTCGCTTTCGGAGGGCAGCCGGGCCTGCGGGGCGTAGGTGCCGTCGACGATACGTTCGCGCAGCCGTTCACGGACTTGCGAGTACAGCGGGATGGCGGATGGTTCGATGGCGCGTAATGGAGTCATGGTCTGGTATGTCCTGTCATGACAAGTCATGATTGCAAGGATGGTATCGACGAGCACTCCCCGCTGGAACGAATGGTTTCGCGCTTGTTAATATGAAAAACGCCTGAGTCGCCGGGCGTATATCGATATGCGGCGGATGCGCTAGACTGCGCGGATGACTTCCCTGATCGTCCTCCTGCACGGCGTGGGCCAGACGCCCGCCGACATGGCGCCGCTGGCCGATTTGGTCGCCGCGCACGACCCGCAGGCGCGCGTCGTGGCGCCGCCGGCCTTGCACCCCTGCGACCGCGGCGGCGCGGGTTTTCAATGGATGTCCGTGGCCGGCATCACGGAAGACAACCGTCCCGCGCGCGTGCGCGCCGCGATGCCGGGATTCGTCGCCACCATCGAGGCGTTACAGCGCGCGCACGGCGTGGGCGCAGAGGAAACGGTGCTGGCGGGCTTTTCGCAGGGCGCGATCATGGCGCTGGCCGCGTGCAGTGACCGCTATCTCGCGCGCCACGTCGTCGCCATCGCGGGCCGCTGTTCGCCGCCGCCGGAGCGCTGGGAGCGGCGCACGGCCGTCGCCCTCGTGCACGGCCGCATGGACCGGACGGTGCCCGTGCAACACAGCGAGCTTGTGTTCGAGCGCCTCGCCGCGCTCGGGGCGGACGTGCGGCTGGACGTCGTGCCGCGCGCCGTCCACCTGCTGGCGCCGCCGCTGCTGGAACGCGCGTGGGCAGCGATAAGCGCCACACCAAGATGACATCTTGGCAATGTTGTTGGCCTTACCTCATCATTTTCGTTTGCAATGTGCGTAAGTTCGCGTAAATTAGGGTTCTTGCTGAAGGGGAACCACACATGCACGAGCGCGGCGCCAGTGTGCGCGAACTCATCGCCGAGAACGAGGCCTTGCGCCGCCAGTTGTCCAGCCTGATGAACCAGGCCGAGGGCAACCACGCCATCATGATGCGGCACCAGGCGTTCGACCTGGAAATCGTCGGCGCCAGCACGTTCCAGGAACTGGTCGGCACGATCTTCCGCCTGCTGCCCGTGGTCTCCGACCTCGACGCCGTCACGCTGTCACTCGTCGACACGGGCGCCGACATCTACACCGTCATGGACAAGCTGGGCGTCGATTTCGAGGCGTTCCCGAACCTGCTATTCCACGATAACGTCGACGGGCTCGGGTTCGATCTATCCAGCGGCCGCGTGCCGAAGCCGCGCCTGGTCCCGTTCGAGGCGGCCACGCAGCGTCATGCCTTTCCCCATCCGCCGGCGGGTCTCGCCAGCGTGGCCATGGTGCCGCTGCTGCGCAACAAGCGCCTCATCGGCAGCCTGAACCTGGGCAGCCGCGATCCGGGCCGCTTCACGCCGCTGCTCGGCACGGACTTCGTCGAGCACATGGCGTCGATCATCGCGATCTGCCTGGAGAACGTGATCAGCAACGAGATGCTGAAGTACATCGGCCTCACCGATGCGCTGACGGGCGTCTACAACCGCCGCTACATGGACCGCCGCCTCGTCGAGGAGATCGCGCGCGCGCGGCGCCAGTCGTACCGGCTGTCGTGCATGTACATCGACATCGACTGGTTCAAGCAGGTCAACGACACGTACGGTCACCTCGCCGGCGACGACGTGCTGCGCGAGGTCGCGGCGCGCATCAAGGCCGAACTGCGCATGACGGATGCGCTGGGCCGCTTCGGCGGCGAGGAATTCGTCGTGCTGCTGATCGACGCGGACCTGGGCAGCGCCAGCATGGTGGCCCAGCGCATCCGCGCGAGCGTGGCCGACCGGCCGTTCTTTCTGCAGGAGGGGCAGACGCTGGCGGTGTCGGTGTCGATCGGCGTGGCGACCCTCGACGATTTCGAGCGCGACCACGCGATCGAGGGTGTGGCGCACCAGCTCGTCGCGCAGGCCGACCAGGCGCTGTACCAAGCCAAAGAGAGTGGACGTAACAAAGTGGTTGCGATGACGTAGGGTGGGCGGCCCTCCGCCCACGCGTAACGCCAACATGACGCAAACGTCCGCGTGGGCACGTGGTGCCCACCCTAGGCATGATCGCCGTATCAGCGCAACAGCCGCCCTTCGGCGCGGGTCACGGCGTTGCCCGTCCCGCGCAGCACCACCACATCCCCCGCGCGCAATGCCGTCTCCGGCGTCGGTTCGATGCGGTCGCTCCCGCGCCGCACCGCCGTCACTTCGGCCCCGACTTCGTCCAGTTCCAGCTCCGCGATGCAGCGCCCGACGGCGCCGGCGTCGTCGCGCAGGGTCACCGAGTGCAGGCGCACGTAGTTGTGTTCCGTGCCGTCCGCGATGTCGCTGGCGCCGTGGAAGAAGCCGCGCAGCGAGGCGTAGCGTTCGTCGCGCGCGGCCTGCACGCGGTGCACGACGCGGCGCAGCGGCACGCCCATCACGACCAGTGCGTGCGAGGCCAGCATCAGGCTCGATTCCAGCGCTTCCGGCACGACCTCGGTGGCGCCGGCTTTCTTGAGGACGTCGAGTTCCGTGTCGTCGTGGGCGCGCACGATCACGGGCAGCTTGGGCGCCAGCTCGGTCACGAGGTGCAGCACCTTGACGGCGAGGCGGGTGTCCGCGAACGTGATCACGAGGGCGCTGGCGCGGTTGATACCGGCTGCGATCAGCGCTTCCCGGCGCGTGCAGTCGCCATACGACACGTTGATGCCGGCCGTGCGCGCTTCCTGCACCCGCTCGGGGTCGAGGTCGAGCGCGTACCACGGCAGCTTTTCTTCCGACAGCAGCGTGGCCAGCGACTGGCCGCTGCGGCCGAAGCCGGCGATGATCACGTGCTTTTGCGTGGCCATCGTGCGGCTCGCGATCTGCGTCAGCTGCAGCGATTGCAGCATCCATTCGTTGGTCGCCACTTTCATCACGAGCTTGTCCATGTTGGCGATGACGAACGGCGCGACCAGCATCGACAGCACCATCGACGCGAGCACGAGCTGGATCACGAACGGGGCGATCAGGTGCGAACCGGAGGCAAGACTCAGCAGCACGAAGCCGAATTCGCCGGCCTGCGCGAGCGCGAGGCCGGTGCGCATGGCGACGCCGTCGGTCGAGCCGAACGCCTTGGCCAGCAGCGCGATGAGCGCGAATTTCAGCATCACGGGGATGGCCAGCAGCGCCAGGACGACCCACCAGTTCGCGAGCACGAGCTGCACGTTCAGCAGCATGCCGATGGTGATGAAGAACAGGCCCAGCAGCACGTCGCGGAACGGCTTGATGTCTTCTTCCACCTGGTGTTTGTAGGGCGTCTCGGAAATCAGCATGCCGGCCACGAACGCGCCGAGCGCCATCGACAGGCCCGCGTGTTCCGTGATCGCGGCCGCGCCCAGCGTGATCAGCAGGAGGTTCAGCATGAACAGTTCCTGCGAGCGGCGCTTGACGACGATGTTGAACCACTTGCGCATCAGCTTCTGGCCGAAGAACAGCAGCAGCGCCAGCACGGCGGCCGCCTTGATGCCGGCCCAGGCCAGGGTCATCGCGAGTTCCTCGGCCGGTTTCGCCAGCGACGGGATCAGGATCAGCAGCGGCACGACGGCGAGATCCTGGAACAGCAGGATGCCGATGATGCGGCGTCCGTGCTCGCTCTCCAGCTCCAGCCGCTCCGTCAGCAGTTTCGAGACGATGGCCGTCGACGACATCGCCAGCGCCCCGCCCAGCGCCAGCGCGGCCTGCCAGCCGATCTGCATCGAGGGCGGCAGGTAGCGTGTCCACAGCGACGCGAGTACCGTCACGACGATGGTCAGCACGACCTGCGCGAGCCCGAGCCCGAACACGATGCGGCGCATGGCGCGCAGCTGGGCCAGCGAGAATTCGAGGCCGATCGAGAACATGAGGAAGACGACGCCGAATTCGGCCAGCGCCTGCGTCGTGGCGCCGTTGTCGGCGAGGTTCAGCGCGTGGGGGCCGATCAGCACGCCGACGGCGAGATAGCCCAGCATCGGCGGCAGGTGCAGCATGCGGAACGCGACGACGCCGAGGACCGCGCTGCCCAGCAAAAGGAGAGTGAGTTCGAGGCCTGAGGTCATGGGGCGCGACGGCGAGGTCCCGTAAATATGTTGTTTGTTACGTCTGGCAAGTTTTTTGCTTTCCCAATTCGGATATACTTTGCCTATGAGTGTAACCGATGAAAAAATAATGCTGACAAGTTTTAACGAGGCCCAGGCGCAACGCGCGCTGGAACTGGCTCGTGAAGCGCTGGATGTGGAAGGCGAGGCGATCCGCAAGCTGTCCGCGCGCCTCGGCCGCGACGACAGCGTGGCGCGCGCCGTCGCGCTGATGATGGCCTGCAAAGGCCGCGTCGTCGTGTCGGGCATGGGCAAGTCGGGCCACATCGGCCGCAAGATCGCGGCGACGCTGGCCTCGACCGGCACCCCTTCACTGTTCCTGCATCCGGGCGAGGCCGCGCACGGCGACCTCGGCATGGTGACCTCGCAGGACGTGCTGGTCGCCATCTCGTATTCCGGCGAGAGCAGCGAACTGGCCATCGTGATCCCGGCCGTCAAGCGCATGGGCGTGCCCGTGATCGCCATGACGGGCAAGCCGGAATCGAGCCTGGCCCTGGCGGCGGACGTGCACCTCGACGTCTCCGTCGAGAAGGAAGCCTGCCCGCTGAACCTGGCGCCGACCGCGAGCACCACCGCGACCCTCGCGCTGGGCGATGCGCTGGCCGTCGCGCTGCTCGAGCTGCGCGGCTTCAAGTCGGACGATTTCGCGCGCTCGCATCCGGGCGGCGCGCTGGGACGCCGCCTGCTCACGCACGTGCGCGACGTCATGCGCAGCGGCGACGCGGTGCCGAAAGTCAAGCCGGACGCGCTCCTCACGGACGCCCTGCTGGAAATCTCGCACAAGGGCATGGGCATGACGGCCATCGTCGACGACGCCGGCAAACCGGTCGGCGTGTTCACGGACGGCGACCTGCGCCGCGTGATCGAAAAGGTCCAGGATTTCAGCAAGCTCGCGATCCGCGACGTGATGCATCCGAATCCGCGCCGCGTGCATCCGGAACAGCTGGCGGTGGACGCCGTCGCCGTGATGGAAGAATTCCGCATCAACCAGATGCTCGTCACCGACACGGACGGCGTGCTGGTGGGCGCATTGCACATCCACGACCTCACGCGCGCCAAGGTGATCTGATGGTGACTCCGCTGGCACACATGGAGCGCGCCGCGCGCGTGAAAGTCATGATCTTCGACGTCGACGGCGTCCTCACCGACGGCAGCCTGACGTACGGCCCGGACGGCGAAGTCACGAAGACGTTCTACGTGCTGGACGGCCTCGGCATCCAGCTGCTGAACCGCACCGGCGTGCAGACGGCGATCATCAGCGCGCGCAAGTCGCCCATCGTCATCAAGCGGGCAAGCGACCTCGGGATCACGCACGTGTTCCAGGGCCAGCACGACAAGCGCCTCGCGTTCGCCGAGCTGCTGAACAAAACGGGCGTGACGGCGGAGGCGTGCGGCTACATCGGCGACGACGTGATCGACCTGCCGCTGTTGACGCGCGTGGGCTTCGCGGTGACGGTGCCGAGCGGGCATCCGGAGGTGCAGCACCGCGCCCACTACGTGACGAAGAACCCGGGCGGCCGCGGCGCCGTGCGCGAAGTCTGCGACATGGTGATGCGCGCCCAGGGCACCTACGAACAGGCGCTCGCGCCGTATTTCGGATAAGTCGACCATGGCTCCCGCTTCCTACAAGCGTACCGCGCACCGCTGGCGCCTGCTGCTCCTGATGCTGTTCGCCGTGTTCTGCGCGTTCGGCAGCTTCTGGCTCGTGCAGGTGATGCAGGGCGAGGACAACGCGCATGGCATCAATGCGGGCAACGAGCCGGACTACATCGTCGACAACTTCAGCTGGGTGCGCATGTCGGAAGCCGGCAAGCCGCGCTATGTGATCTCGGGCGAACGCCTGACGCACCGCCCGGTCGACAACACGGCGCTCATCGACAAGCCGGTCGTGCAGAGCCTCACCGACGAGCATCCGCCGATGACGATGACGTCCAACAGCGCGCTCGTGAGCCAGAACCAGAACCAGATCGACCTGACGGGCAATGTGGACATCCGGCGCCCGGCCGCCCCGGGCGCGGAGCCGATGCGGATCCGCACCGACGTCCTGACGATCCTGCCGGACGACGAGATCGCCAAGACCGACAGGCCGGTCCACATGACGCTCGGGTCCGCATCGGTCGACGCGGTGGGCATGGTGGCCAACAACGCCACGCAGCAGATCGCGCTGGGTGGCCGCGGCAAGATCACCTATCCGCCACGCCCGTCGCGCGCAAGCCCTCAGGTAAGCCATTAGAGAGGACAATCGAATGAAAACAATACTCGCCGCCGCCATCTTCCTGCTGGTGCCGCTGGCTGCTTCGGCCGAGAAGGCGGACGCGCTCAAGCCCGTCAACATCGAATACGACAAGGCCAACGTCGACCAGGTCACGCAGAACTACGTCGCCACCGGCAACGTGATCATCACGCGCGGCACCCTGATCCTGAAAGCCGACCGCGCCGAGGTCAAGGAGTCGCCGGAGGGTTTCCGCACCTTCATCCTTACCGCCAATCCCGGCAAGGTCGCGACCTTCCGCCAGAAGCGCGACGGCGGCCCCGACCTGTGGGGCGAAGGCCAGGCCCAGCGCATCGAATACGACGACCGCAACGACGTCGTGAAGCTGTTCTCGAAGGCCGTCATCCGCCAGCTCGAGGGCAAGAAGGTCACGCAGGAGATGGTCAGCGAATTCATCTCCTACGACAACCGCAGCGAGGTGCTGCTCGGCCGTAACGACGCCACCGGCGCGGACAAGCCGGGCAACGGCCGCGGCAGCATCACGCTGCAGCCGCGCCGTACGCCCGCAGCCGGCGCCGCGCCCGCGCCCGCGCCCGGCGCCGCGCCCGCAGCCGGTACGCCCGCAGCCGGCACGCCCGCAGCCGGT
>JBJMVU010000020.1:0-3685 GCA_045810485.1 Massilia sp. | reverse complement strand
TCGCCATTCTTGCGGATGAGGATATTGGCCAGAATCGGCATGGTGTGCCGACGCTCGACAATACCACTCACGATCTGCAGTGGCCGGAGAAGCGTGTCTCGGGTGGATTTGACCAGTTGCATAAATATCCTCGGTGTTAGGGTAAAAATGTCGAGCACGTCGCCAAACCTGCTACGCGTTGCACTGCTGTCCTGCGATGCTCGCTGTACTCTCGTACAGCTGCGCTTCTCGAACAGCATTGCCGCCGCTCGCGACGGTTTTTCGAGGTGCTCTGGTTGTTTTCTTAATATTTTGCCAGAAATCATCGGGGGCACTGCCTTTTCCCCCCGTTGCTCACGCATCAGCCTTTCAGGGTCTGTTCCAGCACGTGCAATTCGTGGTTGCACTCGGCGTTCTTGGTGCGGTCCTGGGCGATCTTGCGGACCGCATGCAGCACCGTCGTATGGTCGCGGCCGCCGAACAGTTCGCCGATTTCCGGCAGACTCTTCTGCGTCAGCTCTTTCGCCAGGTACATCGCGATCTGGCGTGGCCGCGCGATGTTGGCCGGGCGGCGTTTCGAATACATGTCCGCGACCTTGATGTTGAAGAAATCGGCCACGGTCTTCTGGATGTTTTCCACGGAGATTTGGCGGTTCTGCACGGACAGCAGGTCCTTCAGCGCTTCCTTCACGACGTCGATCGTGATGTCCTTGCCGTGGAAACGCGAGTACGCGAGGATTTTCCTCAGCGCGCCTTCCAGTTCGCGCACGTTCGAGCGCAGGTGCTTCGCGACGAAGAAGGCGACGTCGTCGTTCAGCATGACGCCTTCCGATTCCGCCTTCTTCATCAGGATCGCCACGCGCATTTCCAGTTCCGGCGGTTCGATCGCGACCGTCAGGCCCGAGTCGAAGCGCGAGATCAGGCGGTCGTCCATGCCGGTGATCTCTTTCGGATAGGTATCCGACGTGATGATGATCTGCTTTTTCGCCGCGATCAGCGCCTCGAACGCATAGAAGAATTCTTCCTGCGTGCGGCTCTTGCCACCGAAGAATTGAATATCGTCGATGAGCAGCATGTCCAGTGAGTGATAGTAATGCTTGAAGTCGTCGAAGCCTTTGCGCTGGTACGCGGTCACGACGTCGCGCACGTACTGTTCCGCGTGGATATAGCGGATGCGTGCGCCCGGCTGGTCGGCCATCACCTGGTTGCCGATCGCGTGGATCAGGTGGGTCTTACCGAGGCCCACGCCGCCGTAGAAGAACAGCGGGTTGTACGAGACACCCGGGTTGTTGGCGACCTGGATCGCGGCGGCGCGCGCCAGCTGGTTCGCCTTACCGGTCACGAAGTTCTCGAACGTGAGGTCCGGATTGACGCGGCTCTGCTCGCGGCGCGGATTGTTCGCGATGACGTTGTCCGGCGTGACGACAGGCATCTCCGGCACGGTCTTGTCCGCCGCGGCGTTGATGCCCAGCGCGCCGCTGCTGGGCGGCATCGGGGCAGGAGCGGACGACACCACCTTCTTCGGCATGCTGTTCTTCGGGTCGAGCACGAACTGCACGTCGACCGGCCGCTGATAATGGTCGGACGCCAGCGCGGTGATGCGATTGGCGAACTGCGACTTCACCCAGTCGAGCTTGAAGCGATTGGGCGCCGCAATGCGCAGCTTGCCGTCCTCGTAGTCGAGGGCGACAAGTGGTTTGATCCACGCGGTATATTGCTGCGGTGTCAGCTCGAGCTCCAACTGGTTGGAACAGGTCTGCCAAAAGTTATCCATACATCGACTAGGTTAAGCGTAACACTCTATTTTACCTGTGTTCTCGCAAGTTATCCACAGGCGATACAGGAATTTTCCACCGAAGGAGGCGCGCCTGACGTGCATGCGCAACCGTTTGCGGCGCACAATAACGCGACCTTGACACAACGGGTTCCTTGACAGTTGGACTGGAAATGCTGAATAATTCAGGGTTCCCCGCCCGTACGCATTGTTGGGCACCTCGCAAACCTACTGCGCGTTGCATTTCCGGCCTGCGATGCTCGCTGTACTTTCGTACAGCTGCGCTTCTCTGCCAGAACTGCTGCCGCTCGCGACGGTTTTCGAGATGCCCGTCTAAAGTGCACACAGGCGACAAGCTTTGCTGAGGCGTGACGCTGGCTTAACAACTGCGAAATGTCATTGGCGCAATGCTGACTCAGCGTGAGTTCAGCCCACTTTGCATTCTATTTTGCTTTAAGCGAGACCACCATGAAACGTACTTACCAACCTTCCGTCGTCCGTCGCAAGCGCACGCACGGCTTCCGCGCACGTATGGCTACCCGTGGTGGCCGTCTGGTCCTGAACGCTCGCCGCGCCAAGGGCCGCAAGCGCCTGGCTGTCTAAGCCTGTAAAGCCGCATCGACCACGCCTACGACCTATGTCAGGCGAAGGTTCGCACGACTTTGCGCGCGTTCGGCGTATCGTAAAAACGGATGAGTTTTCATCCGTTTTTCGTTTGCGCCCTGCACAAAAAACCGCGCATTTCGTGCTCTATACCCGACCGAATGCCCTGCCTCATGCGCGGCTGGGCGTCGTCGCGGCCAAACGTTTTGCCCCGCGCGCGGTCACGCGCAACACCATCAAGCGCATCACGCGCGAACTGTTCCGGACCACGCCGCTGCCGGCGCTCGACTGCATCGTGCGCTTGTCGCGTCCGGTCAACGGCAAGGACGGTCCGGCCACGACGTCCGCGCTGAAGGCACAGTTGCGCGTGGAACTGGCGCGACTGTTCGCGTCGCAGCGGCCGCGTGCGCGCAATGGCGACAATAAAAGCGAAGCCGCTCCACAGGCGGCGAGCGTTGCGCCTTCAGGTTCGCAACCGGGACTATCATGAACCGGTTGCTTGTCTGGCTGTTGCGCGGTTACCAGTTGCTGGTGTCTCCGATGCTCGGACAGAACTGCCGTTTCTATCCGACCTGTTCCAATTACGCGATCGAAGCCGTCAAACTCCACGGCGCCGCACGCGGCGGATGGCTGGCCGTGCGCCGCGTCTGCCGCTGCCATCCGTGGAACGACGGCGGCGTCGACCTGGTACCGCGTCCCGGGGAGCCGCATTCCTCACCAACCGCTTGCGGTTGCAAGCATTCCTGAATAAGACCAATGGAAATCAATAAACGTACCATCCTGTGGATCGTGTTCGCCGTCTCGCTGGTCGTCCTGTGGAACGACTGGATGGTGGCCAACGGCAAGCAGTCGATGTTCTCGGCGCAGCCGCCGGCCAAGGTCGCGCAGGCCCCGAACCCGGCCAAGCCGAACGACCTGCCTAATGACGCAACCTCAGCGGCAACGCAGACCCCGGCCGGCGCCGTCCCGGGCACGCCCGCGGCGCCCGCTGCGGTCCAGACCCAGGTCGTCACGGTCACCACCGACGTCTATAAAGCCGACATCGACACGGCCGGCGGCGTGATCCGCCGCCTGGAACTGCTGAAGTACCGCGACAAGGTCGATCCGAGCAAGAACCAGGTGCTGTTCCAGGCGAACGGCCCGCGCGTCTACGTCGCGCAGACCGGCCTGACCGGCGCCAGCGCGGCCGGCGTCCTGCCGAACCACAACACCCCGTTCACGGTTCGTCCGGGCGCGCGTACGCTGGACAGCAACAACCAGGTGCAGGTCGTGCTGGATGCGGAGCAGGGCGGCGTACGCCTGACCAAGACCTTCACGTTCAAGCGCGGT
>JBJMVU010000019.1:0-5864 GCA_045810485.1 Massilia sp. | reverse complement strand
TGTAATCGGTGATGGCGGCCAGGGCTGACTGCTGATCCTCATAGATCGTGTGGTGCGTCAATTCGTTCTTCAGGTTCGAAAAGAAGCTCTCCGCCACGGCATTGTCGTGGCAGTTTCCTCTTCGGCTCATACTGGGCCGCAGCTGGTTGTCGCGTAGGTGATTGCGGAACATGGCTGACGCAAACTGGGCGGATTCAACCGGTCGTCGCAACACTAGATTGTTGTACAGATTTTAAGTACTCGTCCAGTGCTTCGGCCGGCGTCTTCCAACCAAGCGTTTTACGGGGCCTAGAATTCAGTGTGTTGGCAACGGCGTGGAGCTCTCGGGCGCTCCACCGAGACAAGTCCGTGCCCTTTGGGAAGTACTGCCGCAAGAGGCCGTTCGTGTTTTCGTTTGTACCGCGTTGCCATGGACTGTGCGGATCGGCGAAGAAAACCTTCACCCCGGACTCGACCGTGAATCGCGCGTGATCAGACAATTCTTTGCCACGATCCCAAGTCAATGACTGCCACAAAAGGGCAGGCATGTCAGCCACGGTATTATTGAGCGCGGTGGCCATCGTGACAGCTCCGTAGCCAGCCAGCGCAGGGCCATTCTTTGTCCTAGGTATCAAACCGTAGCCTTCCTCGCGAGGCAGGTGGACAAGCATGGTAAATCGGCTTGATCGCTCGACCAGCGTTCCGATTGCGGACCGATTCAGGCCAATGATCAGGTCGCCCTCCCAATGTCCCGGCACAGCACGATCTTGGGCTTCTGCAGGTCGGTTGGAGATCATCACATCCTCGCTAACGTGTGCCCAGGCTTTGGCTTGTGCCCTTGCCCTCGGCACGCGCAACGCCCGCCCAGTGCGCAGACAGCTAACCAGCTCGCGCTTAAGAGCTCCTCGGCCTTGGATATAGAGTGCTTGGTAGATGGCTTCGTGAGAGATGCGCATGGATTCGTCATCCGGAAAGTCGGTCTGCAGGCGGTTGGAAATCTGTTCGGGCGACCAACCAGTGACCCATTTACGGTCGCCGCGATGCGGCTTATTTCTTCCTATGAACGGCGCCGACCGAGGCCCAGAAATGTCACGGCCATCAGGGTCGCGAACCTTGCCCTCCAGGCGGTCTTGAACGTAGTCGTGCAACCGTTGATTAGTCACCAGTTTCGAAGGCTTGGGTCTTCTAGCAACCAGTTCCGCCTTCCACTGCGCCACCGAAGCTCGATACTCAAGTCGGCCGCAGCGCGTGGCGGCGTTACGTGTCAGTTCCCGGGAAACTGTTGATGCGCTGCGTCCGATACGGCGAGCAATCTCTCGGACTCCGACCCCCTGACACGAAAGAAGACCAATCTCTTCTCGCTCCGCGAAAGACAAGTATCTTTTAGATATTGGGCTCAACATAGAAAGTGGCATGCCACCATTATGACGAAACCAGCGAGTCCCAACTGCCTGCGATACCCCAACCGCCTCAGCAGCCTTCTCACTTGTGATGCCCGTTGCTATTTGCTTCCAGAATCGCCGCTCGGTTTCCCGGCGATGCGACGGTGCACCTGGTGAGCGCATCGTGCTTCGCCCTGTTAACTTTTGCATCCACCCCGCTGGTCGTCCCATAAACACCTCCTTGATTAAGGTGTTGCGACGACCGGTTGAATCCGCCCAGTTTGCGTCAGCCATGTTCCGCAATCACCTACGCGACAACCAGCTCCAGCCCAGTATGAGCCGAAGAGGAAACTGCCACGACAATGCCGTGGCGGAGAGCTTCTTTTCGAACCTGAAGAACGAATTGACGCACCACACGATCTACGAGGATCAGCAGTCAGCCCTGGCCGCCATCACCGATTACATCGACGTGTACTACAATCAGCGACGACTTCATCAGACGCTTGGCTATCGTACGCCGGCCGAAGTCGAAAAAATGCACAGGTGTACCTGATTTAACCTGTCCACCATACCGGTGCATCTCACTCTGACCCCGAATTTTTATCGTGGGGCGGGGGGACGTGGTGGTTGCCCCGGCCGTTGTCCGCCCACGCGCGGGATCTTGCGGCCCGCTTCGATCCCCTGGTTGAACAGGTTCTGCAGCGGCGTGCCGAGGTAGGGCAGCGTGAGGCTGATGATGAGGAAGCCGGCGCCCAGGGTGATCGGGAAGCCGATGCCGAACAGGTTCAGCTGCGGCGCCGCGCGCGTCAGGATTGCCAGCGCGATGTTGGTGATGAGCATGGCGGCGACGATCGGCATCGCGATCTGCAGGCCCGCCGAGAACACGCGACTGCCCCAGCGCACCATTTCCAGCGGCGCGGACAGCGACATCGGCGTGGCCGAGATCGGCAGCGTGAAAAAGCTTTCCGCCAGCGCTTCGATCAGCACGAGGTGGGCGTTCATGGCGAGGAAGGCCATCGTCGCGACGAGGGCGAGGAACTGGCTGATGGCCGACGAGCGGCCGGCCGAGCTGGGATCGAAGAAGGTAGCGAACGAAAAGCCCATCGTCGAGCTGGCGACCTCGCCGGCGAATTCGATGGCGGCGAACACGAGTCGCATCGCGAAGCCCATCGCCACGCCGATCAGGAGTTCCTGCGCGACGATCAGGAGGCCCGCCCACGACGTCGGATCGACGAGCGGCACGGCTGGGAGTGTCGGCGCGATGATCGCGGCCAGCAGCACGCCGAGGGTCGACTTGATGAGGATCGGCACGGCCGTGTTGCCGAACACGGGCGCCACCGCCACGAGGCCGAGGATGCGCGTCAGCGGCCACAACAGGCCGCCGATCCACGCATAGAGTTCGGTAGTCGTAAAGGAAATCATGCCGGGGTGTCGGGTAGGGTGGGCAGCACCACCACACTGCCGGCATCGCGGCAGCGCAAGCGCCGCCCACGCGTGACGCCCGCGTGGCCCGCGGCCGTATTCGAAGCCAGGGCCACGCGCGGCACCATCAGCCGATCATTTGCGGGATGCCGCTGAACAGGTTGCGCATGTAGTCGGTCATGACCGTGATCATCCACGGCCCCGCGAGCACGAGCGCGATGAACACGCCGATCAGCTTGGGGATGAAGGACAGGGTCTGTTCGTTGATCTGGGTGGCCGCCTGGAAGATGCTGACGACGAGGCCGATGACGAGCGCGACGAGCAGCAGCGGCGCCGACACCATCAGCGTGACTTCCATGGCCGTGCGGCCCATCGCGATGACGCTTTCCGGAGTCATATCGGCCTTTCTAGTAAAAACTCTGGGACAGAGAGCCCAGCAGCAGCTGCCAGCCGTCGACGAGCACGAACAGCATCAGCTTGAACGGCAGCGAGATCACGGCCGGCGACATCATCATCATACCCATCGACATCAGCACCGATGCGACGACCATGTCGATGATGAGGAACGGGATGAAAATGGCGAAGCCGATCTGGAACGCGGTCTTCAGCTCGCTCGTGATGAAGGCGGGAATCAGCACGCGCAGGGGCACGTCTTCCGGGCCCTGCAGCGCGGGCGTGCGCGAGATCTTGACGAACAGGGCAAGGTCGGACTGGCGCGTCTGCTTCAGCATGAAACCCTTCAGCGGCGCCGCGGCCTTGTCCATCGCCTCGACCATCTGGATGCGGTTTTCCTGCAGCGGCACGTACGCTTCCGTGTAAATGCGGTCGAACGTCGGCCCCATCACGAACAGCGTGAGGAACAGGGCAAGGCCCACCATCACCTGGTTCGGCGGCGCCGTCTGCGTGCCGAGCGCCTGGCGCAGCAGCGAGAGCACGATGATGATGCGCGTAAAGCCCGTCATCATCAGCAGCGCCGCGGGGATGAAGGTCAGCGCCGTCATCAGCAGCAGCGTCTGCACCGGCAGGGAATAGGCGGTGCCGCCGCCCGGGGCCGCGCTCGTGGTGAAAGCGGGGATGGCTGGCGCCGCCACCGCCGCCGCCAGCGGCAGGGCCGCGAGGCCCAGCAGTCCTGCCTTCAGCAGGAGTCGTTTATTGAATATCACTTGCGCTTGTCGATCGTTTGTTTGAGCCAGTCTGCGAAGCTGTGCGCCGCGGGTGCATGGGGAGCAAGCGCGGCGTCAGCGGTATTCGTGTCGCCATTCTGCCCGTCCTGGCGCGGCATTGTCGCCAGCGCGTTGATGCGGCCGGGTGATGCACCGACCACGATCCATTCATTGCCCACTTCGACCACCACGATGCGCTCGCGGCCGCCGAGGTTCAGCGAACCGACGACGCGCACGTTCGCGTTGCCGCCACCGACCTTCGGGCCATAGCGCTTGAGGAACCAGGCGAGGGCGCCCAGCACGGCCAGCACGAGGATCAGCGCGAACAGCGTCTGCAGCAGGCTGCCCGTCGACGAGCCGGCCGGCATCGCGACGGGAGGGACGGTGACGCCGGGCGTGGCAGGGCGTGGCGCGACGACGTCGGGCGCCGCCGGGTTGGCGGGGACTGCCGTGCCGGTGGGCGCGGCGGCGGTGTCGGGCTGGGCGATGGTGGCCTGAGCGGGCGCCTGAGCGGGCGCCGCGGCGGATGGCGCACCGGTACCCGCCACCGCGCGCGGATGCGCCGACGCCGGCGCGGGGGCCGGCGACGAGGTGACTTGTGGAAGGTGCTTGGCAGCCTGAGGCGCGGGCGTCGCGGCGGGTTCGGCCGCCGCCGCGGGCGCCGCTGTCGGTGCCGGCTCGACGGCGGCCGGCGCTCGCACGACCGCTCTCGGCTCCTGCCCCGCCGCCTGCCCGGACCCCGGCTGCGCCGCGCAGGCGGCCAGCGGAAGGGCGAGGGCGAGGGTGGTCAGCAGGCGCGCCGTCATTTGTTGAGTTTTCGGATACGCTCGGACGGGGTGATGATGTCGGTGAGGCGGATACCGAACTTGTCGTTCACGACCACCACCTCGCCCTGGGCGATCAGGCAGCCGTTGACGAGCACGTCCATCGGCTCGCCCGCCAGGCCATCCAGTTCGACCACGGAACCCTGCGCGAGTTGCAGCAGGTTCTTGATGGCGATCTTGGTGCGGCCCAGTTCCACCGTCAGCTGGACGGGGATGTCGAGGATGAAGTCGATGTCGTTCGGGGTCTCCGGACGGGGGCCCTTGTTCGAGAAATCCTTGAATACGGCGGCCGAGGCCGCCTGCTGCTGGTTCGCCAGTGCGGCTGCTTCGGCGGCGGCCTGTTCGGCGATCGCCGCGCCCCAATCGTCGTCGAGGCTGTCTTGGTCGTCTTGAGTATCGGACATGTTTCTCTCCTGTGTTGCTTACTTGTTGAAGGTTTCGCTGTTCGCCAGCAGTTTTTCGACCTTCAGCGCATATTGTCCGCTGTAAACGCCGTAGCTGCAGTCCATGACGGGCACGCCGTCCACCGTGGCCTGGAGCGTTTCCGGGACCGAGATCGGGATGACGTCGCCGACCTTCATATTCAGGATCTCGTCGAAGTTGGCCTTGCCGTGGCCGAGCACGGCCACCAGTTCCACTTCCGCCACCTGGATCTGCTGCGTCAGCAGGCGGATCCAGCGCTTGTCGACTTCCAGCGCTTCGCCCTGGATGCTCGACGTCAGCGCGTCGCGGATCGGTTCGACCATCGAATAGGGCATGCAGAAGTGGATCTGGCCCGAGACCGAACCGAGCTCGATGGTGAAAGTGCACGATACCACGACTTCGTTCGGGGTGGCGATGTTCGCGAACTGCGTGTTCATCTCCGAACGGATGTATTCGAATTCGATCGGGTAGACCGGCTCCCAGGACTTGGCATAGGCCTCGAACACGATATCCAGAATGCGCATGATGATGCGCTGCTCGGTCTGGGTAAAGTCGCGGCCCTCCACGCGGGTGTGGAAGCGGCCGTCGCCGCCGAACAGGTTATCGACCAGCAGGAACACCAGGCCCGGATCGAACACCATCAGCGCGGTGCCGCGCAGCGGCTTCATGTG
>JBJMVU010000018.1:0-61332 GCA_045810485.1 Massilia sp. | reverse complement strand
GCCGGGCCCTCGACGGTGAAGCGCACGCGGTCTTGCGCGCGCGGCGCGAGCCGGCCATCCTTGTCGACCACGCGCACGGTGATGAACGCGAGGTCGCGCCCGTCGCCGGCAAGCAGCGTGCGGTCGGCCCGTGCCTGCAGCGCGGCCGGGGCGCCGGCCGTCTTGACAGTCTCTTTCGCCCATTCCTTCCCGTCCTTGTAGGCGATCACCGTGATCTCGCCCGGCGCGTACGTCACGTCATCCCAGCGCAGCCGATAGGTGTATGGCGCCTTCTTCCGGCGGCCCTGCGACTTGCCGTTGACGAACAGCTCGGCCTCGTCGCCCGACGTGAACACGTGCACGGGCGTGACTTGTCCGACGCGGTCCGGCCACGTCCAGTGCGGCAGCACGTGGACCATCGGCAGGTCCGGGCGCCAGCGCGACTGGTACAGCCAGTACCGGTCCTTCGGGAAGCCGGCCAGGTCGACGATGCCCGAGTACGAGCTGCGCGCGCCGTAATAGGGTGTCGGTTCGCCCAGGTAGTCGAAACCGGTCCAGACGAATTCGCCGGCCACGTAGGCGTTGCGGTCGAGCGACGCGAACACCTTGTCGGCGGACGCGCCGAAATCGACGGCATACAGTTCGTAGGCGCTGACCTGCTGGCTCGCGGAATCGCCGCCCCGGCCGTCGCGGACGATGGAGCTGTTCGCCGGATGCACCGGGAACAGGTAGACGCCGCGGCTGCTGAAGGCCGACGCGGATTCGGTGCCGAGGATGACCTTGTCCGGGAACCTGGCATGGAACAGCGGGTACTGCGGCGGCGTGCGGATCCGGTCGGTGCCTTCGAATTCCGGATCCTGGCGGATGCCTTCACCCTGGTAGTTCAGGCCGATGACATCGACCTCCGCGGGCAGCGGCATGTCCGACTTGGCGTAGTTCATGGCCGTCGTCGTCGGCCGGGTCGGATCTTCCTCGCGGGCGATCCGGTGCAGGCCACGCGCCACCGCGGCGCCTGCCTTGTCGGTGTACTGCTCGCCGACCTCGTTGCCGATGCTCCAGATGATGATGGACGGGTGGTTGCGGTCGCGCCGGATCATGGCGCGCAGGTCCTGCTCGTGCCAGTCGGGGAAGATCAGGTGGAAGTCGAGCGGCGTCTTCTTGCGCTCCCACGAATCGAAGATCTCGTCCATCACGAGGAAGCCCATGCGGTCCGCGAGGTCCAGCAGCTGCGGGTCGGGCGGATTGTGGCTCAGGCGCACGGCGTTCGCGCCCATCGTGCGCATGATCTCCAGCTGGCGCTCGGCCGCGCGCACGTTGAACGCGGCGCCCAGCGCGCCGAGGTCGTGGTGGTTGTTCACGCCGCGCAGCGGGATGTGTTCGCCGTTGACGACGACGCCCCGGTCCGGGTCGAAGCGCACGGTGCGGATGCCGAACGGCGTCTCGGTGCGGTCGACGATACGGCCGTCCTGGCGCACCGTCGCCACCAGCGCGTAGCGGTGCGGCGCCTGCGTGGGCGGCGGCCCCCACAGGCGCGGCTTGCTCACCGTCGTCGCGCCGCTGACGGCGCCGCTCGCGCCCGCGGCGACGGTCGTCGGGACCGATACCGTGGTCGCGACGGGCTTGCCTGTGATGCGACCTTGCGCGTCCAGCGCGTACACCTCGGTCATTACTGTCGCGCGGGCCGGCGCGGGGCCTTCGTTGTCAACGGCGACCTGCCACGCCACGCGCGCGGCGTCGGCCGACACGTCCGGCGTCGTCACCGTCACGCCCCACTGGCCCACGTGCACGGGCGCCGTTTTCGTCAGCCACACGTTGCGGTACAGGCCCGCGCCCGGATACCAGCGCGCGGATTCCGGCGGGTTGTCGAGCCGGATCGCGAGCTGGTTCGCGCCGCCCGGCCGCAGCCAGGGCGTCAGGTCGATGCGGAACGAGTTGTAGCCATAGGGCCAGCCGCCCGCGAGGTGGCCGTTGACCCACACGCTGGCGTACGACATGGCGCCGTCCACGTCGAGGAAGATTTTCTTGCCGCGGTCGGCCGCGGGGATGTCCAGCTTGCGCCGATACCAGGCCGGGCCCCACGTCCTGAGGCGGCCCATGCCGCCGTACGGGCCTGTCGTCAGGAACGGGCCTTCGATGGCCCAGTCGTGCGGCAGGGTGACGGCGCGCCAGCCGCCGTCGTCGAACGCGAGCTGTGCGAACGGCGCATCGATGGCCGGTTCCGTCGCCGGACGCGTGTAGCGCCGTGCCGGGTCGCGGATGAACGCGTTGCCGCTCGGGAGGATCCACGGTTTCAGCACCGGTGTGTCCGCGCGCGCGACCGTGGCCGCTTCCTCGGGCCGGGCGTCGGCCACCTTGCCGTCGGCGGACGCGGTGACTTCCGGCCGCACGTCATAGAGATACGGCGCCGATCCGCCGGCGGGATCGCCGGGATGGAAGCGCCAGCCGTCGTCCAGCAGGATGCGCTGGCGCGGCGCCGCGCGGTCGGCCGCCTGCGCATGGGCGGCGAGGGGGGGTAGGGCGGGCAGCAGGCTGGCTGCGAGGGTGATGCCGAGCGTGGCTGCGAGCCGGCGTGCGGCCTTGTGACGCGTGTCTTGCACAGTCTCCTCCGGGTGGACGGTTGCGGAAGTTGTTATAACATTTAAAATGGTAGCGCAACCATTCAAAGTGTATGCGCTTGGGCGGGGCTGGTCAAACGCAATCGGTCAATTTGATGATCGTTTATACGGCTGCGCCGCACTACCATGTCAGCCCATGCGCCGCTTCCGCCTCCTCCTCATCCTTTCCCTGACCACCGGCCTCGTTCACGCCCGGCCGTTCGCGCTGCGCGACGCCGTCATCGTCCATGATGCCCAGCCCACGATGCGGCTCGCGGCCGGCATGCTCCGGCGCGACCTCGCACGCGTGAGCGGCGCGGCGCCCGTTCTCGCGACGAGCCTGCAGGATTGTCCGCGCCGCTGCGTCGTCGTGGGCACGGCGGCGTCGCCGCTCGTGCGCGAGGCGGCGCGCGCGCTGGGCGCGGACCTCGGCCCGTTGGACGGCCAGTCCGAGCGCTACCTCCGCGTGGCGGGCGAGGCTGGTGGCCGCGCGCTGCTGCTGGTGGCCGGATCCGACCGGCGCGGCGCGGTGTATGGCGTCGTCGACATGTCGCGCGAACTGGGCGTGTCGGCCTGGGAATGGTGGGCCGACGTCGCGCCCGCGCACGTGGACCGCCCGGCCGTCGACGGTGCGCCGCGCGTGTCGAACACCCCGTCCGTGGCGTACCGCGGCATCTTCATCAACGACGAGGACTGGGGCCTGCTGCCGTGGGCGGCGAAGACCTTCGACCCGGCCGGCGACATCGGCCCGGCGACCTATGCGCGCGTGTTCGAGCTGCTGTGGCGCCTGAAGGCCAACCTGGTGTGGCCCGCGATGCACGAGTCGACGCGGCCGTTCTACGACATACCCGGCAACGCGCAGGTGGCGGACGATTACGCGATCGTCGTCGGCACGTCGCATGCGGAGCCGATGATGCGCAATAACGTGGGCGAGTGGAAGAAGGACTTCGGCGCGTTCGACTGGTTCCGGAACCGCGACCGTCTCGTCGATTACTGGCGCACGCGCACCGACGCGGTGAAAGGCATGGAGACGGTGACGTCGCTGGGCCTGCGCGGCGTGCACGATTCCGCGATGGAGGGCGCGGCGAGTCCCGAGCAGGCGCGCGACACCTTGCAGGACGTGTTCCGCGTGCAGCGCGATCTGCTGGCCGGCGCGCGGGGCAGGCCGCCGGAGCGCATCCCGCAGGCCTTCACGATGTACAAGGAAGTGCTGGATTACTGGAACCTCGGCCTCGCCGTGCCGGACGACGTGACGCTCGTATGGCCCGACGATAACTACGGCTATCTCGCGCAACTGGGCACGGACCGGGAACGCGGGCGCGCCGGCGGGGCGGGCATCTATTACCACGTGTCGTACTGGGGCCGGCCGCACGACTACCTGTGGCTCGGCACGACGCATCCGTCCCTGATCCGCGACCAGCTGGACCGCGCGTGGGCGACCGGCGCACGCCGCCTGTGGGTGCTGAACGTGGGCGACATCAAGCCGGCCGAATACCTCGTCGAGTACTTCCTCGACGCGGCGTTCGACGCCGACGTGCTGCGGCACGACCCCGCGCGCCACCTGGAGGCCTGGGCCGCCGCGCAGTTCGGCCCCGATCACGCGCGGGAAACGGCGGCCATCCTGCGCGAGTATTACCGCCTCGCGTGGGAACGCCGGCCCGAATTCATGGGCTGGAGCCAGACCGAACCTACGCGCCCCGTGCGCACGACAGCGTATGTGCGCACGGGCGGCGACGAAGCGGAGCGCCGCCTCGCCGATTACCGCGCCCTGACGGCCCGCGCCGAAGCCCTCGCCGCGCGCATGCCGGCGCCGCTGCGCGACGCGTATGTCGAGCTGGTGCTGTACCCCGTGCGCTCGAGCGCGAACCTGAACACGCGCATCCTGAAGCTGGACCTCGCGACCGAATACGCGCGCCAGCAGCGGCCGTCCGGCAACCTGCATGTGCGCCAGGCGCGGGAGGCGCACGCGGCGCTCGTCGCCGACGCGGCCGCGTACAACGGCCTCGCGGGCGGCAAGTGGCGCGGCATCATGGACATCGCGCCGCGCCGCCTGCCCGTGTTCGCCGAGCCCGAGTATCCCGTGTGGAGCGAATCGAACCGGCGCGGCTGCGGCATCGTCTACCCGGCGCCATTCTCCGCCGACGGCGACCGGCTGGCGCTGCGGCGCGGGCAGCCGGCCACGCGCACGGTGACGCTGGTGAGCTATGGCGGACAGGACGCGCGCTGGTCCGTGCGCGCCGGGGCGCGCGCCGTGCGGGCGGATGTCGCGGGAGGCATGCTGGACGCCACGAACGGCCATGAGCAGCGCATCGTGCTGCGCTATGACGGCGGGGCGGACCCGGCGCTGTCGCTGCAATGCGGTGCGCAGGCCGTGAACGTCAACGTCAGGGAAGGCGGGGATCGCATCGTCGTGCTGCGCGCCGGCATGGCCGGCCCCACGCGCGACTGGACGCCGCAGCCGGGCCTCGGCACGTCCGGCGGCGCGATGCGCGCGCGGCTCGACCTGCCGTCGCGCGCCGTGTCCGACCTGGCCGCCAGCGCGCCGCTCGCTTACCGCTTCGCGACGGCAGGCGACGGCGACACGCGGCTGCGTCTCGTCGCCGTCCCGGAACACCCGCTCACGGCGGCCAACCGCGTGCGCTTCGCCGTCGGCATCGACGACGGGACCCCCGAGGTGATCGACACGACGACCGTGGAGCGCAGCGAGCAATGGAAGGAAGACGTGCTGTCCAACATGGCGGTGCGCACGTGGCGCGTGGGGCGCCTGGCACCCGGCATGCATACGTTGACGGTGCATGCGCTCGATCCGGGCGTCGTGCTGGACCGGATCGACGTCCTGCCCGACGGCGCGCCCGACTATTACGGCATGCCGCCCACCGATTGAATGATGCTTGGAATTTTAGGCAAGAGTCTCGGATAATCGACTATGGAACCGTACCCGCGCAGCATCTAGAATCATCTTCCTGGAGTATCCAATCATTGGGACTCCGCGTGCAGCAAGGAGGAACGATGTCGCAATCCACGCAACCCGTCTGGTTCATCGCCGACGCCGCCACCGGCCTCGCGGCCGCGCTGGCGGAGGCCGTGCTGGCGTCCGGCCAGCATGCCGTCCTCGCCGCGCGCGCGCCGGCGCAGCTGCGGGCCCTCGTCGACCGCCATCCGGACCGCGCGCTGGCGCTCGCGCTGGACGTGACGGACGCCGCCAGCGTCGACCAGGCCGTCGTTGCCGCCGAGCGGCGTTTCGGGCGCATCGACGTGCTGGCGACGAGCGCAGCGCAGCGCTACCCGGGCGCGATCGAGGAAGGCGAGGAGGACGCCATGCGCGCGCTGTTCGAGGAAAACGTGTTCGGCCCGATCAACCTGGCCCGCCGCGTGCTGCCCGGCATGCGCGCGCGCCGCGCCGGCCACGTCGTGATGCTGGCGCGGGCCTCCGTGCAGGCGCCCGCGTTCGAGGGCTTCAGCCACGCCGCGCGCTCGGCGCTGGAAGCGCTGGCGGAAGCGCTGTTCTATGAAGTGGAACCGCTCGGCATCGGCGTCACGCTCGTCGACCCGGGCAGCGGCGACGAGGCGGGCGACGCCGCGCCGCGCGCCGCCGGCATCGCCGACTACGACGGCCTGGCCGGCCGCGCCGCACGCGGCGCCAGTGCGGCCCAGGTCGACGCCGCGCGCGGCGCGCAGGCGATCATGCAGGCCGTCGCCGCCGGCCGCGGTCCGCTGCGCCTCGTGCTGGGCCGGGCGGCGCTGCAGCGCGCCTACGACCGCCTGCGCGTATTGAAAGTGGGATTCGATGCGTGGGCGGACCTGGCCGCGTCTGCCGACGTGCCGGGGCCTTCGCGGCCAGCGCACCCGCCGCCACCGGCCGGCGGGCGGCCGCGCCGCGCCGTGCGCTCACGTGCCTGACGCGACGGATATCCCCAGCAGGGCCGGCACGGCGGCGGCGTCCATCGGCCGCGCGAACAGGTAGCCCTGGTATTCGTCGCAGCCGAGCGCGCGCAATATCGCCAGCTGCTCCTCGGTCTCGACGCCTTCGGCCACGATGCGCATCGAGAGGCCGTGGCCCAGCGCGACGACCGACCGCACGATGGCGGCGCTGTCGGCATCGCGCCCGAGGTCGCGCACGAACGCCCGGTCGACCTTCAGGCGCTGCACGGGAAAGCGCTTCAGGTAGGCCAGGCTCGAATAGCCGGTGCCGAAATCGTCGATCGACAGTTCCACGCCGAGGTCGCGGATGCCGCCCAGCAGGCGCTCGACGACGTCCACGCGGCTCATCGCGATGCTTTCCGTGATCTCCAGTTCGAGCGCGTGCGGCGGCAGGCCCGCGTCGGCCAGCGCGTCGGCGATCACTTGCAGCAGGTCTTTCTGGTAGAACTGGCGGATCGACAGGTTGACGGCGATGCGCGTGGCGATGCCGTGCTCGCGCGCCCAGCGGCTCGCCTGCGCGCACGCGGTGCGCAGCACCCACGTCCCGATCGGCACGATCAGGCCGGTCTGCTCGGCGATGGGGATGAAGCGCGCCGGCGACACGGCGCCCAGCACGGGGCTGTTCCAGCGCAGCAGGACCTCGAACCCGGTCACCCGTCCGGTCGCGATGTCGACCTTCGGCTGGTAGTGCGGCGTCAGTTCGTCGCGCGCCAGCGCATGCCGCAGCTGTTCCTCGATGGTGAGCCGCTCGTTCAGCTGGATGTGCGTGGACTCGGAGTGAAAATGCACCGGCTCGCCGGCTTCGCTGCGGGCGCGGTGCTTGGCGATGTCGGCCAGGCGCATCAACTCGTTGGCGGAGGCGGCGTCCTGCGGGTACAGCGCGATGCCGATCACCGGCGCCAGGTGGAATTCGCGTCCGCCCACGCGCACCGGTTCCGCCAGCAGCGCATGCAGTTCGAGCGCGATGGCGTCCACGGGGCGGTGGCTTGGCCCCGCCGGCAGCACCACGGCGAATTCGTTGGCCTTTACGCGCGCCACGCAGCGGGCCGTCGGCGCGAGCGCGTCCAGGCGCGCGGCGACCTGGCGCACGGCGTCGTCGCCGGCTTCGATTCCGAGCAGGTCCGCCACTTCCTGCTGGCGCTCCAGCGCGATCAGGAAGAGCACGACCTGTTCGCCCTGCGGCGCCGCGTCGTGCAGCGCGTCGGCCAGCACGCGGCGCAGGCGGTTCAGGTTCGGCAGCCCGGTCAGCGGGTCGTGGTCGGCCAGGTAGGCCAGCCGCAGCTCGACCTGCTTGCGTTCCGTGATGTCGGTGAGGCTGTTGACGATCTGGACGGCGTCGCCCTCGCTCGTGAGCTGGGCGGCGAGCTGGATCGCGGTGCGGGTGGCGCCGCCGCCGTCGCGGATCTCCGCCTCCAGCGCGTGCACGCCGCCGGCCGTGCTGTCCGCATACAGCCGGGCGCGCGCGCCGGCGCCGGCGGGGTCGAGCACTTCCGACTCGAGCCGCCCCGTCACCGCGTCCTCGGCACGGCCCGTGAACTGCAGGAAGGCGCGGTTGAACAGCACGATGCGCCGCTTCGCGTCGAGCACCCACAGCGGCGTGGCCAGCGAATCGAGGATGGCGTTCAGGTAGCGCGACCCGTGCGCGAGCCGGCTTTCGCTGGCCTGCAGGCGCGCGATCAGCGCGGCCTGGCGCGCCGTCTCGCGGCTCATGCGCCAGGCCAGCACGGCCAGCGCGACCGACAGCAGGGCCCAGGCCAGCACGGCGATCCAGCACCAGCCGCGCCACACGGCCAGCGTGTCGGACAGGTCGCGTCCCGTGACGATCACCATGGGGTACCCGGCGACGGCGCTGTAGCCGTACAGGCGGCGCACGCCGTCGATGGGACTCGTCGCCTCGAACGCGCCGACGGCCGCGCGCGGCAACCAGGTCTGGAACAGCGGCGTGTGGATGAAGGAATGGCCGATCGCCTTGGGGAGCGTCGGGCTGCGCACGAGCATCGTGCCGTCGCGCTGGTGCAGGGTGACGGAGCCGCCGTGCCCCAGGTCGGCGGAGTCGAAGATGCGCTGGAAGTAGGCGACGTCCGTCTCGATGACGGCGGGGCCGTCGGGCAGGACGCGCGCAAGCAGGATCGTGGCGGGGCCGCCGGCGGCCGGCACGGCGATGCCGATCTTCGGCGCGCCGCCGGGCGCCGGCTGGCGCGGTGCGTCCGGTCCGAGTCGCCGGACCCGTGCCGGAATGTCCTCGAATGCGCCGCCCGGCATCGTGGCGGCCGTGCCGTAACCGTCCCGCGGCGCGTGTTCCGTGGCGCGCGCCAGCGCCAGGTCCAGCGCGAGCGTGGCGTAATGGGTCTGGGCGGCGAACGCTTCCGCCAGGTTGCGCAGATTCGTCTGTTCGCGCTCGATGGTGTCATGGTAGCTCGACACCAGCAGGCCGGCGAGCGTCACCGTGATCGCGACGATCAGCATGGCGGCGCCCGCGAGCGGCCGCGTGTCGCGGGGCCGGGCTGGCGGCGGAGTGTGTGTCGGATTGGGCACGTTCGTCATTACGTTGGTCACGAGCGCGAGTATAACCGGCCGCCGCCCGCCCGGTGCGCCGATCAGCGCCTGGGTAGCCGGATCGCCACACGCAGGCCGTGCGGCGGCGCGTCCTGCAGGTCCACGGCGCCGCCGTGCTGGGCGACGATGTCACGCACGATGGCGAGCCCGAGCCCGCAGCCTTCGCCCTGGTCCGTGGCGCGCACGAACCGTTCGAACACGCGCGCGCGGTCCGCTTCCGGAATGCCGGGACCGTTGTCGGTGACGGCCACCAGCACGTGGTCGCCGTCCGGTTCGACCCCGACCGTGATCTCGCCGCCGCGGCCGGTGTACTTGATGGCGTTGTCGATCACGTTCGCCAGCGCTTCCCGCAGCAGCAGGGCGTTGGCCTCGATCCGCAGCGGCGCGCCGTCCGCGGGCGGCGGGGCGTCGTCCAGGCCGAGGTCGATCTGCGCCCGCATGGCGCGCGGCACCCATTCCGCGACGATCTCCCGGACGAACGCGGGCACATCCAGCGGGGCCTTGTCGGACGCCGCCGCGGCCTCGGGGTCGGCCCGCGCCAGCATCAGGAGCTGGTTGATCAGGTGGGCGCCCCGCGTCGCGCTCTGGTCGACCAGCTTCAGCCGCGCGACCAGGGCCGGGTCGTCGGTCGCCGCGATCGCCAGCGCCGTCTGGCTTTTCAGTCCCGCCAGCGGCGTGCGCAACTGGTGCGCCGCGTCGGCGATGAAGCGCTGCTGCGCGTTCACGTTCTGGCGCACCGACGCGAGCAGGGCGTTCAGCGCGCCGACGAGGGACCGCACTTCCTGCGGCGCCGATTCGATCTGCAGCGGCGCCAGGTCGAGCGGCGAGCGGCCCTCCACCTCCCTGCGCAGCCGCAGCAGCGGCGCCAGTCCGGCGCCGGTGCCGATCCAGACGACGAGGGTCAGCAGTGGTATCAGGGCGGACAGCGGGAGCAGGGTATCCATCAGGATCATCTTGAAGATGTCCTCGCGGTGCGCCATGTTGCGCGCCACCTGGACCAGCATCCACTGCTGCTTGCCCTCCTGTGCGGCATAGGGCAGGTAGAGGGCCGCGATCCTGACCTTCACCGTTTCCCTCGGACCGCTCCGGCCCCCGGCGCCGACCGGCCGGAGCTCGCCGTCGTAGAAATAGGGCTCGTTCAGGCGCGGCCGCAGGGTCGCGGGCGGCATCGGAATGCTGTTGTTGCCGAGGATGAATTCGCCGGGCGGCGTGCTGACCATATAGAACAGGCGGTCGTTGGGATCGGTCTCGAGCACTTCCTGCGCCGCGCGCGGGAAGTCGATCAGCAGGCCGCTGCCGATGGGTTTGACGCGCCGCGCGAGTGCGCGGGTGGCTTGGGACAGGGTCGCGTCCGCGGCCTGGTTGACGTAGCGGACCGCCAGCCGGTAAGTCGCGACGCCGCCCGCGACCCACAGCACGAGCTGGGGCAGCAGCACCCAGATGACGAGCTGGCGGCGCAGGGAGCGTGTGCGTGGTCCCCGGTCAGGCCGGTCGTCCATCGGCGCGCTCGACGGCCAGCAGGTAGCCGAGTCCGCGGACGGTGCGGATCTCGAGTCCGGAGCCTTCCAGCTTGCGGCGCAGCCGGTGGATGTGGACTTCCGCCGTGTTGCCGGCGCCGACTTCGGTGCCGTCGCCGGCCCAGGCGGTGGCGATCTGGTCCTTGGTCACGACCTTGTCCGCATGGACCAGCAGCAGTTCGAGCAGCGTCGCTTCGCGCGGGCTCAATTCGACGGGGTCGCCGTGGATGACGGCGCGCCGCGCCGCGCGGTCGAAGTGCAGGCCGGACAGCGCGACGTCGGCATTGGCGGACGACGTCCGCGCGCGCCGCAGGATCGCCCGCAGGCGCGCTTCCAGTTCCGGGAACTCGAACGGCTTGGTCATATAGTCGTCCGCGCCGGCGTTCAGGCCCGCCACGCGGCTGTCGAGCCGGTCGAGCGCCGTGAGGACCAGCACCGGCAGGCCGGGTCGCGTCGCGCGCAGGTTCTTCAGCACCGTGAGACCGTCGACCATCGGCAGGCCGAGGTCGATGATGGCGATGTCGAAGTTCTGCCGGGTCAGCAGGTACTCCGCGACCGGACCGTTGGGCGCATGCTCGACGGTGAAACCGGCGGCGGCCAGCTGCGCGCTCAGTCCGTTCGCGAGGAGGGGGTCGTCTTCGGCGAGTAATAATTGCATTTCACAATATTAACGGATAATTGACTGCGCCACCATCCGGCCGCATGCCCGCTCGCTTCCCTGTGCAGGCGAGTCGCGCTACTATGCACGCCATGAAAGTCTTCGCCGCGGCAATCGCACTCGTTACCGCCTGGTGCGCGTCTGCCGTACACGCGGGCGAACTCGAGGTGCTCCACTTCTGGGACGTGGGCGACGACGCACGGGCCGTCGACGTGCTGAAATCGACGCTGCGGCGCCAGGGCCATACGTGGAAGGACTTCGCCGTGGCGCCCGACGCGAATGGCTTTCCGCTGTTCCTGCTGCGGTCCCGTGTCCAGTCGGGCAATCCGCCGGCCGCCGCCCAGGTCAAGGCCCCCGCCATCCAGCAATGGGCGCGCGAAGGCGCCCTCGCCAACCTGGATGCCACGGCCCGCGCCGGACAATGGGACGCGGTGCTGCCCCGGGTGGTCAGCGACGCCATGAAATACAAGGGCAGCTATGTCGCCGTGCCGGTCAATATCCACCGCATCAACTGGCTGTGGATTAACACGCGCATCCTGAAGCGCGCCAATGCCCAGGCGCCCGTTACGTGGGACGACTTCTTCGCCGCCGCCGACGCGATGAAGCGGGCAGGGTATATCGCCGTCACGCACGGCGGGCAGCCGTGGCAGGATTTTCTCCTGTTCGAAAACGTGGCGCTGGGCGTGGGCGGCCCCGACTTCTACCGCAAGGCGTTCGTGGCGCTGGATCCCGCCACGCTGGCCAGCCCCCTCATGGAGCAGGCGCTGCAGACCTTCCGGCGCATCAAGCCCTACACCGACGTGGCGGCGATGGGGCGCGACTGGAACGTGGCGGCGTCGCGGCTGGCGAACGGCGAGGCGGGCATGCAATTCATGGGCGACTGGGCCAAGCCCATCTTCGAGGCGGCGCAGCGCAACGGCAGCCTGGAGTTTGCCTGCGTGCCCACCCCGGGATCGGCCAGGGCCTATGCCTATACGGTCGACTCGTTCGCCCTGTTCAAGGTGAACGGCCCCGCCAGGATCCGCGCGCAGCAAGACTTCGCCGCCGACCTGCTGGCCCCTGGCGTGCAGGAGGAATTCAACCTCGTCAAAGGCTCGATCCCGGTGCGCCAGGGCGTCGACCTGGGCAAGTTCGACCGCTGCGCGAAGCAGTCGGCCGCCGCCTTCGACGCTGCGACGCGGGGCGGCACACTCGTTCCCGGGATCTCGATGGCCTTGCCGCCCGAGGTCGAGGACGCCATGCGCGACGCCGTCAGCGCCTACTGGCATGACGACCGCATCACCGCGCGCGCGACGATACAGCGCCTCCTCGCGGCTGCGCGCCGTCCCTGATCCCTCCTGTCGCCGCCTGCACCATCGCGCGCCGGCGCGGCGCAGTCCGCAGCGGTCTTGTCGCTCATTTCCTGTTACATCCCCTGTAACCGCGAGTTGTGTTGACAGTTCGAAAAAGTGAGCGTTAAACTCATTAATGTTCGTTAATTAAAAATAAAGGCACATTAATGTGCTCCGATCAGGGATGTCCAGGAGAGCCGGACAAGTTGTCACGATAACAGCGCCGTCACACGCATGCCGGGGCAGCCAGGGCGGCGAGGCTACGTTCCAAGCCAATCTATCAGAGGAGATCTCATGCATCGGAAGCACAGCATCATCATCCCGGCGGTACTCGCGGCGCTCGTCGCCGGCTGCAGCGGCGGCGACCGGACGGCCGGCCCGTCGGCCACGGCGCAAGCCCCCGTCCTGGCCGCCACCGTCGGCTCGGCCACGACCTACACGAGCGTGAAGTGGGGCGGCGGCGGCTACGTCACCGGCCTCGTCTACCATCCAACCAGCGCCAACGTCATGTACGCCCGCACCGACATCGGCGGCGCCTATCGCTGGAATAACTCGAACGGCTCGTGGACGCCCATCACCGACGGCATCGGCTTCAACAGCGGCGAAAGCAGCTACCACGGCGTCGAAAGCATCGCGCTCGATCCGGCCAACGACAATCGCGTGTACCTGGTCACGGGCATGTACTCGCACGACTGGCAAGGCAACCCGATCAACGGCCGTATCTATGTCTCCGGCGACCGCGGCAACACGTGGTCGCACTACGACCTGCCGTTCCCGGTGGGCGGCAACGAAGGCTCCCGTGCCGTCGGCGAACGCCTGAAGCTCGACCCCACCAATCCGTCGACGCTGTTCTACGCCTCGCGCACGGCCGGCCTGTGGAAGAGCACGAACTCCGGCCAGACCTGGACCCAGACCGGGTTGTCGAGCAAAGTGCTGTCGGCCACCGAGATCCAGGGGCTGGGCGCCGCGCCCGTGGGCGTCGAGCAGATCATCTTCGACAACTCGAGCGTGGGCGGCGGCGCGACGACGTGGAACATGTACGCCGCCATCGCGCCGGACTACGTGCAGAAGGCGGGCCTGACCTCGACCCTGTACAAGTCCTCCAACGGCGGCTTCTCGTGGACGCCGGTGTCGGTGCCGTCCAACGTGTCCGGCTACTTCGTCCCGCACATGCTGCGCACCAGCGACGGCAACTACTACGTGGTGTTCAACAAGAACGGCGGGGAGGGGGCCGGCGGTCCCGGCTACCTCTACAGGTTCGGCGGCGTGAGCTTCGGCGAGACGTGGACCCAGCTCGCCACCACCACGCAGGGCGGCTACGGCGGCGTGTCCGTCTACGGCACCGGCTCGACGGCCCGCATCGCGCTGGCCGTGACCGGTACATGGAGCGCCGGCCAGCCGGTCGTCCAGCTGTCCGACAACGGCGGCGGCACCTGGCGCGAAATCGCGGACGGCATGCAGCATTGGGGCGGATCGTACAGGGGCTGGGTGGACGACATCGAGATCGATCCGGCCAACCGCGACCACATCATGCACGTCCACGGCGGCGGCGTCTGGGAAACCTGGGACGCGTCGTCGGCCAATCCGAGCTGGGATGTTCCGCTGAATAACTTCGAGGAAACCGCAACCCTGGCGCTCGTCACGCCGCCGGCCGGCGCGTCGTACAAGTTCGTCAACAGCGCGGGCGATATCGGCACCTGGGTCCAGACGGACCTCGCGGCGACGCCCACCAGGGGGCCCACCACCAACTGGAGCAATGGCAACGCGGCCGACGTGTTGTGGTCCGATTCGACCTACATCGTCAGTGCCGGCGTCCTCAACGGCACGCCCGCGGTCGCCTTCGGCTCCTGGTCCGGCGACAGCGGCGCCACGTGGGCGAACTTCGCGTCGCTCCCCACCGGCGCGGCCACCAATATCTCCAACGCGGCGAGCATCGTGACGACGTCGCGCAACAACATCGTCTGGGCGCCCGCCAACTCGATCCCGTCCTGGACCACGAACAATGGTGCGAACTGGACCCAGGTCAGCGGTCTGCCCACGCCCAACGGCGGCCTGGACAACGGCTATCACCTGGTCGTCGACCGTCAGAGCACGAACAAGGTCTACGCCTTTGATGGGGGCGGCGCGTCGTGGAACGGCACGACGGGCAAGGTCTACCTCTCGACCGATGGCGGCCATTCGTTCGCGCTGATCCAGGGGTCGGTAGCGGCGAACCTGGCCCCCAATGCCTTCGGGCTCACGTCGATGGCGGGCAACCCGAACGCCGCGGGCGACCTCTGGCTCACCGACGGCAACGCCGTGTACCACTCGACCAATTCGGGCGCGAACTGGACCAAGCTCTCCGGGTTCGCGACGGTAGCGGCCAGCGGCTCGACGGGGCCACTGCAAGGCGCCACGTCGGTCGTCCTGGGCAAGGCGCAGGCAGGCTCGTCGTATTCGGCCGCGGTCTACGTCGTGGGCACGAGGAACGGCGTGTGGGGCGTGTACCACTCCGACGATGGCGGCGCAACCTGGGCGCGCTACAACGATGACGCCCACCAGTACGGCGGCATCGGCGTGATCGCGGCAGACTGGAGCACGTACGGCCGCATCTACTTCAGCGGCACCGGCCGTGGCCTGATCTACACCAACTAGGCAGGCGGCATCGACCGCCGCGGTTCCGGCCGCGGCGGTTCCTGCGCGACGTGCGCCGACGCTGCCTACATCTGCCGGAACAGGTGTGCGAACAACGGGCTGACGCGCAGTGTGTCGGTCCGGTCGCGCAGGTGCAGCGTCAGCTTGCCGGCGTCGTCGCGGCTGGCGCTCGTCACGTGCCGCATGTTGACGATGGCGCCGCGGCTGATCTGGCGGAACTGGTCCGTGTCGAGCTGGGGCAGCAGGTCCTTCAGGCTCAGGCGGATCAGCGCATCGCCTTCGCCGGTCGCCACGTTCACGTATTTGTCGAGCGCCTGGAAATAGGCCACGTCCTGCACGGGAATCATGCGGATGATGTTGCCGACCGCCGCGCGGATCACCGCCAGGCGCTCGGCCGGCGCGGCGGCCGCGGGCAGCAGGGCGCGCATCTGCTCGACGAGGCGCGCGAGGCCGTCGTCACCCGGCCTGTCGGGCGTGGGCGCCAGCCGCGCCTGGATGCGCTCGACGGTGCGGGCCAGGCGCGCGTCGCTCACGGGTTTCATCACGTAGTCGACGGCGGCCTGTTCGAACGCCTGCACGGCGTAGTCGTCGTAGGCGGTCACGAACACGATCTGCGGGAAAGGGTTCGCTCCCTCCCAGCGCTCGGCCAGTTCCTGCGCCGCCTCCAGGCCGGTCTGGCCGGGCATCTTGATGTCCAAAAACAGGATGTCCGGCCGCAGCTCCAGCGCTTGCTGGACGGCCGCGACGCCGTTCGGCGCGGTGCCCGCGATGTCGAGTTCGGGCCACAGGCGGCGCAGGGTGGCGGCGAGCGTGGCGGCGAGGATCGGTTCGTCCTCGGCGATGAGGGCGCGGATGGCGGTTCCGGTCGTGTTTGTGGCGTTCATGCGGTCTCCAAAGGAAGCGTCAGGCGGGCCAGCACGCCATGCGGCCGGGCGGGAACGAGGGTCAGGGCGGCGCGCGTGCCGTACAGCACCTGCAGGCGCTCGCGGGTCGTCGTCACGCCGACCCCGGTGCCCTTCGCGCCGGTCCGCGTGCCGTCCAGGCCGAGGCCCGTGTCGCTGACGCAGATCTCGAGCAGGCCGGCGCGCGCGCTCGCCTCCACGGTGACGGCGCCGCCTTCGATCTTCGGTTCGAGGCCGTGGATGATGGCGTTTTCCACCAGCGGCTGCAACAGCATGGCGGGCAGCCGCGCGCCGCGCAGCTCGGGCGGCAGGTCGACGCGGTACGCGAGGCGGGCGCCCATGCGCACGGCCATCAGGCCGAGATAGGCTTCGGCCGCCTCGAATTCCTGGGCGAGGGTCGTCGTCTCGGCGCGCGTGGCGGACAGGGTGGCGCGCAGGTACTGGATCAGGTGGTCCAGCATCCGGCTCGCCTGTTGCGGGTCGATGGCGATCAGCCCCTGCAGGTTGGCCAGCGTATTGAACAGCATGTGCGGCTCGATCTGGGCCTGCAGCAAACGCAGTTGCGCCTGCAGGGCCTGGCGCTCGATCGTCTCGACGCGCATCTTGGCCTCGGTGCGTTCCAGCTTGATGCGCTCGACCCGTTCGCGGTTCAGGATCAGCAGGGCCATCGCGCAGATCGCCAGGAAGGTCAGCCCGATCATGCCTTTCTGGCCGTGGTCGTTCGGGTAGCCGGACAGGTCGGGCAGGGGCCGGCCCAGGACCAGGCTCCCCAGCGAGATGCCGCAGTAGTGCGCGACGGGCGCCAGCGCGACGAGCACCACGATGCACGGCACCAGCCAGCGCCGGCGCCGTTCGGGATCGTCGAGGAGGGTGAAGCGCAGGCCGTCGAGGACCACCAGCCCCACCAGCCCGACGCAGACCGAGTAAACCATCTGCTCGTACAGTTCGAACGTCCTGCCGTTGACGAGCGTGATCAGGACGGCGATCAGGGCGCACACGATGACGGTCAGGCCGATGTCGTCGGCCAGGCGGCGCACGAGCGGGCGGCACGTGCCCCGCGCGGAGGGAAGAAGGCGGATGAGGGTGTTCATGCCCGCATTGTCCCGCCGCGGCGGGGCGGCGGCAACCCGGCTGCGACGAAACGGCCTTGGGATCGACCGAAACGGGGCATAATCGGCCCGAATCGACTTTCCCCGTCACGCCATGGAATTCCAGTTTCTCGGCACGTCGTCCGGTACCCCGACCACAAACCGCAACGTGAGCGGCCTGGCGCTGCGCGGCCCGGGCGGCGGCTGGTCGCTCGTCGACTGCGGCGAGGGCACCCAGCACCGCATCCTGCGCACGCCCCTGTCGCTGCACGACCTGCGCGCCATCTTCATCACGCACATGCACGGCGACCACTGCTACGGCCTGCCGGGCCTGCTGGCCAGCGCCGGCATGCTGAACCGCACGGCGCCGCTGGCCCTCGTCGGTCCGCCGCCGCTGCGCACCTTCATCGACGGCGTGATGGCGACGAGCGAACTGGGACTGCCGTACCCGCTCGACGTCATCCCCATCGACGACCTGGCGGGCACGCCCGTCCTGCCCAACCTGGCGGTGGACGCCATCGCGCTGTCGCACCGCATGCCGTCCTGGGCCTACCGCTTCACGGAACGCGCGGTGGAGCGCAAGCTGGACACGGATCGCCTGCGCGCGGCCGGCGTCGCGCCCGGTCCCGCCTGGGGCGCACTGCAGCAGGGCCGCGATGTCGTGCTGGACGACAGCCGCGTGCTGCGCGCGGCCGACTGGCTGCAGGCGCCGCGCAAGGCGCGCACGCTCATCGTGGGCGGCGACAACGACACGCCGGACCTGCTGCTGGACGCCGCGCGCACGGCGGAGGTGCTGATCCACGAGGCGACCTACACGGAGGAGGTGCTGCTGAAGGTGGGGCCGGGGCCGATGCACAGTTCCGCGCTGCGGGTGGCGCGGATGGCGGCCCAGGCCGGGCTGCCGAACCTCGTGCTGACCCATTTCAGTCCCCGTTACCAGGACGGGGAGGGGGCGTTGTCGATGGGCGCAGTGGAGGCGGAGGCGCGCGGCGTGTACGGCGGCCACCTGTTCCTCGCGCGCGATTTCGACCGGTACGTGCTGGACCGGAGCGGCGTGCTGCGGGTGGGGCAGTAAAAATATTTTTTGTAACATGCAAAAAAATCTGCGATATCTTTTTTTGTTTTCGAATCGGTTCCATTCCAAAAAAAGTTATCGCGGATTCGGTCATCGATATCCATATTTTTTATTTGGGAGGCGAATTGCCGTTTTTTGGAATCGCAGGTATTTCCGTAATGAAATCTGTAAATTTTCCGGTCGAATCAGTGACTTAGATGCACGGATGACCCGGTTGCAAAGCATTTGAAAATGCCGCATTCTCCGTTCCGCAACCATAATTATTAGACGGAGACTACAGTGAACAAACCATTATCCCTGGCGGGATTGGGAGCCCTATTCGCTTCCTGCCTCATCGCCGCCAATGCGCACGCCCAGGCCGGCGCGACGCTGCCCACCTTCCAGAACGCATCCGTGCACGACCCGTCCGTGATCAAGGCCGGCGACACGTTCTACGTGTTCGGCTCGCACCTGGCGTCCGCCAAGTCGAAGGACCTCATGAACTGGACGCAGATGACGACCGGCGTCAGCGCGACCAATCCGCTGTTCCTGAACGGCTCGAAGAACGTCTACACGGAACTGGCCGAGACGTTCGCGTGGGCGAACACGACGACCCTGTGGGCGCCGGACGTGCGCCAGCTCGCGGACGGCAAGTACTACATGTACTACGACGCCTGCCAGGGCGACGCGCCCCGTTCCGCGCTGGGCATCGCCGTCGCCAACAGCCCCGAGGGTCCGTACGTCAACAAGGGCGTGATCCTGAAGTCCGGCATGTGGGGCCAGGCGAGCTACGACGGCACCGTCTATGACGCGCTGAAGCACCCGAACACGGTCGACCCGAACGTCTTCTTCGACAACGCGGGCAAGCTGTGGATGGTCTACGGCTCGTACTCGGGCGGCATCTTCATCATGCAGATGAACCCCGCCACCGGCTTCCCGTATCCGAACCAGGGCTACGGCAAGCGCCTCACGGGCGGCAATCACTCGCGCATCGAAGGCGCGTACATCATGTACAGCCCGGCCACGTCGTACTACTACCTGTTCACGTCGTTCGGCGGCCTCGATGCGAACGGCGGCTACAACATGCGCGTCGCGCGCTCGACCAACCCGGACGGCCCGTACGTCGACGCCCAGGGCAACGCGATGGCGAACGTGAAGTCCGATCCTGCGAAGCCGCTGTTCGACGACGCGTCGATCGCGCCGTACGGCGTCAAGATGATGGGTAACTTCCTGTTCGAGCGCAAGCTGGGCGAGGCGGGCACCGGCATCGGCACCGGCTATGTCTCGGCGGGCCACAACTCGGCCTGGTACGACACGGCGACCGGCAAGCACTTCCTGATCTTCCACACGCGCTTCCCGGAACGCGGCGAGCAGCACGAGGTGCGCGTGCACCAGATGTTCATGAACGCGGACGGCTGGCCCGTCGTCGCGCCGTACCGCTACGCCAAGGAGACGGCGACGACCGTGCGCCCCGAGTTCGTGTTCGGCGACTACCTGTACGTCAACCACGGCAAGGACATCACGGCGTCCATCAGGAAGTCGCAGCTGATCACGTTGAACGCCAACGGCAGCATCACCGGCGCCGTGACCGGCACATGGCGCAAGGTGGGCGCCAACCAGGTCGAGATCAACCTGCCCGGCGCGTCGACGTACAAGGGCGTGCTGCTGACGCAGTGGGACGAGACGTCGAAGTCGTACGTGACGACGTTCACCGCGTCGTCGCACGAAGGCGTCGCCATCTTCGGCAGCCGCCTGATCCCGCGCACCGACATGCAGGTCGCGACCGCCATCTACAATGAACTGAGCCTCGGCGCCACGACGGCGGTCACCGGCAACCTCACCCTGCCGACGACGGCGGCGCGCAATGCCGTCATCAGCTGGACGTCGTCGAATCCGGCCGTCGTCAGCAACACGGGGATCGTGACGACGCCGGCCAGCGGGTCGATCAACGTCACCCTGACGGCGAAGATCACGAAAGGCACGGCCACCCTGACGAAGGCGTTCACCGTCACCGTGCGCAAGCTGGGCGGCCTCGTGGCGTACTACGCGTTCGACGGTAACCTGGCCGACTCGAACGGCGCATTCGCGGCCGGTTCGGTCAGCGGCGGCAAGATCGACGTGGCGGGCGGCAGCCTGTCGTACGGCGCCGGCATGCGCGGCAACGCGGCCGTGTTCGACGGCGCGACCGGCGTGCGCCTGCCGAACGGCCTGATCTCGTCGAACACGTACACCGTCGCCATGTGGCTGAAACCCGCGCAGCTGACGGCGTTCACGACGACGTTCTTCGGTGCGCGCACGACGGATTCCTGGGTCAGCTTCCTGCCGATGGGGCATGGCGGCGTGGGCGGCGCGTCGATGCTGTGGTCGGGCGCCGCATGGTATGACGCGGGCCTCGGCATGAACATCCCCGTCAACCAGTGGTCGCACGTCGCGTTCAGCGTCAACAACGGCGCCGTCAACGTGTACGTGAATGGCGTCAAGCGCTTCTCCGGCACGAACTTCCCGAACGTGTTCACGACGACGACCGGCACCTTCGCACTGGGCGTGAACTACTGGGATACCCCGTACAAGGGCGCGATCGACGAGCTGCGCATCTATAACGCGGCCCTGAGCGATTCGGAAGTCGCCGGTATCGCACACTGAAAGGGATGAACATGAAAAAAATGATGATCGGCCTGCTGGCCACGGCCGCCTGTGCGATGGCCAATGCGACCGTCGTCCATTTCGACGACCTGTCGGGCGACGAGACGCTCCCGATCGACGCCGGCTACGCGGGCTTCGACTGGGACAATATGGGGACCGTCAGCGCCGGCGCCTACCCGGGCAGCGGCTTCGAGGCGGGCGCCGTGTCGGCGTCGAACGTGGCGTACAACTGGTACGGCATGCCCGCGACGATCTCGAAGGCGGACGGCAACGCGTGGGAGTACACGGGCGCGTATTTCACGTCCGCGTGGGTCGACCAGGAAGTCTCGTTCGAAGGCTGGCGCAACGGCCAGCTGCTGTTCTCATCGAGCGCGTACACGCTGGACACGACGACGCCGCGCTGGATCCAGCTCGACTGGGCCGGCATCGATACGCTCGTCGTCTACAACAGCAGCCCGACGGCGTGGGCGATGGACGAGTTCACGGTGCCGGAGCCGGGATCGCTGGCGTTGATGGGGACGTCGCTGGCCGGGTTGATGCTGGCCCGGAGGCGCAAGCGTAGCGTGTGATACATGGCGGGCTCGGGGAGCCTACAGCCATCATCACGTAGGGCGGGCACCCCGTGCCCGCGCGAACGCCGGCATTACGCAGGGCGGGCACCCCGTGCCCGCGCGAACCCCGGCATCACTCCAGGTTTTCGTGGTGTTCGGCGACGCCCTGCTTCCAGTACGCCGACACCCGCGTCGCCTCGCGCGGCACGCCTTTCCCGTTCAGCACATGGCGCACCCGCGCCATCATCGACGCTTCCCCGCCACCCCACGCGAACCCGCGGCCCGCCGGCAGCGCGAGCGCCTGCAAGTCCGCGACCAGCGCCTCCGGCGTATCGAACCACCGCAGATCCACGTCGGCCGCGCCCGCGAAGTCACGCCGGTCCGCCGGCTCCGCATGCACGAGCACGACCGCCCGGCTCCCGCCCGGCAGCTCTTCCAGCCGGCGCGCAATGGCGGGCAGGGCGGTCGCGTCACCCGTCAGCAGGTGCCAGTCGAGTTCCAGGGGCACGATCATCGAGCCGCGCGGCCCGCCCACGAGGGCGCGCTGGCCCACGACGGCGTTGCGCGCCCAGCTTGACGCCTTGCCGTCGCCGTGCAGCGCGAACTCGATCGTCAGCGCCAGGGCTTCGCGGCTGAAGCGCCGTGGGGTATAGTCGCGCCTCACCTGTTCTCCCTCCGCGTCCGGGAACATGAACTTGACGTGGTCGTCGAACGACAGCGACGTGAAATCGGCCAGCGTCTCGCCCGCGAAGGTGATGGCGGCGAAGCCGTCGCCCAGGCGTTCGATGCGCGTGACGGTCAGCTCGCGCACCTTGAGTTCGTGGCGTACGCGGTGTACGAGCTGGTTTGCAGATTGCTCCATCGTTGCTCCGAATTAGTTGATAGTGTCCCCCATTATGCAAAAAATAGTTGATGAAGTCAACCAAAATCCCCCGTCGCCCGCGCTGGAGGTGCTGGAACGCGTCCACGCGATCATGCACCTGTACCGTTCGGCGCAGCAGCGCAGCCTGCGCGCCGGGCCGCACGACCTGGCGCACATGGAGATCAAGGTGCTGGGTTTCTTCGCGCGCCGCCCCGGGGCGACGCAGAGCGACCTCGCCGCGCATTCGGGACGCGACAAGGCGCAGCTGGCGCGCCTGATCCGCGGGCTGCGCGATCGGGGCCTGCTCGACGCGACGGCGGACGAGACGGACAAGCGCAGCACGCGGCTGGCGCTGTCGGAAGATGGGAAGGCGATGTTCGCGGCGCTGAACCGCCACGACGGCGCGCTGGCGGAAACGGCGCTGGAGGGGATCGCGGAAGCGGACCGCGCGACCCTGCTCGACTTGCTGGAGCGGGTGCGCGCGAACCTGGAAGCGGGGCAGGGTTAGTTCAGGCGCCGATCTCGGCCAGCAGCACTTCGCGCCGTTCCGCCGCGCTGAGGCGGCCGGCGTCCAGCAGGCGCATGACGGTCAAGGCCTGGCGCGCCGGCACGGGGTTCGGCGCCTTGCCGAGCAGCGCGTCGCGGATGCCCGCGTAATACGACGGATACGCGCCGTTCTCCGTCGGCAGCGGCGCCGGCGTCACATTACCGTCGCGCAGGACGGCCAGCACGCCGGTCTCCTCGTCCACACCCCATGCAGAGGCGTCGCCACTGGGCCGGCGGCCCGCGATCAGGTCCGCTTCCTGCGGGTCGAGGCTCTGCTTGACCCAGCTGCCGTTCAACCCGTGCAGCGCCACGCGCGGGCGCGCGACGGCGGCCAGCATGCTGGCGCCGAGGTCCACGCGCAGGCCGTCCGCATAGCGCAGGCGCGCCTGGAACTGGTCTTCGCAGCGGCCACCCGGGCGCAGGATCGGCAGGTCGGCTTCGATGGCGAGCGGTTCGCCGAAATACAGCAGGGCTTCGTCGATCAGGTGCGGGCCCAGGTCCATCCAGATGCCGCCGCCCGCGTCCGCCTCTTCTTTCCAGCGCGCCTGCGGCTGCGGGCGGAAGCGGTCGAAGTACATCGCGGCGTGCCGGACTTGTCCCAGGGCGCCGTCGGCGAGCAGGCGCAGTGCGGTGCGCGTCGTGCTGTCCCAGCGGCGGTTGTGGTAGACGCTCAGCAGCAGGCCCTTGTCGTCGGCGAGGCGCACGAGTTCCGCAGCCTGCGCGGCGGTGTCGGTGAACGGCTTGTCGACGACGACGTGCTTGCCCGCTTCCAGTGCGGCTTTCGCCAGCGGGTAGTGCGTCGCGTTCGGGCTGGCCAGCACGACGAGGGCGACGTTCGGATCGGCGAGGAGGGCGGACGGCTCCGCATGGACGGCGACGTCGCCGAGGCTTGCCCTCACCTTGTCCGGATTGCGGCTGGCCACCGCGGCGATGGCGAGGCCGGGCGTCGTGCGCAGCAGCGGTGCGTGGAACACCTGGCCGGCGAAGCCGTAGCCGATGAGTGCAACGTTGATCGTGTCGGCGGTCATTCTTTTCCTTGATGTGTTGCGGTCAGTGGGACAGCGTCAGCCCGGCCGGACGGGCGCCCGCGCCGCGGGCGGTCTCGCGCCCGATGTGCAGCACGTCGAGCGGACGCGTGACGCGGTAGCGCGCCAGCGCGGCGGCGCCCACGGCCACGGCCTGGGCGCCGAAGTGCGAGGTGCGGATGGCGGGCGGCGCCAGCATGGCGGCGTGCGCATACGCGGCCAGCACGTGGCGCGCGGGTGCGATGAAGGCGTCGCCCAGCTGCAGCGCGGGGCCGCCGATGACGATCGCCATCGGGTCGAAGCCGGCCCACAGGTTGTTCAGCAGGATGCCGAGCTGGCGGCCGGCCGCGTCCACGGCGGCGCACGTCGCCGGGTCGCCGTCGGCCACGCGCCGGAACAGGGCCTCGAGCGCGGGATGGCTGGGACGTTCGCGCCCCAGCAGCGAACCGAGCCCGATCAGCGCGTCGGCGCAGCCGCGCCGGCCGCACTGGCACAGCGGACCGCCGGCCTGCAGGATCGCGTGTCCGACCTCGCCGGCATAGCCGTGCAGGCCGGTCAGCAGGCGGTCGCTGACGATCACGCCGGCGCCCACGCCATACCCGATCGACAAATAGATCAGCGGATCGGTGCCCGACTGGTGGGCGAATTCGAATTCGCCCAGCGCCGCCACGTTGGCCTCGTTCTGCATGTACAGCGGCAGCCCGTCCAGCGGCGAGCCCGCGACGTGCGTCTGCACGATGCCGGCCACGTCGACGTCGCGCCAGCCCAGGTGCGGCGCGTGGCGCAGCAGGCCGAGGGCTTCGTCCACGGCGCCGTGCAGGCCGATGCCCACGCCGAGCACGCGCCGCGGCTTGCCCTGGCCGGCGGGGCGGCCAACGCGCTTCGCCAGTTTCACGAGCGCGAGCGCGACGAGGCGGATGCAGGAGGCGGGGTCGGATGGATCTTCGTACGTGAGGATGCGCGTGTCGAGCACTTCGCCCAGCAGGTTGGTCGCGACGACGCGCGCTTCGTCCACGCCCAGGTCGGCGCCCAGCAGGGCGAGGCGCGACGGATCGAGGTGCAGGGGCGTGGCGCGGCGGCCCACTTCGCCCGTCACGAGCAGTTCGCTTTCCGTGAGCCAGCCTTCCTCGACCAGTTCGCGCACGAGCAGGCTGATCGTGGATTTGGTCAGGCCCAGCACGTCGGCGAGCGCCGCGCGCGACAGTCCAGGCTGGATGCTGACCTGGCGAACCAGTGCCATGCGGTTCAGTTGCTTGAGGAGTTGCTGGTCACCGGTTACGGGCATGGGCGGGAAAAATCAAGTGGGTTGTGATGATTATGCAACAGATTGGAAAATTTTGTTGGTCATGCATTAAGCATAATCATAACTCCTGTCTTGTCGGCTGGTGAAAAGTATAACGGCATGACCTTGGCAGGGGTTCCGAACGAAGTGATTGATTTATTTGTGAAATCGATTTCTTTAACAAATTCGTTCACTTTCGTACGTATGTTACGTAATCCGGCATTCTCGCCAAAAACCACGTCCCAAACCGGTGCGCGCACGCCTCCGAACTGTGCATTCAGTTCGTTCGACCGATTGACCAATCCTGCCAATGTTCTTAATCTTAAACAAATGATGACCGCTATCAGTGACCAGAGAGTCGATGCACGAAGCGGCAACGCCAGGAGTAGTACCACCACCACGGACGTCGGCGCCTGGAGGGCGCGGCGTTTATTTTCGAGAGACGAGAGGAGACACAGTGCTGCACACCAAGAGGGTCTTTACCCATCACCTGAACACCAGGCACCGCCTGATCAGCCTCGCCGTTGCGAGCGCCTGCGCCGCCCTGGTTGCACCGGCATTCGCACAGGACGCGAGCAATGGTGCTTCCAATGGCATCGCATCGCCCAACGACCCGGCCGTCAACGCGCAGGTAGCTGGCGTCGCGGCGAACACCGTCGTGGTGAAGGGTATCCGCGCCAGCATGCAGTCCACGCTGAACCTGAAGCGTAACTCCGATGGTATCGTCGACGGCATCGTCGCCGACGACATCGGCAAATTCCCCGACACCAACCTGGCCGAATCGCTGCAGCGCATTTCCGGCGTGTCGATCGACCGTTCGCGCGGCGAGGGCGCCAACGTCACCGTGCGCGGCGTCGGTCCCGACCTGAACGTCGTGCTGCTGAATGGCCGCCAGATGCCGACCGCCAGCCTGGCCGACCAGGCCGGCCGCGCGTTCGACTTCTCGAACCTGGCCTCGGAAGCCGTGTCGCAGATCCAGGTGTACAAGAGCGCCCGTGCCGACACGCCGCCGGGCGGCATCGGCGCCACGCTGAACATCATGACGGGCCGTCCGCTCGACCTGGGCAAGCAGGCCAGCATCGGCATCAAGGGCGTGTACGACAAGTCGAACAACAACCTGCCGTCCATCGACGCCGGCAAGAAGGTCACGCCGGAAGTCTCGGGCCTGTTCAGCACCACGTGGGGCGACGGCATGTTCGGCCTCGCAGTCACGGGCAGCTACCAGGAGCGCAACCTGGGCGTGAACCAGGCGGCCATCACCAACGGCTGGCTCGGCCCGTTCAAGGGGAACACCGTCAGCGACGACCCGGGCCCGATCCCCGTGTCCGGCGCCGGCGTGACGAATCCGCCGAAGCCCTCCGACATCTACCTGACGCCGCAGAACCTGTCGTACTTCGTGCGCGGCTCGCAGCGCCAGCGGACCAACGGCCAGCTGACGTTCCAGTTCCGCCCGATCAAGGACCTGACGACCACGCTGGACTACACGTATGCGCAGAACAAGATCCAGACCAAGTACCACGAGCTGTCGGTCTGGTTCAACCACCCGCTGAACGCGCAGAGCAGCAGCTGGACCAACGGGCCGCTCGCCTCGCCGATCTATTATGAAGAGCAGGTCAAGAACCAGGACCTGGCGATGAACGGCGGCGACTTCGCCACCAAGTCGACCCTGGACTCGATCGGCTTCAACACGCAGTGGCGCGTCTCGCCGGCCCTGCGCCTGTCGCTGGACATGCACCATTCGCAGGCGAAGGCCGAGAAGGACAGCCCGTTCGGTTCGAACAACGACCTGGCGACCGTCACCTTCAGCCGCAACACGACCGGCGTCGATTTCACGCACGAGATGCCGATCCTCGTCATCCCGGGCGGCGCCAACTACCAGGCTTCGCCGAACCAGGTGTCCGGTTCGTGGTTCCAGGATGGCCTGAACAAGATGAAGATCGACCAGATCCAGGCCGGCGGCAGCCTGAAGCTGTTCGAATCGTCGAACCTGAACTTCGGCCTGTCGCACACGAAGGTCAACAACCACTCCGTGTTCCAGCAGGTGCAGCGCGACACGTGGGCGGGCGGCACGTCGAACAACGCGGGCGTCGACTATGACCAGAGCCTGTGGCATGCGGACTCCATCAGCCAGTACTTCAGCAAGCTGGGTGGCTCGGGCGATCCGCGCATGTACAACCAGTTCATGCTGTTCGACTTCGCCAAGGTGCGCGACAACGCGATCAAGGTCACGGGCGACCAGGCCGGCTACACGCCGAGCCTCGCGAACCCGAGCTTCGACCGCACGACGATCGAGAAGACCAAGGCGCTGTACCTGCAGTTCAACACCGACTGGGATACGGCGCTGCCGATGCACACCGGTATCGGCTTCCGCTACGAGAAGACCGACGTCGCCTCGACCGGCCTCGCCAAGCTGCCCGTCGCCGTGCGCTGGATCTCGCAGAACGAACTGCCCATCACCTTCGGCAACCAGGTCTTCCAGACCCAGAACGGCAAGTACAGCAACTTCCTGCCGACCGCCGACTGGGACATCGACCTGCGTGACGACCTGAAGGTGCGCGCCAGCTATGGCGTGTCGATCGGCCGTCCGCGCTACGACCAGATCCAGGGCGGCACCACGTACAGTTCGACGGCCGGTGTGACCGGTGTGACGGCAAGCAGCGGCAACCCGGCGCTGACGCCGGTGAAGTCGAAGAACCTGGACCTGTCGGCCGAGTGGTACTACACGAAGCAGAGCATGGTGTCGCTGGGCCTGTTCCACAAGGACCTGTCGGACTACGCCGGCCAGACCGTCATCACGACGCCGTCGCCGACGGCGCTGACGCCGGTGGGCGGCGCCTACTGGAAGTCGGCGATCGCGTCGGGCTGCGTGGCGACCGACACGAACTGCATGCGCGACTACATCCTGAAGAACTACGGCGGCCAGCCGGGCGTGACGACGACGGGCATCAACGGCGAAGGTCACTACACCGGCACGATCACCGGCGTGCAGGGCGACCCGGCGCTGCCGTACCAGATCACGACGTACATCAACCAGAAGAAGGCCACGCTGAAGGGGGCGGAAGTCAACTGGCAGCACATGTTCAGCAACGGCCTGGGCTTCCAGGCGAACTACACGTACGTGAAGTCGGACCTCAAGTACGACAACCTGGGCACGGGTAACCAGTTCGCGCTCGTCGGCCTGTCGAACTCGGCCAACCTGGTCGGTATCTATGAAAACCAGAAATGGTCGGTCCGCCTGGCCTACAACTGGCGCGGCGAGTTCCTGGCGAACGTGGCCGACAACGGCAAGGCGAACCCGCAGTACGTCGAGCCGTACGGCCAGACCGACCTGTCGATCGGCTACAACGTCAACCAGAACCTGTCCGTGTCGCTCGAGGCGATCAACCTGACCGACTCGACCCAGCGCACGCACGGCCGCAGCGACCAGCAGGTGCTGCAGGTCACGACCGGCGGCCCGCGCTACATGCTGGGCGCGCGTTACAAGTTCTGATGAGGTGCTGACGGGCGGCGCCACGTGCGCCGTCGTGTCGAAAGGGCTGTCCTGCGGGGCGGCCCTTTTTGTTGCCAACAACCGGGGCCAGATTCGGGGTCAGAGCACTTTTCGGATCAATGTCGCGACGTGCAATAACGTGCGCCCGACCAGCGCCGTACGGCCGACGAGCAGTTGACCCACGCTAGTCACCGCAGCGGTGAAAATGTGCCTACAGGATCGTGCCCCGAAAAGTGCTCTGACCCCGAATTGTTTTTGGGGCTTGCGATGGTAGCGTATAGCAACACCGATTCCCACATTATATTGCCCAGTTCGGCGGTTTTAGCGATTGCGTATGTGACCGCTAACAGCGACAATAACGATTCAAAATAATGCGCACGCCGCCGCCATCGGCAGGTACCGTGCCGAGGAGACGCCTCTAACCGTCCGCCGCGCGCGGCTGCGGGCCATAGCGCCTGTAATGACAGTCTCTCCGGCCCATTGCCGCCACGCGCCACGCGTCGCCCGATTGACCCCCTGCGATAGAGGACTGGATGAGACTTACCCTGCACCGCACGCTGATTGCGCTAACATCGGCGTTTGCCATCGTACCCGCGGCCTTTGCCGCTCCGCTGACCACCCTGGACCGCAACGGCGCCTGGGTGTCGGTGGAAGCGTACGGCCCGAACATCGTCCACGTGACGATCGCCGCCGAGAAGGACGAAGTCCTCAAGGGTCCGGGCTACGGCATCCTGAAGAAGAATGCCGACAACGGCGCGTTCCGCCATACCGCGGGCAACGACGGCGACACGTTCACGTCCAGCGGCATGACCGTGCGCGTGAACCCGGCGCCGCCGGCGCGCACGCCGAGCCAGCCGGAAAAGTATTTCGCACCGTCGCTGGCATCGGTCGGCCTGCAGGTCAAGAACGCCAGGGGCGAGCAGATCCTCGAGATGCAGGGTTGGGAGATGTCGCCGCAGCTAGTGGCCGGCGAGAAGACGTACCAGGTCGGCGCCACGTTCGCCGCGGGCCGCGACGAGCATTACTACGGCATGGGCCAGAACCAGGAATCGACGGGTCCCCTCGACCTGCGCGGCCGCACGCTCGAGTGCAAGCACTGGTACGACGCGCCGACCGGCGAATCCGTGTGCGTGCCGTTCATGGTGTCGTCGAAGGGCTACGGCATCGTGTGGGACAACCCGTCCGCCACGCGCTTCAATGCCGGCATTCACGGGCGCACGAGCTTCCAGTCGAACGTGGGCGAACGCGTGTCGTTCTTCGTCATCACGGGCAAGACCACCGACGAGATCTATTCGGGCTATGCACGCCTGACCGGCAAGACGCCGATCCCGCCGAGGCCGCGTTCGGCCTGATCCAGTCGAAGGCGCGCTACGACAGCCAGCAGGAAGTGCTGCGCATCGCGAACACCTATCGCCAGAAGAAATACCCGCTGGACGTGATGGTCGTCGACTGGTTTTACTGGACCCGCATGGGCCAGATGGACATCAACCCGGCCGAGTTCCCCGATCCGGACGGCATGAACAAGCAGCTGCACGACATGGGCATGCAGTCGATCATCTCGATCTGGCCGCGCTATGAAACGGCCGGCCGCTACTTCAGCGAGCTGGATGCGAAGGGCTATCTGCTGAAGGACAAGGACGGCAAGACCGTGGACGGCCTGCCGTTCCGTTCCGACCGCACGGGCGGCCTGATCGACGCCACGAATCCGAAGGCGCGCCAGTGGTTCTGGGAGAAATCGCGCGACAACGTCCTGTCGCACGGCTTCGACTACCCGTGGCTGGACGAGACGGAACCGGACCTGGTGCCGGACGGCTTCTTCTACTCGATCGGCTCCGGCGACCGTTACCACAACCTGTTCCCGCTGCTGCACGTGGAAGGCTTCGCCGACAACATGCGCGCATGGAAGCCGAACAAGCGCGTACTGATCCTGTCGCGCGCCGCCTACCTGGGTTCGCAGCGCACGGGCGCGCTGTTCTGGTCCTCCGACGTGAACGCGACGTGGGAAGCGCTGCAGCGCCAGATTCCGACGGGCCTGAACATGACGGCCTCCGGCATCGCCCTGTGGGGTAACGACATCGGCGGCTGGCAGGGTATCCCGGGCACGAGCGACGCCACCAAGGCGCCGCTGCTCGATCCGTCCGACGCGCGCGACGTCGTCGGCCAGAACAGCGACTATCCGGAACTGCTGACGCGCTGGTTCCAGTACGGTACGTTCCTGCCCACCCTGCGCCTGCATGGCCAGCACAAGCACACCGACATCTGGTCCTTCGGCAAGCAGGCGGAAGCCGTCATGGCCCGCTACGACACGCTGCGCTACCAGCTGATCCCGTACATCTACAGCCAGGCCAAGTTCACGCACGACACGGGCGCACCGTTCATGCGCGCCCTGTGGATGGACTTCCCGAACGACCCGAACGTCGCCAACATCGGCACGCAATACATGTTCGGCCCCGCGTTCCTGGTGGCGCCGGTGACGGAGCAGGGCCAGACGGAGAAGAACGTCTACCTGCCGGCCGGTACCGACTGGTACAACTTCTGGACCGACGAGAAGCTCGCGGGCGGCCAGTGGGTGAAGGTCGCGGCGCCGATCGACCAGATCCCGGTGTTCGTGAAGGCCGGTTCGATCGTCCCGTTCGGCACCGAGATCCAGTCGACGGCGACGAAGCAGGGCATCGCTTCGGTCAAGGTCTACCCGGGCCGCGACGCCAGCTTCGACCTGTATGACGACGATGGCGTGTCGTACGACTACGAGAAGGGCAAGGGCACGACGACCCGTCTGCACTGGAACAACGGCGCGGGCAAGCTTGAGGCTCGTGGTGGCGATGCCGCGTTGGCCAAGAACCTGCCTAACATCGTGAAGGTCGCGGGCAAGTAATCGCAACTAAGCGCGTTACGCATGGTGGGCACGGGGTGCCCACCCTACGAATCTAAGCGCATTACGTAGGGTGGGCTCCCCGAGCCCACCAATTCCCCATCACCCGGTCCAGCGACCAACTTCCTCCCCCCTTCACCACCAGCGGCAACAGCAGCGCCGCCCAACCCAGATGCGTCGGCCACGCATCCGGATACACGAAGACCTCGATCACGGCCGTCATCCCCAGCAGCCCCAGTGCCGCGCCCCGCGTGCACAGTCCCAGCACGAGCAGCAGCGGGAACACGTGTTCCGCCGTCGCCGCCATCTGCGCCGCCAGTTCCGGCGGAATCAGCGGCAGCGCATACTCGGACCGGAACAGTTCGTACGTCGCTTCCTTGATCGTGAAGAGGCCTTGCACCTTCGTGCGGCCGGACAGGAAGAAGATCGCGGCGATGGCCGCGCGGTCGAGCACCAGCAGCGCGTCATCTGGCAGCAGGCGCGCCAGATGGGCGCGGGCGGTATTCAGCATGGTGGTTCCTTTCAGGGTTGATGGATACCGCTCACACGCGTGAGCAGCTCGTTGCCGATCCAGTCGGCGAGCAGGGCGCCTGCACTTGCGACGCCGTCGTCCGCGCCGAGGCGGTCGACGAGCCGCGCGCACAGCGCACCGAAGCTCCCTTCGGCACGCGCGAGCTGCAGCGCTTCGAAATCGGGCGCGGCCAGCACGCGCAGGCGCGCGAGATAACCGCGGCGCCAGACGATCGCCCCTGCCGGTGCAGGCAGCATCGCCGCCTCGGGCGGCTCGATGCCGTCCTGCAGCGCGGTCCAGATGTCGGCCGCGTTGGTCGTCAGCCGCGCCATGTGCAGCGACGGCGTGAAGCCCAGGCGCGCGCGGTCCCAGTCGACGTGCGCGAGGCGTGCCGGGTCCAGCGGCGCGGCGTCGCGTGCGACGAAGGCCGTCGCCAGCGACCACTCGATCCACGCCAGTTCGTGCAGGTCCGGGTTGTCGGGAAAAACGGTGCGCAGCGTCGCCTCGAAGCCGGCGCCGTAGGCGTCCAATGTCCACGCGCGGGGCGGATTGCGCTGGACGTGCACGGCGGCCGCGTGGCGGAATGCCGTGTCGCCGATGAACGTGCGCAGGTGCGGATACGTCGCTTCCAGGCAGCCCACCAGCTGGACACGGTAGTTGTTCTGGTAGACGTCGAGGCCGCGCCGGTCGTCGGGCAGGCGGTGCGCGGATGCGTTGTCCGCCGTCGTCAGCCAGCGGCGGAAGTCGCGCTGCATCGTGTTCAGGTTCATGCGGCCTCCCGGAGGTTCAAGCGCCGTGCGAGCGCCAGCTCCGCCAGCAGGTCCGACAGCGGCGGGATGTCGGCATCGCGCTCGACCATCGTCGCGACCGGGCCGCAGCGCGCGACGGCATGCGCGTACAGCGCCCACACGCCGTCCGGCACGGGCTGGTCGTGCGTGTCGATGAGCAGGCCGTCGCCCTGGCTGTGGCCCGCGAGGTGGATCTGGCGCACGTGTTGCGCGGGGATGCCGTCGAGGAAAGCGAACGGATCGAAGCCGTGGTTGGCGGCGCTGACGAACACGTTGTTCACGTCCAGCAGCAGGCCGCAGCCCGTGCGCTCGCACATGCGCGCGAGGAACTCCCATTCCGTCATGGCCGCGTCGGGGAATGCGAGATAGCTGGAAGGATTCTCGAACAGCATCGCGCGGCCCAGCGCGGCCTGGGCGCGGTCGATGTTGGCGCAGACGACGTCGAGCGCTTCGTCGGTGTACGGCAGCGGCAGCAGGTCGTGCGAGTTGAAGCGGCCGATGCGCGACCACGAGAGGTGGTCCGACACGTACAACGGATCGATCGCCGCGACGAGCGCCTTCAGGCGCACGAGGTAGTCGCGGCGCAGGCCGTCGGCGGAACCGATCGACATCGACACGCCGTGCAGCGCCACCGGATGCCGTTCGCGCACGCGGCGCAGGATGTCGAGCGGCTGGCCGCCGGCCACCATGAAGTTTTCGGAGATGACTTCCACGAAATCGACGGGGACGGGCGTCTCGAGGAACTCGCGGTAGTGCTCGCGCCGCAGGCCGAGGCCGTAGCCGGCAAAAATCGGGGGAGGTGGATGGATTGGCATGGCTCGCTCTTTCGATTGGTGCTCGTAGGGTGGGCACGCCGTGCCCACGCGTAACGGTCGCGTAACGCCGGCGTCCGCGCGGGCTCGGGGAGCCCGCCCTACGATGCATCTGGCGTCTATTCTTTTTCGGTCAGCGTGCCGCCGAGCGCCTTGCATTCCGTCGGCGTCTTGACGATCACGCCCTGGCCCTTGCACTGGTTCAGGCCCTTGCAATCGTTCTTCGCCGTGGCGCACAGGCTTTCGCCCTTGCAGCCGTTGACGCCGTAGCAGCGGCCCGGCTGCTCTTTATCGTTGTCGGCGGCGTGCGACGGGTTGGCGATGCCAAGCGTGGCGATGGCGAGGAGGGCGGCGGCGCCGGCCAGGCCGACGCGCTTCGTACGTTGTGCTTTCATGGTGTTCTCCTTGTTGTGGTGGTAAATGGATTACAGGGTGACGCGGGCGGCCCGTTCGATGACCTGGGCCACGTCCTCGGGACGCGACATGTGGACGGCGTGGCTGCCCCTGATCTCGACGATTTGGGAATGGGCGCGGCGGTACATCATGCGTTGCGCGTCCGGCGCGAGGATGCGGTCTTCCGTGGCGACGACGGCGTAGCTGGGCTTCGTGTGCCACAGCGCCGCATGGCTGGGCGTGCCGAGGAACGCGAGGCCGACGGGCGTCTGCGACGCGGCGAGGAAGCTGGCGCGGTTGGGCGTCAGGTCGGCCGCGAAGTCGTCGTGGAAGCGCGCGCGGTCGGCCCAGTGGTAGCCGGCGACATCCGCCCTGATCGCGGCCGGCATGCCGTCCGGCCCGTGCAGCAATTGCAGCGGGCTTTCGCCCACTTCCGGCGCGATGGCCGCGACATACACGAGGGCCTTCACCTTGGCGCCGCTGCCGGCGTTGCCGATCACGGCGCCGCCGATGCCGTTCCCGACGAGGACCACGTTGCCGAACTGCTGCATCAGCACGCGGTGGGTGATCGCCACGTCGTCCTCGAACGTCGCATGCGCGGCCGGCACGACGGTCACGTGGTAACCCTTCTGGCTCAGGATGTCATGGACGACGTGCCAGCCGGAGGCATCGACGAATTCGCCGGGCACGATCACGATGTTCTTCGTGGGCGCCGCCGCTGGATTGGCGGCCAGTGCGGGCGCGGCGAACGTGCAGGCGGCCAGCAGGAATGCGAGCGTCTTCATGGTCGCGTTCATCGCTTATTTGCGGGGCGTGAGGGAGCCGTAGCCTTTCGGCGTACTGATGCTCGTGCAGGTGCCCTTCTCGACGAGGATCCAGGCATCGTCCTGGTAATCCCTCTTCGCCGTGCCCGCGCACGAGGTGCCCGCGCCGGCCGCGCATTCGTTCTGGCCGGCCAGGGCCACGCCATAGCATTTCTCGGTCGGCTTTTTCGCTTCGGCGGCATGGGCGCCGGCGCACAGGGTCAGGGCCAGCGTGGCGGCCAGCGCGGTGTGGGTGGTCTTCATCGGTCTCTCCTTCGGTTGGCGACGCGGCGCGTCGATGAACGTCATGAGACCAGCCGGGTGTGTCGGGGGCTTGTCCGTTGCATGTCGGGAAACCCCGGCTATGTGTCGGCGGGGCATTACGACACAATCGGACACAAAAACAGGTGATCCATGCAGCCTGAATAAGGTCAGACATCTTATGTGTTGTTATCGTATAACACCCCTAACAGCGATTTTGTGGTAGCGGATAGCAAATCCCAGAGGAAGCGCTTCCTCCTATGAGGCGAGAGATACGAATTTGGGTATCGGTGACGAAAAAAATTTTATTGGTTCGATGGTATTTACTCAAGTATGGTACCCAGATGTCAGACGTCGTACTTGAAATAGCCCTTTTTCGGGGCAATTTCACCTGATGCTCAGGCAGAGGTCGCACCGTATCGAAAAATGTTAGCGTTTAACATTTTGTGTTAGGGCGAGAGCGCGAATTACCCGTACAAGGAGATCAGTTACCGGGAAAAACAAAGGCATCACAGCCCCACCTCCACCCGCAAGACCAAAAAGGGCCATAAGGCCATCCGAGAAGAAGAGAGAGGAGACACATGAAGCACCACTGGAATGGCGCCGCACGGCGCAAGGCATCCTATCGCCGCGAAGTTTACGCACTGACCATGCTGGCCGGCCTCGTGTCCAGCGCCTGGGCGCAGGACAACACCGACCTGAAGGCGCAGGGCAGCGGCCCGACCGTCACCGTGACGGGCTACCGCAGCTCGCTGGCGCTGTCCGCGCTGGAGAAGCGCGAGAACAACGGCCTCACCGACACCGTGTTCTCCGAGGACATGGGCAAATTCCCCGATCCGAACATCGCCGACGCCCTGTCGCGCGTGCCGGGCGTCACCGTGACCCGCGCCTCCATCGACGGCGAGGGCATGAACATCTCGATCCGCGGCATGGGCGCGGCGTTCACGCGCGTGCTGCTGAACGGCGCGCCGATGGCCTCCGCCTCGGCCGGCAGCTGGGGCGGCAACATCAGTGCGAACCGCGAAGTGGACATGGACTTCCTGCCGTCCGAACTGTTCCGCAGCGCGACCGTGTACAAGAGCCAGCAGGCGGACATCAGCGAAGGCGGCGTGGCCGGTACCGTCAATATGCGCAGCGTGCGCCCGTTCGACAAGAACGGCTTCCGTTCGGCCTTCACGGCCAGCGGCAACTACCGCGACAAGGACGGCAAGTGGGGCAACACGGGCTCGGCCCTGGTCAGCAACACGTGGAACACGCGCTTCGGCAAGGTCGGCGCGCTGGCCGGTTTCGCCTGGGGTAACACGAAATACCACACCGACGTGTTCCAGACCGTCGACATGCGCACGTTCCGCCTGAACGCGAACCAGCGCAACGGGTCCGATCCGGCCTCGATCGGCGGCGACTACTTCAACAGCCCGGCGACGGTCCCCAGCGGCATGGACCTGTCGGCCCTGCCGGCCTACGCACAGGCGGTGCTGAAGCCGGGCGCTCCCATCGACCGCGCCATGCTGCTGGCGCTGAACCCGGGCGCGACGATCCAGCAGATCGACAACGGCCTGATGGGCCGCCTGCCGCGCTACCTGGTGTACGACGGCGAGCGCCGCCGCCGCGGCGAGACGCTGAGCTTCCAGTGGCAGCCGAACGAGGACTGGATGGTCTACACGGACCTGATCTTCGCCCAGAAGGGCAACAAGATGCAGCAGGAAGACATGGCCGCCGGCATGCGCGCGAACACCCCGATCCCGATCGGCATGACGTTCGACCGCAGCGACTGTTCAAGCTATTGCACGATCACGGGCGCGACGCTGGCCAACACCTTCTGGGGCCTGGAATTCCGCCCGATGAAGGAAAACACGCACTTCCGCAGCATCAACCCGGGCTTCGAGTGGCACGCGTCCGACCGGCTGACCATCGACGGCCACGTCAACTACACGGACAGCGAGTTCTACCGCGACATGCCGACCGTGCTGGTGGCCACCCAGTCCGCGCCGACCGTCGTCAAGTACGACAACACGACGCCCGGACAGGTTCCGGTCATGTCCAGCAACATCGACATCAACGACCCGTCCAAGTTCGGCTGGTACCAGCCGGGCCAGAACCTGTCCGGCCTGCGCGGCGACATCTACCAGCGCCGCAACACGACCAAGGGTTCGCGCCTGAACCTGAACTGGGGCGACGACACGTTCGCGCTCAAGGTGGGCGGCTCGTTCGACGACATCACGCGCCGTTACACGGATTACGGCAACGCCGACTCGTGGATGAACTACACGTGCGGCAACCAGACCAGCTACCAGTTCATCCAGCCGAACACGGCGCTGCAAGGCCAGTGCGATGGCCGCTTCGCGCCGGGCCCGATCGCCGCCACCGCCTACCCCGGCTACGGCACCGGCTACACGCAGGGCATGACGGCGCCGCTGACCTACCTGGGCTCCGTCGTCACGAACGCCGACCTGGCGAAGTACGTCCACAAGAGCGATCACGGCTTCGTCACGGTCGACTGGGACAAGTTTGCCAAGGACACCAACTACCAGCACTACCGCGAGCACTTCTTCGACGTGCCGACCACCAACGGCGGCTACCTGCGCGAGAAGGTCACGGCGTTCTATGTCGAGACCAACGGCCGCTTCCCCGTGTTCGGCCGCACGCTGCGCTACAACGCCGGCGTGCGCTACGCGACGACGGAGCAGACGATCGGCGCCCCGGTCAACACGCCGGATCCGCGCAACGCCGCCCAGGGCCTGCAACAAGGCGGCCGCTACCCCGACACGCAGACGTGGGTGTACGAAACGACCAAGTACCACAACATCCTGCCGTCGTTCAACCTCTCGTACAACCTGACGAAGGAAGTGATCGCCCGCCTGTCCGGCTCCAAGTCGCTCACGCGCGCCAACCCGGCGGACCTGCACCAGACCCAGCTCTCGATCGGCGACCAGGGCGTGAACCAGGGCCAGGTGTCGAATCCGAACCTGAAGCCGTTCAAGGCCAACAACCTGGACGCGGGCCTGGAATGGTATTTCAGCCGCGAAGGCTATGTGGCGCTGTCCGGCTTTGCCAAGGATATCGTCAGCCGTCCGGGCACGCGCATGATCGACTACCTGCTTTCCGACCTGGACAAGATCTACGGCACGGTGGGCCTGACGAATGCCCAGCAGGCGGCCGTGGACGCCGCCGGCGGGCGCGATCAGAAGCACGTGATCGTCAGCGAGCCGTACATGATCGACACCAAGCTGAAGGTGCGCGGCCTGGAATTCACGTGGCAGCAGCCGCTGGACATGCTGCCGGTGAAAGGCTTCGGCTTCACGGGCAACTTCACGTACACGAAGCAGAAGGATGAAGCCGCGGGCGCACCACCGGTGGCCGGCGTCCCGCCGCGCACCAACAACCTGACCGTGTACTACGAGAAGGACGGCCTGAACCTGCGCGTGTCACGCCAGTACCAGGCGAGCCTGATCAGCAACACGAACACGGGCCTGGGCAACGGCGTGTATGCGTATTCGACGGGGCGCTCGCAGGTCGACATGTCGGCCGGCCTGAACCTGCAGAAGGTGTTCGGCTTCGGCTACAACGCGGACCTGACGGTCAGCGTCTGGAACCTCAACAACGCGAAGAGCCAGAACTACACGGCGTTCTCCAACGCGATCTTCGACGAGAACAAGCCGGGCCGCAGTTACACCATGTCCCTGCGCACGTCGTTCTGATCATGTAGTTGCGTCTCCCCGGGCCGTTTGCTGGCGGTCCGGTATTCACGGAGCGGCCTTTTTCCTGGCCGCTCCTTTTTTATTGGCGGTGTTCGCGTCGGTTCGGGCATGGATGCAATGGCGAAGGCTGCGGGGGGGCCAGGCAAACCTTGTATGCGCGCTTCAGCAACAAGAGTGAACTCTGCGAGGCTGTCATGGATGAGATCATGCGCCAATGGCGGGGCCGCCAGGGGCCCCTGCTGGGAAGCTTCGTTACGCTGGACGAAGCGCTGTTTCAGCACACCATCAAGACGCTCGAGACAGCGACACGCGAGGGGAGCGCGTTGCTCGCGCAGTTTCTCAACAAGGACTCAAGATTCCAGCCCAATCTGGCGAAAGAACTTCTCGGGTCAATCCGTGCGCGCGGCATACAGGACATCCACACGATTCTCGAGTCGTTTCCCGCGCCTGCCCCCTCGGCAGTGCCCGTCAAGCGCTCGGCGGAGTTCTATTTCATGGTGCTGGTCGGCAAAATCAACGACATGAATACGTTGCCTGGCGACGCCGACCAGAATGACCTCGCTTCCTGGGCGAGAACGGCGGTCAGGCTGTTTTTGGACGGGTACGCCGGGAGATCCTGACTGGCCTGGACGGCTGTTTGCAGCGGGGATGCCTGTCCAGTGGACCGCCGACATTTGCGTAGAAACTCATCTCGGGGAATGACCGCGCTTCGCCGATATCTGCCGTTCGGGGCCGACAGTTTCTGCCATGTTGGCATGTTCCTGGAAGCCGATACCTCCAGCCGCTCATTTGAGGCCGGCGCGGTGCCGGTGAATGATCTTGCCGGACACCATGAATGTGCCATCGCCCTTGTAGTGAAGCGTTTCCGGGTGTTTCGGTACCGCCTGCGCGCGTGCCGCGACGACCTCCCAGATGAAAAAATTGTAGCGCCCGACCAGGCTGTCGTCGTGCAACCGGCATTCGAACTGGGCGTGGCATTCGGCGATCGCGGGCGCCCGCACCCGCTCGCAATCCTCCGGGGTCAGGCCGAATGTCTCGAACTTGTCGATGTCGGTCCCGCTGGTCGACCCGATGCCGAGCACCTGCTCAAGCAACGCGCTCGTCGGCAGGTTGATGACGCACTCGCCGCTGGCACGGATCAGTTCGAAGCTATGGTTGGCCGACGAGATCACGCAGCCGATTAGCGACGGCGTGAATTCGATCACGGTATGCCAGCCCATCACCATGATGTCGCGTGCGTCGCCGTGGCGCGACGATACCAGCACCACCGGTCCCGGTTCCAGGTAGCGCCGGACCTGGCTCAACTCGATTGCGGCCTTGCGTGCCATTGCATCTTCCCCGTCGTACGGTAGAGCGCATTATTGTCGCCGGGTCCGGCCGGCCGCGGCGTACGGCTGACCACGGCGGTACGCGTAGGCGGCAGATGCGGATGACGATCGCGGCCGCCCGAACACCGGCGCCGATAACTCGGCAGCGATCAATGGGATGGACGGCCCCACGGATTCGTTCACATGACGAGCGCGAACAGAGCCCGTTTCATTGCGCAGTCAACGACCACGTAAACCGCACCCCGTCGCTCCCATCCGGCACCGGCCCCGGGCTGTCCGCGCGCACCGCATGCGTGGCCGGATCGATGCGCACGAACCGGTTCGTCACGAGCGACATCAGCACCAGTTCCCCCGTCGGCGTCTCGATCCACTGGAAGGTCTCCGCCTTGCCGGGTTTCCCCTTGTGCAGGCCCACGCCGCCCTTCGCATCGACGCTGGCCCACGCCGCGCCGGACTGCAGCGCGACGCGGCCGAGGCCCATGTCCTTCACCAGATACGGCGCCACCTTGCGGCCGGTCTTGAATTCCGCGAGCTGGATGCGCTGCCCGAACGGGATCGCGCGCATCAGCCCGTGCGGGTTCGGCTGGTAGACGTCGATGCTGTCGAAGTCCGCATGTCCACCCGTCTTGCCTGCCTGGTTGTAATTGAAGAGGGCATAGCGCACGCCCTGGAACGTCTTCAGCTGGAACACCATCGTGAACGGCTCGCCGATGGGCGCGAAGTCCTTGCCGTCCGCCGACCAGCTGAAGCGCGCCTGCTCGGTGAGGAAGTCGCAGTCCGCGCGCAGCTGCACGCGCGTGGCGCCGGCCGGCAGCGGCACGCGCACGGTGCGGTCGCTGATCTGGTCGTACAGCGCCACCTGCAGGCCGCCGGCCGTCTTTTCCACGCCCAGCGTCGCATACGGCAGGTTGAGCAGGGCGAGGCCGGCGACGTCGCCGTCCGCAAGCCCGGACGCATCCAGCGTCACCGTCGGCGCCGAGCGCGGGCCGATCGCGCGCTGCGTCAGGCTGTTGCGGGCCTGCCAGAACGACGTCGCCGGCTGCGCGTGCAGGCGCAGGAAGCCGGGGCGCTCCGTCAGCGACCACTGGCCGTCGACCGGCACGTGGTTCCACTGCCAGACCGGCTGCAGCGACGTGCCCGAGAAATCGTCGCTGCGGGCGTAGGGCACCGTGACGGGGGAGGGCGCCGCCGTCTTCGGCTTGACCCACGTGCGCGGATTGCGTCCCAGGTTGCCGGGCAGGCCGAAGTACGGCCAGCCGTCCTTCCACGTGATCGGAGAAAGGCTGAGCAGGCGGCCGACCGAATTGAAGTCCATCATCGAGAAGCCCCACCATTCGCCGGCCGGCGTCAGCACGATGCCGCCCTGGTGCAGCGAGTTGGCGTTGCGGGCCGACGGGTTGGGCGGCGCGATCGCGGTCGGCGTGTTGTTGTCCTTCAGGCGGTAGCCCTGGGCCATGCCGAAGTCTTCGTCGCGGCTGATGGCCTGGTTGACTTCGTACGGGCCGTCGACCTTGTCCGCGCGCGCGGCCGGCATGCGGAACCCGCCGGCGTAGTTGGCGCTGAGGATGTAGTACTTGCCCTGGATCTTGTAGATATGCGCGCCTTCGCCCATGCCGGCGTCCTGCGCGAACAGCACTTTCTCGGTGCCGGGCACGATGTCGGTGAGGTCGTCCGTCAGCTGGGCGATGTGCATGCGCTGATGGTCCCATACGACCCACGCCTTGCCGTCGTCGTCGAACAGGACGGACAGATCGTGCAGGCTGCGTTTCATCTCGCGGTGCGTCCAGGGGCCGCGCGGATCGGTGGCGCTGAAGATCTGCGTGGCGCGGCCGTTCACGTTGCTGAAGATGTAGAAGGTGCCGTTCCGGTAGCGCAGGCTGGGCGCCCAGATGCCCTGGCCATAGATGCTCTTGCCGTCTTCCAGCCGGTAGGCCGGGCCGAAGTCCAGCTTGTCGACCGCATAGCCGAGGAATTCCCAGTTCACGAGGTCGCGCGAGCGCAGGATCGGCAGGCCGGGCATCGCATGCATCGTCGTGCCGGTGAGGTAGAACCAGTCGCCCACGCGGATCATGTCGGGGTCGGAGAACTCGTCGTAGAACAGCGGGTTCGTGAAGGTGCCGTTGCCGTTGTCGGCTGTCCAGGTGGCGGTCGACAGGCCGGCGGCGGGGCGCGGTTCTTCCTGGGCGTGCGCGCCCATGCAGGCGATGGCGGCGCAGAGGGCGAGCACCGTCGCTTTGATGCGCGGCGGGCGAGGGCGGTGTGGCGTCATGTGAGGTCCGTGGGTTCAGGGCATCCGGCAATGTAGGGCATGCATGGTAACGCTGTCAAAACGGCATCGGGGCGCCGGCGGCGGCAGGAGGCCGTCACGCCGGCGACCCAAGTCGTTGTTATTGCTGGCTTTTCCTCGGTCATCCTATCTGTATTCTGCAACTAACCGACATGGGTGATACCGAACCCGATATCGGTCGCCAGCAAAATATCATCGCTTCCTGGGCCTGGGGCACGGCGGGTCAGTGCTGGGCAGGCGCGGGCGGCTGTTCCGCGACTGACTGCAACGGCGCTGTCGGCGCCCCGGCCGCCATGTCCGGGGGCAGCGCGGCGCGCACGGGCCGGCTGTGCATGTTCGTGGAGGAGAGCACATTGTCCGTCGTGCCCGGCGCCGCGTCCCACACCGGCGCCGCGATGCCCTCGAACACGGTCTTCAGTTGCTGGCCCCAGCTGTTGCGCAGTAGCTGGACGTACTGGTTGTGTTCGTCGAGGGTGACGAAGCGCGTGACGGCCAGGCGGCCGTCCTCGTAGACGAGCAGGTCGAGGGGCAGGCCGACGGAAATATTGGAGCGCAGGGTCGAATCCATCGAGATCAGCGCGCACTTGGCGGCGTCGTCGAGCGTGGTGCGCGGCGTGACGACGCGGTCGATGATCGGCTTGCCGTACTTCGCCTCGCCGATCTGGAAATACGGATTCTCGTCATGCGACTCGATGAAGTTGCCGGCCGAGTAGACGTAGAACAGGCGGCAGCGCTCGCCCCGGATCTGGCCGCCAAACACGATGCTGATGTTGAAGTCGACGCCGTGCTCGGCCAGCCGGCCCGACTCCTGCCGGTATACCGTGCGGACCGCCTCGCCGACGATGCGCGCGGCCTCGTACATGTCCGGGGCGGTCCAGATCGTCGCGCCGCCCTCGCTGACGTAGGCCGATACGACCTGGCGCACGGCCTGCGAGATCGCCAGATTGCCGGCGGTCATCATGACCATCATGCGGTCGCCCGGGTTCTCGAATACGGAGAGCTTGCGGAACGTGCCGACCTGGTCGACGCCTGCGTTCGTGCGGGAATCGGCCAGGAACACGAGGCCGGCATCGAGGCGCATGCCCACGCAGTAAGTCATCGGCGGAATCCGTTCTGGTTGAGAAAAGCGGTCATTCTACACGGGGACGATCTGCGCCTCGACCCGCATGACCTCGTCGCCGCCGCCGCGCCGCATGCCGCGCACGGGGGCCGCGGATTCGTAGTCGCGGCCGATCGCGAGGCGGCAGTAGCCGTCCGTCATCAGCCGGTTGTGCGTGACGTCGATGCTGATCCAGCCCGTGAAGTCCGGGTCCTCGGCCCAGGCGTCGACCCATGCGTGGCTGGCGGCGTGGCCCGTCGAGCCCGGGTCGATGTAGCCGGATACGTAACGCGCCGGTACCCCGTGCGCATGGCAGCAGGCGAGGAACACGTGGGCATGGTCCTGGCAGACGCCGGCGCCGAGCAGCATCGCTTCGGCGGCGGCGGTGCCCACGTGCGTGGCACCACTCTGGTACGCGACCGCACCGTGGATGTGCGCCGCGAGGCGCAGCAGGTCGGCCGTGGCCACCGGACTCCCGCGCCCGGGCAGGCAGGCCGCCGCGACGTCGGCGAGCGCGGTGGTCGGCTGCGTCAGCCGGGTCGGGACGGTGAAGATCAGCGGCGGCAAGTTGTCGTGCGCCTGCAGGCGGCCACCCGCCAGCGGCACTGTCGCGACGACGCCCTCGACGAGGATGCGCACGGCGGTGTGCGGGGCGTTCAAGGTCAGCATGTGCGAGGCGTTGCCGTAGGCGTCGACGTAGGCCGCGCAATGGCCAGGTGTCGCGATGTGCCACGACAGCACCTGCTGTTGCGGCTCGGCGCGCGGCGTCAGGTGCAGCTGTTCGATGCTGTAGACCTGTGGCTGGGAATAGCGGTACAGGGTTTCGTGGCGGATGGAGAGGTGCATGTCAGGCTCCGAGCGGGACGAGGAAATCGCGGCTGATGCCGTTGCCGAGTGCGTAGATGTTTTCCATGAAGGTGCCGAGCGTCTCGTCGATGCCGGCGGCGAGCACGTCCTCGATGCGCGCGAACTGCAGTTCGGCGTGCATCTTCCCCGCCAGCCGTTCCGTGCCGGCGGAGACGTCGTTGCGCACAGCCTTCAGGTTCGCCACGACCTGCTCCATGCAGGCGAGCAAGGAGCGCGGCATGTCGGCGCGCAGCATCAGGAGCTCGGCCACGCGTGCGGGCGTGATCGAATCGCGGTAGACCTTGCGGTAGATTTCGAAGCCGGCGACGGAGCGCAGCAGCGCCGCCCAGTAATAGAATTCGCGCTGCGTGAGCACGTCGTGCGTGGCGCCGGCACCGGCGCCGTGGTATTTCACGTCCAGCAGGCGCGCGGTGTTGTCGGCCCGCTCCAGGAAGGCGCCGAGGCGGATGAACACGAGCGCCTCGTCATCCAGCATGGTGCCGAGCGTGACGCCGCGCGCCAGGTGGCAGCGGAGCTTTACCCAGTCGAAAAACTCGCCCGGGTCGGCGTCCAGGCTGGCGCCCAGCCGGTCGCGCAGTTCGATCCACGTGGCGTTCTGCGTCTCCCAGACTTCCGTCGTGAGCACGCCGCGCACGGCCCGGGCGTTTTCGCGGGCCGCCGTCAGGCACGACACGATCGACGACGGGTTGGCCGGGTCGCTCACCATGAAGGCGAGTACGTTGCCGGCGTCGAGCGTACCGTACGCGGCGTCGAACGCGTCCTGCAGCTCGGAGATCCCGAGCATGGCGCGCCAGGCCTGCTCGGTGTCGACGGCGGACTGCGGCAGCATCGCCGTCTGCACGGCCACGTCGAGCATGCGCGCGGTGTTCTCGGCGCGCTCGGTGTAGCGCGCCATCCAGTACAAGTGGTCTGCGGTGCGGCTCAGCATCATTCCTCCAGTATCCAGGTGTCCTTGGTGCCGCCGCCCTGCGAAGAGTTCACGACCAGCGATCCTTCGCGCAGCGCCACCCGCGTCAGGCCTCCGGGCACCATGGCGATGGTCTTGCCCGACAAAACGAAGGGACGCAGGTCGATGTGGCGCGGCGCGATGCCGCTTTCCACGTACGTGGGGCAGGCCGACAGGGCCAGCGTCGGCTGGGCGATGTAGCCGTCCGGGCGGGCCACGAGGCGGCGCCGGAAGTCCTCGATCTCCTGTTTCGAGGCCGCCGGCCCGATCAGCATGCCGTAGCCGCCGGCGCCGTGCACTTCCTTGACGACCAGGCGGTCGAGGTGTGCCAGCGTGTACGCCAGGTCTTCCGGCCGCCGGCACTGCCAGGTCGGCACGTTGTTCAGCAGCGGTTCCTCCGACAGATAGAAGCGGATCATGTCCGGCACGTACGGGTAGATGGACTTGTCGTCGGCGACGCCGGTACCGATCGCGTTGGCCAGCGTGACACGGCCGGCGCGGTAGACGGACAGGAGGCCCGGCACGCCCAGCGTGGAGTCGGCGCGGAACGCGAGCGGATCGAGGTAGTCGTCGTCGAGGCGGCGGTAGATCACGTCCACCCGGCGCGGTCCGCGGACCGTACGCATGTAGACGGCGTTCGCGTCCACGAACAGGTCCTTGCCTTCGACCAGTTCGACGCCCATCTGCTGCGCGAGGAACGCATGCTCGAAGTACGCCGAGTTGTACGTTCCCGGCGTCATGACGACGACGGTGGGGTCGAGCACGCCGGCCGGTGCGACGGACCGCAGGTTCTCCAGCAGCATGTCGGGGTAGTGCTCCACGGGCGCGATACGGTGGCGCGCGAACAGTTCCGGGAACAGGCGCATCATCATCTTGCGGTCTTCCAGCATATACGACACGCCCGACGGCACGCGCAGGTTGTCTTCCAGGACGTAGAATTCCCCCTGGCCGGCGCGCACGATGTCCACGCCCGCGATGTGGGCATAGATGTCGGACGCGACGCTGATACCCTGCATCTCCGGGCGGTACTGCGCGTTCTGGTAGATCTGCTGCGCCGGGATGATGCCGGCGCGGACGATGTCCTGGTCGTGGTAGATGTCGTGCACGAACATGTTCAGCGCCTTGATCCGCTGCACGAGGCCGGCCTGCAGCTTCGCCCACTCGTGCGCGGGGATGATGCGCGGGATCGTGTCGAACGGGATCAGCCGCTCGGTGCCGGCGCCGTCGCCGTACACGGCGAACGTGATGCCGACGCGCCGGAACGTGAGGTCCGCCTCCGCGCGCTTGCGTTCGATCCGGTTGGGTGGCTGGTGCCGCAGCCAGTCGTCGAATGCGCGATAGTGGTCGCGCACGGCGTCCGTGCCGTCCGCCGCCATCTCATTGAAAAAGTCTGTCATGGCCGTCTTCCGTGATGTCGACATGGAAGTAATATCAAGAAGCGTGCCAGCGAAATACGGCCCACGCTGCCCGATTCCGGTGCAGGCAGCCCGTGGCGGCGCCGTACTTGACTTCGCCGCCGCGGCCAGTAAGATCGCACGATTCACCCAGCCGTACTTACCATGACACCTGCCCTCGCCACACCGCTCGTCCTCTTCGTCGCCTTCCCGGGCATGGGCCTGCTCGACCTCACGGGACCGCAGTCGGTGTTCTGGTGCGCGGGCAAACGCATGGCGGAGCGGGGCCTCGCGCCGTACGAGCGGCATACGGTCAGCGTGGACGGCGGCCTCGTGCGCACGGCGGAAGGCGTCGCGCTCGACACGCTGCCGGCCGCGCAGTTCGCCGGCCGCGCCATCGATACGATCCTCGTGCCCGGCGCGCCCGGGATCTCGGCCGTGCTGGCGGACGTCGGCACGACGGTCGACTGGATCGCAGGCGCCGCGCCCGCCGCCCGCCGCGTGGTGTCCGTATGCACGGGCGCGTTCCTGCTGGCGCAGGCGGGCCTGCTGGATGGCCGCCGCGTGGCCACGCACTGGAACATGGCGGACGCGCTGGAACAACGCTTTCCCGCGCTGGACGTCGACCGCGAGGCGATCTTCGTGCGCCAGGATCCCGTATGGACGTCGGCCGGCGTCACGGCCGGCATCGACCTCGCGCTGGCCCTCGTCGAGGAGGATTGCGGGCGCGCGCTCGCGATGGACGTCGCGCGCGAACTGGTGGTGTTCATGAAGCGTTCCGGCGGCCAGGCGCAGCACAGCGAGCTTCTGCGCGCCCAGGCGCGCGACGACGCGGCGTTCGATGCGCTGCACGCCTGGATCCTCGACAACCTGCACGCGAGCGGCCTCACCGTGGAGCGCCTGGCCGCACAGGCCCATATGAGCGCCCGTAACTTCGCCCGCGTCTACAAGGACCGGACGGGACGCTCGCCCGCCAAGGCGGTCGAACTGTTCCGCATCGGCGCGGCGCGGCGCATGCTCGAACAGTCCGAAGCGAACCTCGCCCAGGTCGCCCGCCAGTGCGGCTTCGGCGACGAGGACCGGATGTGCACCGCGTTCCGGCGCAACCTGGGCGAGACGCCGTCGGCCTACCGCAAGCGGTTGGCCGGGGCCTGAGCCTGCAGCCAGCTCCCGATGCGGATGACGCCGAGGCGCGCCGCCCCTTGCGGCACCAGCGTGTCCTCCTTCAGCTCCGCGCCGAAGTAGCGCGCATGGACGTCGGCGCGGACCGTGCGCGTGTCGCCCTTCGTCGCGAGGTAGTCGCGCACGAGGTCGGACAGGCGGAAGCGGTCCGGCCCCGCGATCTCGACGATGCCGTTGGCGGGCGCGCCGAGCGTCACGTCGGCCATCGCCGCCGCCACGTCGTCCGATGCGATGGGCTGGATGAAGGCGGGCGACAGCGCGATCGTGTCGTCCTGGCCGGCTGACGCCGCGATCCCGCCGAGGAATTCGAAGAACTGCGTCGAATGCACGATGGTGTACGGCAGGCCGGACGCGCGGATCAGCTCTTCCTGTGCGATCTTGGCGCGGAAGTAGCCGCTGTCGGCAAGGCGCTGCGTGCCGACGACGGACAGCGCGACGTGGTGCTTCACGCCGGCCCTGCGCGCCGCCGCCAGCAGGTTGCGGCCGGACGTCGTGAAGAAGTCGAGCACGGCGTCGTCCGCGAACGACGGCGAGTTCGCCACGTCCACGACGACGTCGCAGCCTGCCAGCGCCGTGTCCAGGCCTTCGCCCGTCAGCGTGTTCACGCCCGAGTTGGGGGATGCGGCCAGCGCTTCATGGCCGCGGGCGCGCAGGAGGTTCACGAGCTTGCCGCCGATGAGGCCCGTGCCGCCGATGACTACGATCTTCATGGGATATCTCCTTTACGCGAGGTTCGCGCGGTCAAGGCCGAAGTCCTTGTCGTACGAGCCGGGCACGGGCTGGAATGCGACGTTGATGCGGTTCCACGCATTGATCGCCATGATCTCGTACGTCAGGTCCGTCAGTTCCTGCTCGGTGAGCTGGGTGCGCACGCGCTCGTAGATCTCGTCGGGCACGCCCTGCCGCGACAGCGTCGTCAGCGCTTCCGTCCACGCCAGCGCGGCCCGTTCGCGCGGGGCGAACAGCGTCGATTCGCGCCATGCGGTCAGGTGGTGCAGGCGCAGCGGGCGCTCGCCGTGGATGGTCGCCTGCTTCACATGCATGTCGATGCAGAAGGCGCAGCCGTTGATCTGCGAGGCGCGGATGGCGACGAGGTCGCGGACGCTCTCCTCGATGCTGCCGTCGTTGATCAGCGTGCCCAGTTCGACGAGCTTCTTGAAGAGGGCGGGGGCCTGCTTGAGGTAGTTGATACGCTGGGTCATCTCGTTCTCCTTGGTGGTTGTGGTACGCAACGAGTGTAGGCAGTTCACCACGCGGCCGGTAGGGCGCCCGGCGGCCCCACGGTGGTGCCGCAAACGCACCAATCAGCGCGACAGGCGCACCCCGGCGACCACGAGCAGCAGCGCGGGCCCGAGCCGCCACCAGCCGCCCGCGGCCACGGCGCCCGCGGCGGCCAGCGCGAGCGTGGACAGGACGGGCGTCAGGTAAGACAGCGACCCGATCGTCGCCGCGCGGCCCGTGCGCATGGCGCGGTCCCACAATACGAACGAGAGGCCGAGCGGCCCGACGCCGATGGCCGCCATGCCGGCCAGTTCCGCGCCTGTCGGCCGGTAGGGCGTCTCGAACAAGGCGTGCGCGGCCAGCGCGAGCAGGCCGGCGCCCAGGCAGAAGCCGCCGGTGGCCCACGACGAATAGGCGGGCAGGCGCGCGGGCAGCAGCGAATACACCGCCCACGTGAACGCGGCCAGCACGGCGAGGGCGTAGCCGGCGAGGTGGGCCGACGTCAGGGCGGCGGCGGACGGCGCGATGACGAGGGCCCCACCCGCGAACGCGACCGCGCAGCCGGCGAACTGGCGCGGCCGCAGGCCATCGACACGCGGCGCCAGCATGACGATCAACAACGGCCACAGGTAGTTCAGCAGGTTCGCCTCGGCGATGGGCGCCAGCCGGAACGCGGCCACGAGGCTCGCGTGGTACACGAACAGGCCGGCGACGCCGAACGCCAGCACGGCCGCCGGCACGCGCCATTCGCGCCACCGGTGCGCGGACGCGAGGCCGCCGCAGCACAGCGCGACGCCCGTCAGCAGCAGCGGCGGCGCGTCGCCCGCCAGGCGCACGAGCGTCGCGAACAGGGCCCACAACACGATGGCGCCGAGTGCGCAGGCCCAGGCGGTCCGGCTCATGACCGGTCTCCGCAGCCGGCGAGGTCCGGATCGTCCAGGCCGAGGGCGCGGATCCGCTGCGAGATGTCGTCGACGAAGACCCGCACGCGCATCGGCATGTGGTGCCGGCTCAGGTAGCACAGGAAGTGGCCGCGGTTCTCCGGCGCGTACTCCGCGAGGCAGGCGACGAGGCGCCCGGCGCGCAGGTGCTCGCGGATCTGGTAGCCGGCCATTTGCGCGATGCCGTCGCCGTCGAGGACGGACTGCAGCACGAGATCGGCGTCGTTGAAGCAGAGCCAGCCCTGAGGCGTGTGCTTGCGCACGGCGCCATCGACCTTGAATTCCCAGTCGAACAGCCGGCCCGACGCGAAGCGGAAGTTGACGCAGCCGTGGCCCGCCAGTTCGTCCGGCGTGCGCGGCAGGCCGTGCAGACGTGCGTACGCGGGCGATGCGCACACGAGCATGCGCATCGGGATGAGCTTCTTGGCGACGATCTGGCTGTCGTCCATGCGGCCATTGCGGAAGGCGACGTCGATGCGGTCGGACGTGAAATCGGTGGGACGGTCGTCGAGGATCAGGTCGAGCGTGATGTCCGGATAGCGCGCATGGAACGCATTCAGCAGCGGCGCGACGATCTTGCGGCCGAAGCCCACGGTGGACGAGATGCGCAGATGGCCGCGCGGGACGCCCGTGCGCAGCTCGCGCATCTCGTCGAGCGCCTGGAAGATGCGGTCGACGCCGGGCCGGCAGCCGTCGAAGAAGCGCTGGCCCTCGGCCGTGAGCGCCGTGCTGCGCGTCGTGCGCAGGAACAGCCTCGTGTCGAGCTGGGTCTCCAGTTTCAGCACGCTGCGGCTGACGGCGGAGCGGCCGATGCCGAGCCGCTCGGCGGCCCGGGCGAAGCTGCCTTCGTGGACGACGGCCATGAACGCGACGACGCCTGCATACGTGGTGGCGAAGCTGGACGCCAGCGCGTCATTGCAGTCGGGGTTGGGTAACACGTTGGTGAGGCTGCGCGGCACGGCTGTCCTGTCAGTACGAAAGTACGCCGATGGTAGGCCCGCCGCGGCCCGGCGGCAATGACAAAAATCCCCGGTTTCCTGCCAGCGCCCGGTGCGCGGATTGGTGTTTTTGCGGCACCGGCATGCGTCCCCGCGGGCGCCTGTCGCCGGGCGGCCGTCCTCCCTACACTGGCGCTTTCACGCTCAAACAAGGACCTCGATCATGTACCGGCTCACTCCCTTTGCCTTCGCCGCCTTCGCCACGTTCGCCCAGGCGGCCCCGCCCGAACCCGTCGTCACCGCCTTGATGAACCAGGCGCTGTCCGACGCGCCGGGAAAAGAGGTCATGATGCTCACCGTCGACTACGCGCCCGGCGCCGCCGACCCGGTGCACCGCCACGACGCGCACGGCTTCGTCTACGTGCTCGAAGGGACCATCGTCATGGGCGTGGAAGGCGGCAAGGAAAAGACGCTGCACGCCGGCGAGACGTTTTACGAAGGGCCGCGCGACGTGCACACGGTCGGCCGCAACGCGAGCAAGACGAAACCCGCGCGCTTCGTGGTGTTCCTGCTGAAGGACAAGGGCAAGCCGGCGCTCATTCCCGTGGCGCACCGTTGATGGCGGCGACGTTCATGCCGGCTCTGGCGGCGCGGGCAGGTCGACCGTGAACGTGGCGCCGCCGCCCGGCGCCGATTCGACGGTCACGCGGCCGCCCATCCGTTCCACGCCTTTCCTGACGATCGCGAGCCCGACGCCCGTGCCCGGGTATTCCTCTTCGCTGTGCAGGCGTTCGAACACGTTGAAGATGCGCGCCTGGGCGGCCGGCGCGATGCCGATGCCGTCGTCGCCGACCGTGACGCGCACCATCGATCCGGCCTCCACGGCCGCGATGCGCACGACCGGGGTCTCGCCCGGCCGCACGAACTTGACGGCGTTCGACACGAGATTCGTCAGCGCCTGCACGACCGTCTGGCGGTGCGCGCGCACGGTCAGGCCGTCCGGGACGTCGACGTGCAGCCGCGCCCGCGCCTGCTGGATCTCGGCGTGCAGCGCGGCCGTCACCTCGTGCAGCGCTTCCCGAATGCCGACGGACTCGGTGGCGATCTCCGTGCGCGACAGCCGGGCGAATTCGAGCAGGTCGGATACCATCGTGTCGACGCGGTGCGCGACGGCCTCGATGCGGCCGATGTACAGGGCCGCCTTGTCCAGGTTGCCCTCGGCGAAATCCTGCTTGAGGACGTTGGCATAGCCCTGGATCGTGCGCAGCGGCTCGCGCATGTCGTGCGAGACGGAGAAGCCGAACGTTTCCAGCGCCTCGTTCGCTTCCTGCAACTGGCGCGTGCGCGTGGCGATGCGCTGTTCCAGGTCGGCGTTCAGGCGCAGGATCTCGAGTTCGGCGCGGCGCAGCGACGTGACGTCGTCGGCGATGCCATCGACCGCGTCGTGGCCGTTCACGCGCACGCGCACGAGCTTGACCTTGAACGCGCGTCCGCCCGTGTCCGGGTCGCCCACGTCGAGCTGCAGGTCGGCCGCGTCCAGGGTCGCCTTGAGTTCCGGGAGGTGCCGCCGCACGTCCTCGATCAGCGGGTGGTGCGACGCCTTCGAGAATTCGCCGGACGCGAGGCCCAGCATGCTCCAGAACGCGCGGTTGCCTTCCTCGATCTCGCCGTCGAGCGAAATGCGGAACACGCCCAGCTGGATGTTCTCGAGCAGCGACGCGAGCCGGGTCTCGCTGCGGATGGCGCGCGAGCGGATCTCGGTGCGGTCGAGGCAGGTGCGGACGGCGACGGGCAGGCGCGCGTAATGGCGCGGGCTCTTGATGACGTAGTCGTCCAGGCCGTGCTTCATGGCTTCCACCGCGATTTCCTGGGTGCCGGTCGCGGTGAACATGACGACCGACAGCTGCGGGTCGTGGGCCTTGATCAGCTTGAGCACGTCCAGGCCCGTCGTCCAGCGCATCTGGTAGTCGGTGATGACGAGGTCGAACGGAAAGCCGGCGTCGGCCACCTGTTCGAAGCCGGCGCGGTCGCCCACTTCCGTTATCTGGCAGCCGGGGAAGTGGCGTTCGAGTTCGCGGCGCGCGAGCAGGCGGTCGTCGGGATTGTCGTCGAGGAGGAGGAGACGCAGGGGCATGGTGAGTGTGGAGGCAGGACTTGTCATAGTGCAAGCACTGCTATTGTAGCCGTAATGACGCGGCCCGTCAGGCCACCGGCGGCGCATCCGCGGGCGCGGCGGCGGGTTGGCATTGCGGTCGCGGCCGTTGCAGGCACAGGCTGAATACGGCGCCGGCGGCCGCGGGTTCGACGCGGATGGTGCCGCCCAGCCGCTCGACGCCTTTTTTCACGATCGCGAGGCCGACGCCGGTGCCCGGGTACTGGTCTTCGCCGTGCAGGCGCTCGAACACGTCGAAGATGCGCTCGCGCTTGTCCTCCGGGATGCCGATGCCGTTGTCCGCGATGCGCACCCAGGCCGCGTCGGCGTCCACGCTGGCGTCGATGCGCACGTGCGGCGCCACGCCCGGCGCCACGAACTTGAGCGCATTGCCGATCAGGTTGTCGAACACCTGCACGAGGACGGCTTCGTTGCCGAGCACCGTGGGCAGCGGGGAGGGGGCCTCGATCCGCGCGCCGGCGGCCGCGATCTGCCTTTCCATGTCGCCCAGCGCGAGCTGCACGACGCGGTCCAGTTCGACCGGCTGCAGGCGCAGCTCCGCGCGCGACAGCTGGCTGTAGGCAAGCAGGTCCGTCACGAGCCGGTCCATGTGCTGGCTGACGGCGAGAATGCGCCGCAGGAAGCGTTCGCCCGTGGCGCTCAGCGTGGCCGACTCGTCTTCCAGCAGCGCGGCCGCATAGCCTTGCACGTTGCGCAGCGGCGCGCGCAGGTCGTGCGCGATGGTGTGGGCGAAGGCGCGCAGCTCCATATTGGCCTCGGCCAGCTGTTCCGTGCGCGCCTGGATGCGTTGTTCGAGCAACGCATTGGCATCGCCGAGTTCGCGCTGCGTGCGCTTCAGTTCCGTCACGTCCAGCATGCTCATCACGGCGCCGCGCACCTCGCCGTCGACGAGCAGCGGCTGGCAGTGCAGCAGCCAGGCCCGCATCCGCTCCGGCTGGGCGGGGCTGCTGCCGGCGATCGGGACGCCGGTGACGACCTGCCTGTCGCGCAGCGCCGCCCGCAGCGCCGCGGCCAGCGCGTCGTCGTCGGCGCTCGAGCGCGCGATGCGGAACACGGTCGTGAGCAACTGGTCGCGCGCCTCTCGCTCTTCGCATCCGAGCAATTGCTCAGCCACGCGGTTCATGAACCGCACGCGCCCGAAGACGTCGACGGCGATCACGGCTTCGCCGATGCTGCGCAGGGTCGCGTCGAGATTCGCGCGCTGGTCGGCCAGGAACGCGGCATCGCGGCGCGCCATCGCCCGGACGAACAACAGCAGGGCGACCGACAGCACCGACACGGCGCCGGCGGCCGCGATAGTCCGCGCCCGGTCGGCGGCGGCGGCCGCGTCGCGCAGCACGAGCAGGCGCTCTTCCTCGGCCTGTAGCGCGGCGATCCGGGCCCCGATGGCCTGGCGCAAGGCCCGCTCGGCGTCCTTGTCGGGATAGGGCATGGCGCGTTCCATGCCGGTGCGCAGGTTGCGCACGTAACCGTCCAGCAGGCGGCGCAGGTCGGCCAGTGTCTGTTGCTGGGTGGGGTTGTCGGCGGTCAACTGCGTCAACAGGTGGAGTTCGCGCGGGATGGCGTGCAGGCGCTCCTGGAAATCCGCATCGTCGCGCCGGCTGTATTCCAGCCGCAGCGATTTTTGCAGTGCATCCGCCTCGTTGATCAGGCTTTGGGCGCCCTGTACGTGTTGCAGCACTTCGCGCGTGTGGTTGACCCAGCGCCACGAGTCGGCCGTACGCTGGATGCCGACGGCGAGCGTGGAAATGCCCGCGAGCAGCACGGCGATGCTGATGGCCGCTGCGATATTGACGTACCGATGTGTCCTTTGGATGATCATGGGCCGATCCGCGCCCGCGCCGTGAGCCCGTGCCTGCGGGCATTGTGTCGGCGCCAGGCTTCCTTTTTAACTATTCTACCCACAAGGGATGGTTTGCGGGCTCGGCGATGCGTGCGTGCGCTGCCGCGCAGCCTCCTGATCGGCATAGTCCTACACGCGCACGGCTGTTCGATGACAGCGGCCGCGCGCGCACTACAATCACGTAAACAATAGGTAAACCCGAGTTTCGAGCCATGGATACTGCAGTCGTCAATAGCCTGCCCATCCGCAACGCCGGCGAACAGCTGCGCCGCGACACCGTGCTGTGGCGCTATCTCGACGCGGCCAAGCTGTTCGATTTCTTCGAGAATTCGACGCTGTTCTTTTGCCGCGCCGACCATTTCAGCGACAAGTTCGAAGGCGCGTTCACGCCGTCGCTGCGCGCCCAGATCAGCGAGGCGCACGCGCGCGGCGAGATCGATTACGACTACGAACAGTTCAAGCGGCGCATGCGTGAATCCGTCTACATCAACTGCTGGCACCGCAACCAGGACGACAGCGCGGCCATGTGGGCGCTGTACGGCAAGTCGGAATGCGCGGTGGCGCTGGTGACGACGGCCGGGCAGCTGGCGGACATCGCCGGGGGCATCGCCGAGCACAAGATCTCGATCGCGCGGGTGGAATACGTGAAGCACTGGAGCGACCCGAAGCTGGACGTCTCGCCCGACTACACGCGCATCTTCGCCTACAAGACCAAGGCCTACGAATACGAGAAGGAAGTGCGGGTGATCATCGACCGCACCCGCGCCGCGTCCAGGCCCGACCTGCGCCAGCCCGGCATCGTCGTGCCCATCGACGCGGACCGGTTGCTGCGCAGCATCGTGGTCTCCCCGGATGCGCCGCCATGGTTCGAACGCCTCGTGCGGCAGTCGGCGCAGCGCTACGGCATCCGGGCGCCGGTGCGACGGTCGAAGCTGGCGACCGACCCGATCTGAAAATTCGGGGTTGAAAATCCGGGGTCAGAGCACTTTTTGGAGCACGGTCTTTCAGGCAATTGTGCCCGTCGGAAGAGCGTAGATGGGCGGATCCACGCGCCGAAGCCGCGGTTCCTCGATAAGCGCATTGGCCATGTGGACATTGATCAGAAATGTGCCCTGACCGCGAATTTTGCATAAAAAAAGCCGGGCACGCAGCCCGGCTCGACATGGCGGCCCGGATCTCAGGCCGCGCGGTGACTGGCGTTCGCGTCGTTGGCGGCCGGCGCCGGCTTGACGCTCCCGGCGCCCATGCCGTCGTCGTGGTGGAACGGCGCGAACCACGTCGCGAGGAACGACGGGATGGTGGCGATCATCACGGCGACGAAGTAGCTGACGTAGCCCAGGTATTCCTGCAGCACGCCGCTGATCGTGCCCGTGACCATCATGCACAGCCCCATCAGGCCCGTGCCGAACGCGTAGTGCGTCGTCGTGTACTTGCCCGGCGCGAGCTGCTGCATCAGGTAGATCATGTAGCCGACCGAGCCGAAGCCGTAGAAGAATTTTTCCACGATGACGCCGGCGGCGATCGTCCAGCCGTCCGTCGGCAGCACCATCGCCATCGCGAGGAACGTCAGGTTCGGGATGTTGACGGCGCAGCACAGGATGAACAGCGTGCGCTTCAGGCCGCGCTTCGCGACGAACATGCCGCCCAGCAGGGAGCCGACGAGTACCGCGATCAGGCCCCACGTGCCGTAGATGATGCCCAGGCTCTCGTTGGACAGGCCCAGTCCGCCCTTCGCGGCCGAATCGACCATGAAGAAGGGGCCGATCTTTTCCAGCATGCCGATGCTGAAGCGGAACAGGAACGCGAAGGCGATCATCTTCCACACGTCGCGCTTCTGGAAGAACGTGACGAACGAATCCCACAGGATGCCGGCGGCGCCGCGCACGCTCGTCGGCGTGTTTTCCGCGCGCGCGCCCTCCGGCATCACGCGCGCATGCCAGGCGGCCATCACGAGGACGATGCCGGCGACGATGAAGAAGATCACGCGCCATGCGTCCATCCAGTCCGGCCCGAAGACCTTCGGGTCATGGTGGAACACGTCCGTGTGCAGGCGTCCGCTCAGGTAGACGAGGAAGCCGGAGGCGACGATCGGCCCGACGTTCCACGACAGGCTCTGCACGCCGCAGTACAGCGCCTGCGTGCGCGTGTCGAGCGACGTGACGTACACGCCGTCGCTGGCGATGTCCTGCGTCGCGCCGATGAACGACATGAGGACGAACAGCGACAGCATCAGCACCATCCAGTTCGGCATGCTCATCGCCAGCCCGGCGCCGGCGAAGCCCAGCGCGATGAGCACCTGCATCAGCAGCACGAAGAATTTCTTCGTCCGGTACATCTCGACGAACGGCGCGAACAGCGGTTTCGCCGTGTAGGCGAAGATCAGGAAGCTCGAATACGCGGCGGCGCGCGCATTGTCCATGCCGATGTTCTTGAACATGATGGCGGTGACGCTCGTCAGCATGACGTAGCCCATCGCCATCGTGAAGTACCCGGTGGGTACCCACAGCAGGGGGTGGCTGATGCGGTCAGGCGTGCGCATGGTGGGTCGCCGTGACGGAGTCGATCGGGGCGCGCTGCGCTGCGGCGCGGGCGTCGACCAGTTGCTGGTCGAGCATCGCGGCGGCGCCGGCCAGGGCGGGGTAGGGCGCGTGGATCACGTACACGGGGATCTGCCTGCAGAAATCGGTGAAGCGGCCCTTGTTCTCGAAGCGGGCGCGGAACGACGACTTCGCGAAGAACTCGCCCAGGCGCGGCACGACGCCGCCGCCGATGTAGATGCCGCCGCGCGCGCACAGGGTCACGGCCACGTTCGCGGCCATGGTGCCCAGGGCGCCGCAGAAGACGTCCAGCACTTCCGCGCACAGCTTGTTGCCGGCCAGGCCGCGCTCGACGACCTGCGCCGGTTCCAGCGCCTCACCGGCGACGCCGTCGATGGCGCACAGCGCCTCGTGGATCGTCGCCAGGCCCGGGCCCGAGATCAGGCGCTCGGCCGACACGTGGTCCCACTTCGTCCAGCAGTAGGCGAGGATCGCCTGTTCGCGCGCATTCGACGGCGAGAACGCGACGTGGCCGCCTTCGCTGGGCAGCACGGTCCAGCGGCCGCCGTCCGGAATGACGCCGCCGACGCCGAGGCCCGTGCCCGCGCCCACGAGGCCGATCACGGCATCCGGGCTGACGCGGGTGCCGCCGACCTGCTGGAGGTCCGCGTCGGCCAGGCCGGGCACCGACATCGACAGTGCGGCGAAGTCGTTCACGACCAGCAGCGTGTCGAGACCGAGGTCGCGGCGCGCCGCGTCGATCGAGAACTGCCAGTGGTGATTCGTCATCTTGACGAAATCGCCCTCGACCGGATTCGCGATCGCGATCACGGCGTGGCGCACTTCACGGGCGGCGCCGGGATGACCGGCCAGGTAGGCGCGCACCGCATCCGTGAACGTTGCGTGGGCGGCGCAGGACAGCGTCGCGATTTCCTCGATGCGGCCGGGGCCGCGCTGCAGCGCGAAGCGGGCGTTCGTGCCGCCGATGTCGGCGAGCAGGCGGGCGCCGCCGAAAAGTACGTCATCCATGGTGTCCCTCATGTCTTCCTCGGTCTCCTGTTTTTTTCACTTCACCCCCGGCGGGGTCAGGCCGCGCGCAGTGCTGCGCGCTGGCCGGCGATGAAGTCGCGGTACCACAGGGCGCTCGCCTTCAGGGTGCGCTGCTGGGTGGCATAGTCGACATACACGATGCCGAACCGCTTCTCGTAGCCGGAATTCCATTCAAAATTGTCCATCAGGCTCCACAGGAAGTAGCCGCGCACATCCACGCCCGCATCCATCGCGGCCTTCAGGGCCTCCAGATGGGTGCGCACGTATTCCACGCGCTGGGTGTCGTCGACCTGGCCGTCGGCGCCGATGCTGTCGACCGCGGCCATGCCGTTTTCCGTAATGTACACCGGCGGCAGGTCCGGGTACTCCTGTTTCAGCAGCACCAGCAGGTCGGTCAGGCCTTGCGGATAGATTTCCCAGCCCATGTCGGTGAAGCCGAGGCCACCTTCCGGCTTCTTCGGCGGGACGTCGGCGCTCATCACTTCGCGGCGGTAGTAGTTCACGCCCAGGAAGTCGAGCGGCTGGGCGATGATGTCGAAGTCGCCCGCGTGCACGACCGGCGCATTCGCGCCGTGCGCTTCCAGCGACAGGGCGGGGTAGCGGCGCTTGAAGATCGGGTCCATGAACCACGCGATCGAATTGGCCCATTCCAGCGCGGCCAGGCGGCGGTCCGCTTCCGTGTCGGTGGCCGGTTCCGCGGTCCACTGGTTCAGCACGATGCCGAGCTGGCAGGTGGGATTCGCGGCGCGCATCGACTGCATGGCGAGGCCGTGCGACAGCAGCAGGTGGTGCGACACCTGGATCGCCTGTTTTTTATCCGCGACGCCGGGCGCGAACTGGCCGTTGCCGTAGCCGAGGTTCGCCGTGCACCACGGTTCGTTGTGCGTGGCGATGCTGGCCACGCGGTTGCCGAAGCGGCGCGCCACTTCGGCCGCGTAGTCGGCGAAGCGGTGGGCCGTGTCGCGCGACATCCAGCCGCCGTCGTCCTGCAGGCCCTGCGGCAGGTCCCAGTGGTACAGCGTGATGTGCGCCACGATCCCTTTTTCGTCCAGCGCGTCCAGCAGGCGCGTGTAGAAATCGAAGCCCGCTTCATTCCACGCACCCTTGCCGGTCGGCTGCACGCGCGCCCACGCCATCGAGAAGCGGTAGGCGTTCACGCCCAGCGACGCCATCATCGCCACGTCGTCGCGGTAACGGTTGTAATGGTCGCAGGCGACGTCGCCGTTGCTGCCGTCGATGATGTTGGCGGGATCGTGCGAAAACGTATCCCAGATCGAAGGGCCCTTGCCGTCGGCGTCAAAGGCGCCTTCGATCTGGAAGGCGCTGGTGGCGACGCCCCACGTGAAGTTGGAAGGAAAACGGATGGAGTCGGTCATGATGCGCGGTTGTAGTCGTTATGAAATGAAACTTTGAAATCGATTTCATCGTACATGCGTCATTGGCCGGGTGTCAACACCATTTTTTCCTTCCAAGCATCAACGCCACATGTCAAAGGGGCATGTCCTGGTGTATATTCACGAGCTTCGCGGCAGACGCCGTGTATATATGCAGGCCGAAACGCATGAAAAAGGATCCCAGTAGTTCGCCGATGGTCACGGTCCACGAGGTCGCCCGTGTTGCGGGCGTGTCCGCGGCGACGGTGTCGCGCTTCCTGAACGGCACCGCCAAGGTGTCGGAGGAGAAGCGCCAGGCCATCGAAAGCGTCATCGAAAAGCTCAATTACAAGCCGAACGTGCTCGCCCAGAACCTCAAGACGGGCAGCTCGCGCACCATCGGCGTCCTGACGCAGTCGCTCGTATCGGGCTACTTCGCCGACGCGATGGCCGGCATCGACGAGGCCCTGCAGGGCACGGGCTACGCGCCGCTGATCGTGTCCGGCCACTGGCATGCGGACGAGGAGGCCGAGCGCATCGAGCTCCTGATCGCGCGCCGCGTGGACGGTCTCGTGATCCTGAGCGGTAAATTGAAGGACGCGCAGATCCTGAAGCTGTCGCAGCGCGTGCCCATCGTCGCCTTCGGCCGCGACCTGAGCGCGCCGCGCGCGTACGGCTTCTGCCTCGACAACTACTGGGGCGCGTGCGAAGCGGTGGGCTACCTGATCGACCAGGGCCACCGCAACATTGCGTTCATCACCGGCCCGTCCGACCACCAGGATGCGCTGGCCCGCCTGGCCGGCTACCGCGACACGCTGGCCAAGCACGGCATCAAGGAACAGCAGCAGCTGATCGTCGGCGGCGACTTCCAGGAATCGAGCGGCCTGCTGGCCGTCGAACGCCTGCTGGAATCGGGCCAGCGCTTTTCCGCGATCTTCTGCGCGAACGACCTGACCGCGTACGGCGCGCGCCTGGCGCTGTACCGGCGCGGCATCCGCGTGCCGGAAGATATTTCCGTCATCGGCTTCGACGACCTGCACAGCTCCATGTACACGACGCCGCCGCTGACCACCGTGCGCCAGCCGCTGTTCGACGTCGGCAAGTGCCTGGGCCGCGCGATCGTCAAGATGATCGGGCACGAGATGCTCGACATCGAGGTGCCGCAGCTGAACCTGGTCGTGCGCGAGTCCGTCAAGCGCGTCGACTAAGCAAGCACGTCGTTCCCGCGCGAAGCACGTCGCTCCCGCGCTAAGCACGTCGCTCCCACGCTAAGCACGTCGCTCCTGCGCTAAGCACGTCGCTCCCACGCTAAGCACGTCGCTCCCGCGCTAGGCACGTGGTTCCCGCGCTAAGCACGTCGCTCCCACGCTAAGCACGTCGTT
>JBJMVU010000017.1:0-28793 GCA_045810485.1 Massilia sp. | reverse complement strand
TCTGCTGTGATGCTCATTGGGTTCCCCTGATGTGATATGCAAGTGTAGCAAAAATCCGCGTATTGACTGGCCAACAGCCCTTGTCGCGATGACAAAAGCCTTGATACCCGCCTGCGCGTTTGGGGTCATCCGCTGGTAAAATGCCTTTTTTCACACATTCACCCCCAGTCCCGACCATGACACGCAAGCTGTTCGTCACCACCGCCCTGCCCTACGCCAACGCCGCCTTCCACATCGGCCACATGATGGAATACATCCAGGCCGACATCTGGGTCCGCTTCCAGCGAATGCAAAAGGACGGCAATGAGCAGCGCGTGGTGCACTTCGTCGGCGCCGACGACACCCACGGCACCCCGATCATGATCGCCGCCGAGAAGGAAGGCGTGACGCCCCAGGAATTCGTGGCCCGCATCGCCGCCGGCCGCGCCCAGTACCTCGACGGTTTCCACATCGCCTTCGACAACTGGTATTCGACCGATTCGCCGGAAAACGTCGACCTGTCGCAGGGCATCTACCGCAAGCTGCGCGATGCCGGCCTCATCTATACCAAGACCGTCGACCGCTTCTACGACCCGACCAAGGGCATGTTCCTGGCCGACCGCAACATCAAGGGCGAGTGCCCGGTCTGCCACGCCAAGGACCAGTACGGCGACAACTGCGAAGTGTGCGGCGCCGCCTACCAGCCGACCGAGCTGATCAATCCGTACTCCGTGTTCACCGGCTCGACGCCGATCCTGAAGCCGTCCGAACAGTACTTCTTCAAACTGTCCGATCCGCGCTGCTTCCAATTCCTGAAGGAGTGGCTGAACACGCCGGGCCGCCTGCAGCCGGAAATGGTCAACAAGGTTTCCGAATGGCTGGGCGAGAACGGCGAAAAGCTGGCCGACTGGGACATCTCGCGCGACGCGCCCTATTTCGGCATCCCGATTCCGGATGCGCCGGGTAAATTCTTCTACGTGTGGCTGGACGCGCCGGTCGGCTATCTGGCCAGCCTGAAGAATTACTTCGAAAAGCAGGGCATCGATTACGAAGCCTTCCTGAAGGATCCATCCGCCGAGCAGGTGCACTTCATCGGCAAGGACATCGTGTCGTTCCACCTGCTGTTCTGGCCGGCGATGCTGAACTTCTCGGGCCACCCGGTCATCGACAAGCTGAAGGTCAATGTCCACGGACACCTGACCGTGAACAACGAAAAGATGTCGAAGTCGCGCGGCACGGGCATCTCGCCGCTGCGCTACCTGCAGCTGGGCATGAACCCGGAATGGCTGCGCTACTACCTCGCGTTCAAGCTGAACGCCCGCGTCGAAGACCTGGACTTCACGGGCGACGACTTCGTCGCGCGCGTCAACAGCGACCTGATCGGCAAGTACGTGAACATCGCCAGCCGCTGCGCCGGCTTCATCGCCAAGCGTTTCGACGGCAAGCTGGCGTCGGCCTTGTCGGATGATGCGAAACAATGGGTCTCCCGCGCCCTCCATGGTGAGAACGGTGAACGCCAGGCCGCGATCGCGGCGAACTTCGAGTCGCGCGAGTTCGGCAAGGCGCTGCGCGAGATCATGGAAGTGGCCGACGTCGCCAACCGCTACGTCGACGAGAACAAGCCGTGGATCCTGGCCAAGGACGAGACGAAGTCGGCCGAGCTGCACGACGTGTGCACGACCGCGCTGATCCTGTTCCGCCAGCTGACGATCATGCTGTCGCCGGTGCTGCCGCACGTGGCCGCGCGCGTGCGCGAATTCCTCGGCGACGAGGCGTACTCGTGGGAAGACACCCAGGGCGAGCGCGTGTACGCGCCGCTGCTGGGCCGCACGATCGGCGCCTACAGCCACCTGATGCAGCGCGTGGACGCCAAGATGGTCGAGGACCTGTTCGACAAGCCGGCGCCGGCTGCCGTCGCAGCGCCTGCGGCCGTCGAAGCCGCAGCCGCTCCCTCCGCCGAAGCGTCGGATATCGAGGAACTGGCGCCGGAAATCTCGATCGACGACTTCACGAAAATCGACCTGCGCGTGGCGAAGATCGTCAATTGTGAGCACGTCGAAGGTTCGAGCAAGCTGCTGCGCCTCACGCTGGACGTGGGCGAAGGCCGCTATCGTAATGTGTTCTCGGGTATCAAGTCGGCCTACCAGCCGGAGCAATTGATCGGCAAGCTGACGGTGCTCGTGGCCAACCTGGCGCCGCGCAAGATGAAGTTCGGCGTGTCGGAAGGCATGGTGCTGTGCGCCTCCGCGAAAGACGAGAAAGCGAATCCGGGCCTGTATCTGCTGGAGCCGGTGAGCGGCGCCCAGCCGGGCATGCGGATCCGCTAAGCGGTTCCGGCCGGTGGCGCTAGTTGCTCTGCAGCGGCGCCATCAGCGAGCTCTTGTTGTCCTTGTAGTCCTTGCCGCCGATCTGGCTGACCATCTTCTCGGTGCGCTTGGCCGGGATGCGGCTGCCGGTGATCGGGACCGCCGCGTCCGTTGTCGCCGTCGATGCGGCGCCCAGCGCGGGCATGTCCGCGGCGGCAGGTTCGGTGGTGCTGGCGCAGCCGGCCAGGACGAATGGGATGGCGACGGCAAGCAGAGCTTTCATGGATCACCTGTAGGAATAAGAATGGAAAGGCGTGTCAATACCTTGCCAGAATACCATCAGTTTCCACGAACAAGTAGCAGTATAATGCGCTGTTTTTAATTAGATGAGGTCAGAGCCCTAAAAGAAGAACCGTGCTCTGACCCCATGGATAAATTTACTTTTAGGTAGTAGCGACTAATATGACCGAATACAAAGCCCTGAGGCACATCCCGCAAGCGAAACTGTACCGCCAAGGTGACGTCTTCGTCCTGTTCGGCGAACTGTTCGGCCGCGGCTATGTGAACGGCCTGATCGACGAGGCGCGCGCCGCCGGCATGACGATCCTCGGCATCACCGTCGGCCGCCGCAACGACGACGGCACCCTGCGCGCGCTGACGCCGGAAGAACACGCGGAAGCGGAAGCCAAGCTGGGCGGCCGCATCATCAATGTGCCCCTGATGGCCGGTTTCGACATGGACGCGCCCCCGGGCGAGCAGAATCCGACCGAGATGCTGTCCGGTGTTACCCTCAAAAGCTGGCAAGAAGACAAGCTGGACTGGACCAAGATCGAAGCCTGCCGTACCGCCGGCGTGCAGCGCTTCACCCGGTCCGCCCAGGACGCCATGGCCGAGATCGACAAGCTGATCCCGGACGGCGCCAACGTGTTCTTCGCGCACACGATGGCCGGCGGCATCCCGAAGATCAAGGCCTTCCTCGCCATCGCCAACCGCATTTATAAAGGCCGCGGCGACCGCTTCATGTCGTCGCGCGCCCTGCTCGACAGCGACCTCGGCAAGCTGATCCTGATGAACTTCGACGAGGTTTCGGCGAACACGCTGAAGTACCTGATCGACGCTTCCGCCGCGATCCGCGCACGCGTGGAAGCCAAGGGCGGCCAGGTGCGCTATACGGCGTACGGCTACCACGGCACCGAGATCCTGATCGGCGACGAGTATGAATGGCAGACCTACACGAACTACACGCAGGGCTATGCCAAGATGCGCCTGGAGTCGATCGCCGAGGCCGCCTGGGCGCAGGGCGTCAGCGCCACCGTGTTCAACTGCCCGGAAATTCGCACGAACTCGTCCGACATCTTCGTCGGCGTCGAACTGTCGCTGTTCCCGCTGCTGCTCGCTTTGAAAAAAGAAGGCGGCGGTGCGTGGGCGCAGGAACAGTGGGACATCTGCCAGACGCTGCTGGGCGAAGGCGTGTCGCTGCAATCGATCCTGGACAAGCTGGAAGCCTATCTGCAGACCGCCACGAGCACCTCGTTCCGCAACTTCGAGGCCTGGCCGATGGACAACACGCCGGAACTGGCCGACCTGATGATCGGCACCTCCGACGAGATCACCTCGCTGCACACCGACAAGAAAGCGCTGATCACGGACCACCTGTCGGCCCTCGTGCTGGAAGGCACCGGCCCCCTGATGTTCCACGGCGCGGCCGAGAAGATCGCACCGGTGCTGTGGCTCAACCACGACATCATCGCCCGTCAGCTGAACGCGTTGCACCAATAAGCGCTGACTCGCAGTATCATTCTTTGTTTTTATGATGCGGCGGCTCCCGATAAACGGGGCCGCCGTTTGTATGACCTGCCTAGAAAAGCCATGAAACACATCCAGTACGAATCCGAGCACACCAAGTTCATCAAGGAACTGAAGGAAAAGACCCCGGGCATGGAAGAGCGCCAGCAGGCCGGCCGCTCCCTGCTGTGGGACAAAGCCCCGCTGTCGCTGGACGAACAGCGCCGCGTCGACGAATCGCGTCTCCGCCAGCAGGCGTACCCGTACCAGACCAAGCTCTGAAGACCTGATCCAGTCCGAGGCCGACGACGATGGTGCCCGAGCAGGCGACGCCCGGGGGGCGCGCCGACCCCGATGCGGACGACGGCACCGAGGCCTCCGCGCCTGATACCGCGGATGCGGACGCGCATGCCGACAGCGCCGTCGCGCGCCTGTACGGCGAACCGCTGCTGCACCTGCCCACCGACCTGTACATCCCGCCCGATGCGCTCGAGATCTTTCTCGATGCGTTCGAGGGTCCGCTCGACCTGCTGCTGTACCTGATCCGCAAGCAGAACTTCAACATCCTCGACATCCCGATGGCCCAGGTCACCTTGCAGTACCTGGTATACGTCGAGCAGATCCGCAAGAGCAACCTGGAACTGGCGGCGGAATACCTGCTGATGGCCGCGATGCTCATCGAGATCAAGTCGCGCATGCTGCTGCCGAAGCGCGTCGACACGCTCGTCGAGGAAGCGGAAGACCCGCGCGCGGAACTGGTGCGGCGCCTGCTGGACTACGAGCAGATCAAGCAGGCGGCCCAGCAGCTGGGCGCCCTGCCCCAGGAGGGCCGCGACTTCGTGCGTCCGCAACTGCACATCGAGCAGGCGCTGGGCCCGATCTGGCCGGACGTCGATCCGCACGACCTGCAGCGCGCCTGGATGGACGTGCTGCGCCGCGCGAAGCTGACCCAGCATCACCGCATCGGCCGCGAGGAATTGTCCGTGCGCGAGCACATGTCGGCCATCCTGCGCACGTTGCAGTCGGCCCGCTTCGTCGAGTTCTCGGAATTGTTCGGCGGCCAGGCCAGCGTGCCCGTCGTCGTCGTGCACTTCGTCGCGATGCTCGAACTGGCGAAAGAAACCTTGATCGAAATTACCCAGGCCGAACCTTTCGCCCCCATCTATGTGCGGCTCGCCTACTCCCCGGCATGACGCCACCACGAATCCGATACCATGAAAATCATCTCCACCATTGACGAACTGCGCGACCAGCTGCGCGGACAACTGCGCACCGCCTTCGTGCCGACGATGGGCAACCTGCACGAAGGTCATTTGTCGCTGATGCGCCTGGCGCGCCGCCACGGCGACCCGGTCGTCGCCTCGATCTTCGTCAACCGCCTGCAGTTCGGCCCGAACGAGGACTTCGACAAATACCCGCGCACGTTCGAGGCGGACGTCGCCAAGCTGGAGAAGGAAGGCGTGTATGTCCTGTTCGCGCCGACGGAAAGAGACCTGTATCCGGAACCGCAGGAATACCGCGTGCAGCCGCCCGATGACCTGGGCAATATCCTGGAAGGCGAGTTCCGCCCCGGCTTCTTCAACGGCGTGTGCACCGTCGTGACGAAACTGTTCTCGTGCGTGCAGCCGCGCGTGGCCGTGTTCGGCAAGAAGGATTACCAGCAGCTCATGATCGTCCGCAACATGGCGCGCCAGTTCGCGCTGCCGACGGAAATCATCGGCGCCGAAACGTTCCGTGCCGAGGACGGTCTCGCGCTGTCGTCACGCAACGGCTACCTGGGCGCCGCGGAGCGCGCCGAGGCGCCGTTCCTGTACCAGACCCTGCACTACGTGGCCGAGCAGACCCGCGCCGGCCACGCCGACCTGGCGCTGCTCGAACGCGACGCGATGGCGCGCCTGGCCGCGCGCGGCTGGCAGCCCGATTACGTGTCGATCCGCAAGCGCATGAACCTGCAGGCGCCGAGCCGCGAAGAATATGAAGCGGGCGCACCGCTCGTCGTCCTGACGGCGGCCAAACTCGGTGCGACGCGTCTGATCGATAATCTTGAGATCTGACTCTAATAATTCCATTGTTGCAAATATGTTGTAGGAATTGGCAACTCTTCTTGCTAGACTCGAGGTAAGGGCTTTTTACCCAAATCACGTAAAAAGAAGGAGTAGCGTCTTGACCGACCTCTCAATGCCGCAGATGCGGAAGGGGCCGCCCAAGCCGGCGGATGCCGTCGACCGGATCCGACCGGATTCGGGCGCCCATGAAATGCGCGACCCATTCGACATCGGCGACGCGTTGACCACGCTCGCCCTCACCGGCGAGCCCGTGACCGTCTATCCCTACGGCCATGATGTCGTCCTGGCGCGCATCGACAGCGTCGATCCGGAGGGCCAGGTCTTCACGCTCGACCTCGCAGGGCCCGGCGCGGCGCCGGGCAGCAAGATCGTGTTCGTGGCCGCGCTCGGCAGCAATGCGAAGATCCAGTTCGAGCTGGAGATCGATCCGGCGCCCGTCGCCGACCGTCCCGACCTGCTGCAATTCCCGCTGCCGGACGTCTGCCTCGTACTGAACCGGCGCGCCGAGCCCAGGCTCGAATCGCCGGTGGGCATGAACTACGGCGCCCGCTTCACGATGATGGGCAAGGTGTTCGAGATGCCGCTGTACGATTTCTCGCGCGGCGGCGTCGGCTTGCGCGCCACACCGGAACAGGCGCTCGAACTGTACGTGGGAAAAAAGCTGGAAGGCGTGCTGCTGGAAATGGGCACCACGCTCGTCGTCACGGCCGACCTCGAAGTCCGCCTGATGCGGCCGTTCCGCACCTTCCTGCTGGGCCAGCAGGTGCAGGTGGGATGCCGCATTTCGAACATCTCGATGCAGATGCGCCAGTCGCTGGAGCGGGCCGTTGACAAGGTCCAGAAGCGGCGCTGAGCCCCTGGATGCGTCATCCCCGCGCAGGCGGGGATTCATGCCGAGCGATCGGAGTCCGCCCGTCTGCTCGGCTTATACAACGTCGGCAACTCAGTATGGATTCCCGCTAAGGCGGACGGCTAGTCCGGGAACGACGAGACTCAATGCGTCATCCCCGCGCAGGCGGGGATCCATGCCGAGCGATCGGAGTCCGCCCGTCTGCTCGGCTTATACAACGTCGGCAACTCAGTATGGATTCCCGCTAAGGCGGACGGCCAGTCCGTGAACGACGGGTTCAAGCCGCCACGTTCTGCGCCCACGCCAGCGCCGACAGATGCGCCTTGTTGACGTCGTCCGGGCTGATGTCCAGCGACGCCGCCAGCGACGCCACGAGGTCCGAATTCAGCTCGCACGCCTCCGCCAGCGCCAGATACGGCCCGTAGGCGCCTTCGCGCCCGAGCAGAGCGCGCACGACCTGTTCCGGCAGCTGGATCGTGTCCAGCACCTCGTTCATCGGCAGTCCCAGCAGGCGGTCCAGCAGCGAGAACATGCCGGCCACGAACAGGTGCTCGCCCTCGCCGCGCGGCAGGTGCGTCTGGCCCAGCAGCTCGCACAGGCGCGCGCGCACGACGGCCGTTTCCATCAGCACGGGCGAATAGCCGCTCGTGCTGGCCGTGGCCAGCAGCAGGACGAGCCAGCGGTACAGTGGCGCGTAGCCCAGCATCGCGATCGCCTGGCGCAGCGACTGGATCTCGCGGCCCGAGCCGAAGCCGGCCGAATTGATGAAGCGCAGGAGTTTATAGATCAGCGCCGGGTCGCGCTTGAGCACGGCCTCGATCTTGGGCACGTCCTCGTTGTTCTGCACCATCTGCATCAGTTGCAGGATGATGTTCTGGCCCGGATTCATGCCCTTGACGGGGTTGCCCGGCCGCGGCGTCAGGTGCAGCTTGCCGATGAAGGCATCGAGGCCCAGCGCGGCGCAGGCGTCGAAGTCCTGCCACGTCGACACGGGGCGCCCGACGAGGCGCAGCGCCGACTGCTTCGCGGCCGCATAGGTGCGCGCCTGTGTGGCCACGTCGGCGCCCGCGAAGCGGACTTCGGCGTAGGACGCGAAGGGCGCCAGGTTCTTGCCGAGCAGGGCCAGGTCGGCGCCGCGGATCGAGATGCCGACGCCGCCGGCGCGCAGCGCCTGCACGGCCGCACGGGTGTCCGGGTTCGCGAGGTCGCGCACGGGCAGCGAGAGCACGGTGCGTTCGGGCGGCAATGCGTGCAGCGCATCCAGCGACAGCATCGCGGGCACGGCATCGAGAAAGAGGATCTTGTCGCGCAGCAGCCAGCCCTGCTCCTCGTCGACCACGTGTTCGGCCACGAAGGCGACGAGGCGTTCGAGGTCGGCGTCGCCGAGGGCCTGGCCATCGCGCTGTTGCCAGCAGAGCTCGTAACCGATCACGCGCTGCTTCGGGTCGAGCAGGGGTTCACGGACGATGAAGTGAGTCTGGTGCATGTCTTGTAACGATCGCCGGGTGGAACGAAAAACGGCGGCCGGGGCCGCCGCTGCGGGATCAGAAGCCCAGGCTGTCCAGCAGGTCGTCGACCTGGCCCTGGTCGGCCACGACGTCGCTGTTGCCTTCCGGCTTGATCTGCGGACCGTTCAGCAAGCCATTGTCGAGCTCGCGCTTGATCTCGCTCGGGGCGAAATCGACGAGCACTTGCACCAGCTGCTTTTCCAGGTTCTGGGCGATGCCCGTGATCCGCGAGATCACCTGGCCGGTCAGGTCCTGGAAGTCCTGGGCCATCATGATGTCCATCAAATGCGACTTCGTGGCGGTGGCCGCTTCGCGCGATTCGGCCAGGCTTGCCACCGTACGCTCGGCCAGCGCGCGCCAGTCGCCGTCGGCGCCGGGTGCGGCCAGCAGGGCCTGCCACGAACCGGCCAGATCGGCGGCACGGTCGTCGATGCCGTCCTGCAGCGGATTGGCGGCGTCGGTCGCGTCGAGCACGCGCTTGGCCGATTGTTCGGACAGCCGGACCACGTAATCGAGACGGTCGCGCGCATCGGGGATGTCGCTGGCCGCCTTTTCGATCAGTTTGTCCAGGCCCAGCCCGCGCAGGCTTTCATGCAATGCGCGGGTCATGTGCCCGATCCGGCTCAGGACCTCGTCGGACGAGGTCGAGTCGGCGATGTGCTCGCTCATTTACGCGGCCTTTTCCATCTTTTCGAAAATCTTGTTCAGCTTTTCGTCCAGCGTGGCCGCGGTGAACGGCTTCACGACGTAGCCGTTGGCGCCGGCTTGCGCCGCCGCGATGATGTTTTCCTTCTTGGCTTCGGCGGTCACCATCAGCACCGGCAGCTTGGCCAGTGCGGGATCGGCACGGATGTTCTGCAGCATCGTCAGGCCGTCCATGTTCGGCATGTTCCAGTCGGACACGACGAAATCGAACTGCTCGCTGCGCAGCTTGGCCAGTGCCTGGACACCGTCTTCCGCCTCGTCGACATTGCTGTAACCCAGTTCTTTCAGCAGATTCTTAACGATGCGTCGCATCGTCGAAAAATCGTCAACAACCAGGAAACGCATCTTAGGGTCAGCCATGAATTACTCCGTTGTTTCTCTTAACTCTAATTATGATGCCTGATAAACCTACCGCATGTCGCTACGGTTTCTCAGGCATCATCTGTTTGTGTTTGTGTTAGTCGGTTCGGTTCGGCACTGCGATACAAGCTGAAGCATAGCATTTTTGTTGCTCTACGGCGATAAAACCGCAGCGAAACCCACCCTTGCGGATCAAACGCGCAACGCCCGGCCCCCATGCGTTGCCAGATGGCCAAGCACGAGGCCCGGCAGAGCGCCCAGGGCGGCCACTTCGTGGGCGGCGCCGATGGCGATTGCTTCGCGCGGCATGCCGAACACGACGCATGATGCTTCATCCTGGGCGAAATTGTAGGCGCCCGCGTTCTTCATCTCCAGCATACCCTGTGCGCCGTCTTTGCCCATGCCCGTCAGGATCACGCCGACGGCGTTCTTGCCGGCCGCCTGGGCCGCCGAGCGGAACAGGACATCCACCGACGGACGGTGGCGGTTGACCGGCTCGGACTGCTCGATCTTCGTCATGTAGTTGGCGCCGGATCGGGTCAGCAGCAAATGCGAATGGCCCGGCGCGATGTACGCGTGGCCCGGCAGCACGCGCTCGTTGCCGGCGGACTCGACGACGCTGATCTTGCACAGCGAATCGAGGCGGCGCGCGAACGACGTCGTGAACCCTTCGGGCATGTGCTGCGCGATCAGGATGCCGGGGCAGTCGGACGGCATCTGCATGAGGAATTCGCGGATCGCTTCCGTGCCGCCCGTCGAGGCGCCGATGATGATCAGTTTTTCAGAGGACGTCAGCGGGCTGCGCAACTGTGGCAGCGGCATCGTGGCGCCCGCCGCGGGCGCCTGCAGGGTGCGCGGCTTGATGCGGGCGCGCGCCGTGGCGCGGATCTTGTCCGCGATCATTTCTGTGTATTCGCGCATCCCGCTCTGGATCGAGATCTTGGGTTTCGTCACGAAATCGACGGCGCCCAGTTCCAGCGCGCGCATCGTGATCTCGGAGCCCCGTTCCGTCAGCGACGACACCATCAGCACGGGCATCGGGCGCAGGCGCATGAGTTTTTCCAGGAAGTCGAGGCCGTCCATCTTCGGCATTTCGACGTCCAGGGTGAGCACGTCCGGGTTCGTGCGCTTGATCAGGTCGCGCGCGACGAGCGGATCGGGCGCGACGCCGACGACTTCCATGTCGGGCTGCGAATTGACGATCTCGGTCATTACGCTGCGGATCAGGGCGGAATCGTCCACGATCAGCACTTTGATCTTTGTCATTGGTGTTGCCTTTCTCTTCAGAACAGGTCGACGGCGCCGGAAACGGGCGTGACCTTGAGGCGGCTGGCGTAATCGAGCTCGCGCTTCGCCAGCGTGTCGTTATGGGTCTGCATCAATTTCTTGACGAGCACCTTGCCGGTGCGCGGGAAAAAATACACCTTGCGCGGGTAGATATCGTTCAGGTCTTCCGCCAGCACGGGAATCCGTTCCGTCTTGAGGAAGTTGATGACGAACGTGGCATTGCGCTCGCCCACGTTCATCGCGGAAAAACCGCGCAGCACGGCGCCGCCGCCGAACACCTTCGCTTCGAGGTGTTCACGCCGCGCGCCGGCCTTGAGCAGGTCGTTGATCAGCACTTCCATCGCGTACGTCCCGTAGCGCATCGAGGCCGACACCGGGTTGCCCGGGTCGCCGCCGTCCGGCAGCATGAAATGGTTCATGCCGCCCAGGCCCTTGACGCGGTCGCGGATGCAGGCCGACACGCACGAGCCGAGCACCGTCACGATCAGCATGTCCTTGCCCGTGTAGTAGTACTCGCCGGGCAGGATCTTCGCCGCGTCGCAGTCGAACGTGCGATCGTAATAGACGTTGGTGGCGAAATGGCTGTTCGTTTCCATGGTCGGGTCTCGTGGCGTCAGCCGTGGCTCAATTCGTAGACCGTCTTGCCGCGCAGGCGCAGCGCGTCGGAGACGTACAGGAAGTTCTCGGAATGGCCGGCGAACAGCAGCGAATCCGGCTTCATCAGGGGCACGAAGCGCGACAGGATCTTGCGCTGCGTGGCCTTGTCGAAGTAAATCATCACGTTGCGGCAGAAAATCACGTCGAACGGGCCTTTGAGGTCCCAGCCGTCGGCCAGCAGGTTCAACGGGCGGAACGTGATCAGCTGGCGCAATTCGGGCCGTACCCGGACCAGGCCCTCCTGGGCTCCCTTCCCTTTCAGGAAGAAGCGGCGCAGGCGCGCCTGCTCCATCTTGTCGACCCGTTCCAGCGGGTAGACGCCGGCGCCGGCCGTGGCCAGCACGTTCGTGTCGATGTCGGTGGCGATGATCTGGACCGGCGGGGTCAAGGTGTCGAACGCCTCGCACACGGTCATCGCGATCGAATAGGGTTCTTCGCCGGTGGAACTGGCCGAGCACCAGATCGTGAGCGGCCCGCCGTTGCGGGCGCGCGCCTTGAGCGCGTGTTCGGCCAGCAGCGGGAAGTGGTGCGCCTCGCGGAAGAACGACGTGAGGTTCGTCGTCAGCGCGTTCGTGAACGATTCCCACTCGGCCGGCATGCGGCCCGCTTCCAGCGCGTCGAGATAGGACGCGAACGAGGCGATGCCGTTGGCGCGCAGGCGGCGCGCGAGCCGGCTGTAGACCATCTCCTGCTTGCTGTCGGCCAGCGAGATGCCGGCGCGCTGGTAGATCAGGCCACGCACGCGCTCGAAATCGGCGCGTGTGAAGTCGAACTCCTTGCCGGTCTCCTGGCGGGACGCGGGCTTCGTATTGTGCGGCACGTTGTTAGCCATGGGTTGCATTCATTCTGCGGACCGCGTGCGGTCCGGGTGTTCCCTTGCGCCGCGCAGCCTTGTTTATGCCGCCAACCGGTCCATCAGGCCCATCTCGCTGGACGACATCAGCTTGTCGATGTCGATCAGGATGAGCATGCGTTCGTCGACGGTGCCGAGGCCGGTGAGGTAGTCGGAGTTGAAGGCGGAGCCCATCTCCGGGGCCGGCTTGATCTGGTCCGGGGTCAGGGTCGTCACGTCCGACACGCTGTCCACGACCATGCCCATGATGCGGCCGCCGATGTTCAGGATGATCACGACGGTGAACTGGTCGTAGGTCGGCGTGCCCAGGTTGAACTTGATGCGCATGTCGACCACGGGGATGATGATGCCACGCAGGTTGATGACGCCCTTGATGAACTCGGGGGCGTTGGCGATGCGGGTCACGGTCTCGTAGCCGCGGATCTCCTGCACCTTCAGGATGTCGATGCCATATTCCTCGGAGCCGAGGGTGAAGGCCAGGTATTCGCTGCCGCTGCCGTCGTGGGCATCGTTCGGCTTGTTCGTCGGTTGAGTGGACATGTCGGTTCCTTATCGGAGCAAAAGTACGGGTTAAATCAGGAGATGACGGATTCGTCGGACAGCTGGCGCGACGAGCGCAGCAGCGCGCCGACGTCCAGGATCAGCGCCACGCCGCCATCGCCGAGGATGGTGGCGCCCGAGATCCCGGCCACCTTGCGGTAGTTCGCTTCCAGGTTCTTCACGACGACCTGCTGCTGGCCGACCAGTTCGTCGACGAACAGCGCGGCCTTGCGCCCTTCCGCCTCGAGGATCACGAGGATGCCCTCGCACGGATCGGTGATGCGCGGCTCGATGTTGAACATCTGGTACAGCGGGATCAGCGGCAGGTATTCCCCGCGCACCTTCACCACGCGGCCCTGGCCATGGATCTCCTTGACGTCGGCGCGTGCCGGCTGCAGGGACTCCACGACGAAGCCCAGCGGCAGGATGTAGATCTCTTCGCCGCTGCGGATCGACATGCCGTCCAGGATCGCGAGCGTGAGCGGCAGCGAGATCAGGATCGTCGTGCCGAAGCCGCGCGCCGAGCGGATGTCGATGGTGCCGCCCAGCGCCTGGATGTTGCGCTTGACGACGTCCATGCCGACGCCGCGGCCCGACACGTCGGTGACGATTTCCGCCGTCGAGAAGCCCGGCGCGAAGATCAGCTGCCAGACGTCGGCGTCGCTCATGTTGTCCGATACCGGCAGGCCGTTCTGCTTCGCCTTGGCGAGGATGCGTTCGCGATTCAGGCCGCCGCCGTCGTCGGCGACTTCGATCACGATATTGCCGCCCTGGTGCGCGGCGGACAGGAACAGGCGTCCCGACTCCGACTTGCCGGCGGCGACGCGCGCGGCGGGCATTTCGATGCCGTGGTCGATCGAGTTGCGCACGAGGTGCGTGAGCGGGTCGACGATGCGTTCGATCAGGCCCTTGTCCAGTTCCGTCGCGGCGCCGTTGGTGATGAAGTCGACCTTCTTGCCAAGCTTGCCGGCCAGGTCGCGCACCATGCGCGGGAAGCGCGAGAACACGAAGTCCATCGGCATCATGCGGATCGACATGACCGCTTCCTGCAGGTCGCGCGCGTTGCGCGTCAGCTGCGACACGGACGCCAGCAGGCGCTGGTGCGCCATCGGATCGAGGCCCGAGCTGCGCTGCTCGATCATCGCCTGCGTGATCACCAGTTCGCCCACGAGGTTGATCAGCTGGTCGACCTTTTCGATCGACACGCGGATCGAAGACGATTCGCCGCCCTGCGCGTGCGCGCCGTCGGCGGCTTTCTTGGCCGCCTTCTTTTCAGCGGCCACTTCGGTCACTTCGAGCGGCTCCAGGCGCGCGGGCGCGGGAGGAGCCGCTTCAAGCCCGATACCGGCTTCGCGGCGGATCTGCTCGATCGGCTGGAAGAAGCCGTAGCCGAGTTCGTCCTCCGTCGTTTCTTGCGTGGCGTCGTCGACCGGGTCGGCCGGATCGAAGAAGCCGTAGCCCTGCTCGTCCTCGATGCGGGCGCGTTCGGCCGCTTCCATGGCGCGCTGCTCGGGCGTGAGCGGCGGCGCCTCGAAGATCCTGAGGTCGTTCGGGTCGAGCACGAAGGAGCAGATGGCGATGATGTCGTCCAGGCCTTCGTGCGTCATGATGATCAGCGCCGTGCGGCCCGCTTCGAGCGGCACGACGGACACGCGGCCCAGCAGGCCGAGTTCGTCCACGAGCGCGTCGACGTCGCGCTTGGCGAGGTCGGGGAGCTCGATCTTGTAGCGGTGCGCGCCTTCGGTCACCTGCTGCTTCTGTTCCGCGTGCAGGAACGACGGCACGGTCGGCTGGTGCGTCGGCACGATCACGCCTTCGGACAGGTCGTGCAGCATCATGCGCACGTTGGCGACCGCTTCCTGGTCGACGGGAGCGAAGTTGCGGTGGCCGTCGAGCTGCATCTTGAGGATGTCCTTGGCGGCCAGGAAGGCGTCCACGTGCTGGCCGGTGAGTGCCATCTCGCCCTTGCGGATGCGGTCCAGCAGGGACTCGAGCACGTGCGTCACCTCGCTCATGTCGTTCAGGCCGAAGGTCGACGCCCCGCCCTTGATCGAATGGGCGGTGCGGAAGATCGCGTTCAGGTCTTCCGGGTCCGGCGAATCGATATCGACGGCCAGCAGCAGACGCTCCTTCTCGGCGAGAAGCTCTTCGGCCTCGTCGAAAAAGACCTTGTAAAACTGGCTGATGTCGATGGTCATGTCAAATATCCGTCTGGTGCGATCGGCGGGAAGCCCGGTGGGCCGCTCAGCCGATGACTTTCTTGACCACCTCGATCAGGCGCTGCGGGTCGAACGGCTTCACCAGCCAGCCGTTGGCGCCGGCCGCGCGGCCCTTCGTCTTCATGTCTTCGGACGACTCGGTCGTGAGCATGAGGATCGGAGTCTTCTGGTAGCCCGGCAGGCCGCGCAGCGACTTGATGAGGGTGAGCCCGTCCATCTTCGGCATGTTCTGGTCGGTCAAGACCAGGTCGACGGTCTGCAGCTTCGCCTTTTCCAGGCCATCCTGTCCGTCGACGGCTTCCACCACCTGGTAGCCGGCGGCCTTGAGGCTGAAAGCCACCATCTGGCGCAGGGAACTGGAATCGTCGACTGCGAGAATAGTTTTTGCCATCTTTATGCTCCTGCTGTTTTACTGTTTGCCGTTATCGGCTGCTCATTTATCTAGTCAGACGGGGTCAGAGCCCAACCGGGAAATTCGGGTTCTGACCTCTAGTCACACGGGGTCAGAGCCCAACCGGGAAATTCGGGTTCTGACCTCTAGTCAGACGGGGTCAGAGCCCAACCGGGAAATTCGGGCTCTGACCCCGTAGATTAAAATAGTTCCACGTCACCACTCTCGAGATGCCGCTGCTCCACCGACTTGCGCAGCATACTCCGCAGCTCCAGCGACTGGATCGCCAGCGCCATGCTGACCTTGCCCAGGCGCTCGACGATCTCGTCGCCGTCGCTTTCCGGCAGGATCTCGTCGCCATGGTCGGACAGCGTCGTCAGGAATTCGCGCAGGCCCGTCACGCGGCGCAGCGTGCGGTCCAGCAGCTGGCTCGTCATGTCCTGGAACTGCATGCTCGTCACGGCCGCGTTCACGTGGCCGGCGATCTCGCCCGACATGCCCGTCAGGCACGCGCTCTCCTCGGCCGTCGGCGCCTGGCCCGCCAGCAGGCGGTTGATCGCTTCCTGGCGCGAGTCGACCACGTGGTGGATCGCCATGAAGCTGCTCGTCAGCTTCTCGACGGCTTCCTCCAGCAACAGCGTCGTCTGCACGAGGTCGGTCTCGACTTCGGACAGGTGGCGCCGGCCATGGTCGGACACGCCCGACAGGAGGCGCTTGACGTGTGACCCGAGAATCTTTTTTCTTGTCGTCATAAATCCTCCAGAATCCCGCCCGTTATTTCTTCCCGGCCGGCGCTGCCGCCGGCTGTGCCAGACCGCCGCCCGTCGCCTCGGCCACTGCTTTCACTGCCGCATCCGCGCTTTCGCCCGGCACGTCCAGCGGCGTGCCGTCGTGCAGCACGGCGTTCTCGGTACGCTTGTTCATCACGAGAATGCTGATGCGGCGGTTGATCGGGTTGAACGGATCCGCGCGGTCGAGGTGGACGGCCGAGCCGAGCCCCACCACGCGCAGGATCTTGGCGTCGGACAGGCCGCCGTGCACCAGTTCGCGGCGCGAAGCGTTGGCGCGGTCGGCCGACAATTCCCAGTTCGTATACCCTTCGGCCGTCGAATACGGCGTCGAATCCGTGTGCCCCGACAGGCCGATCCGGTTCGGCACGTCGTTCAGCACGAGGCCCAGCACATCGAGGATGTCGCGGGTATACGGTTGCAACTGTGCGCTCGCGGAAGCGAACATGGGGCGGTTCTTTTCATCGACGATCTGGATGCGCAGGCCTTCGCTCGTCACGTCCAGCAGCAGCTGGTTCTTGTACTTGCGCAGCAGCGGGTTGGCCTCGATCGTCTGCTCGATGCGGTGCTTGAGTTCTTCCAGGCGCGCCGCCTCCGCCTTTTCGAGGGCTTCGCGCGCGGACTTCAGGTCCATCGATTTCTTGTTCGGTTCGATGTCGCCGTTCTTGACCTGGCCGTTGCGGCGCGTCAGGTCCTTGCCGCCGCCCTGCAGGATCGAATTGCTGTTGCCGGCGCCGGAGCCGCCCTGCATCGCGACCTTCAGCGGCGTCTTGAAGTATTGGGCGATGCCTTCCATGTCGCCCTTGGTCGTCGAGCCCAGCAGCCACATCAGCAGGAAGAACGCCATCATCGCCGTCACGAAGTCGGCGTACGCGATCTTCCAGGCGCCGCCATGGTGACCATGGCCGCCCTTCTTGACGCGCTTGATGATGATGGGCTTCTGGCCTTCGTCAGCCATGCCGCACTCCCGCGCCGATGTGGAAACTAAGCACCATTACTTGTTCTTGGCCTTCTTGATGTGATCCTCGAGTTCCGCGAACGTCGGGCGCTCGGTCGAGTACAGCACCTTGCGGCCGAACTCGACGGCCAGCGCCGGCGCGTAACCGTTCAGGCTCGCCAGCAGCGTCACTTTCACGGTCTGGAACATCTTGCTCGATTCCTCCAGCTTCTGTTCGAGCAGGCTGGCCAGCGGGCCGACGAAGCCGTAGGCCAGCAGGATGCCGAGGAACGTACCGACCAGCGCGTGCGCGATCAGCATGCCCAGCTCGGCCGGCGGCAGGCCCACGGATTCCATCGTGTGCACGACGCCCATCACGGCCGCCACGATACCGAACGCCGGCAGGCCGTCGCCCAGCTTTGCGATACATTGTGCCGGGACCGCACCCTCATGATGGTGGGTCTCGATCTCGTTGTCCATCAGGTTCTCGATCTGGAACGCGTCCATGTTGCCCGAAACCATCAGGCGCAGGTAATCGGTGATGAATTCGACAATGTGGTGATCCGCCAGCACCAGCGGGTACTTCGAGAACACCGGGCTCTGCTCCGGGCTCTCGATGTCGCCTTCGATCGACATCAGGCCCTCCTTGCGGACCTTCGACAGCACGTCGAACAGCATCGCCATCAATTCCATGTACATGTCGCGGGTGTACTTCGACCCCTTGAACAGCGTCGGCAGCGCGCCCAGCGTCGCCTTCACCGCCTTGGGCGTGTTACCGACGAAGAACGCACCAGCGGCCGCCCCGCCGATCATCAGCAGTTCGAGCGGCTGGAACAATGCTGCCAGGTGACCGCCGGCCATGGCAAAGCCGCCGAAGACGCACGCGCAGACGATTACGTAACCAACAATGACAAACACGGGACTCCCGATGCGTGATTCCGGGACAGGCCCGGCATGGATCCAAGTTGATGAATCCAAAGAGAAATATTTACGTAGGGAACTAGATTAGCTGGAGAATGGCCCACGGGCAAGTAAAAGTGCCGCGACCACCGTCAAAATTGCCAAAGAAAGAGAATTTTCTTACTGTTAGTCGTCACAATGCGACGGTCGGGCATTCTCCCTGGAATGTCGAATTCGTAACTTAACAGGATGCTACCGGGCCGCATTTCATTCTCCGCCTGGCGCCACAGCCCCGCCATCGCGGCCGGGGACAGATAGGCGAACACGACGTCGTAGTGACAAAAATTCACCGCTTCGTAATCGGCGCGCAGGAAGCGCGCGCGGCTGCCGGACAGTTTGGCGCGCAGGCGGCTGACGAACCACGGCAGCGGCGCCAGTTCGATGCCGTCCACCCGTGCATCCGGCCGGCGCCGCGCCAGGTCGAGCACGAGCCCGCCCAGTCCGCTGCCCACGTCGGCGATCGCGAGCGGACGGTTCGCGGGCAGCACGCCGGCGACGGCATCCCACGCGGCGCGCCCGGACGGGTAGTACGGCACCTGCGTGCGGAACGTCGACCAATAGATAAGAAGAAACAGCACGAACAGCACGAGGAACAGGCCCGGCGGCAGATCGAAGCCGCGCGCCAGCAGCACGCCGGACGGGAACAGGAGTTCGATCGCGCGCCACCACACGGCGAGCCGGAGGCCCCAGGCCAGCAGCGCGGCCAGGGCGCCCTGGATGAGCGCGACGGTCTCCCACGACATGGGAACGCCCACGCGGGCGAGCAGCCAGACGGCGATCAGGGTAAGGGGGAAAGCGCCGGCCTGGGCCAGCAGCGCGCGGACGGACGGCGCCGCGAACACGCGGCGTGGTTCACGCTGGGTCATGACCTGGGAGGAAGAACCGCTCAGGCGGCGGCGAGTGCGGCGTCCTTGGCCTTGCGGGTCTTGCCGGCACGCGAAGGCATGTGGCACAGGCCGCACTGGTAATCGTTGTTCAGGTCGAGCGCGTTGACGACGTATTTGCCCTGGCATTTGCTGCAGGGAGCCAGCACGAGCATATTGCCCTGGAAGAAGCGCACAAGGGTCCAGGCGCGGGTCAGCGACAGCAGCGGCTCTTCGCCCGGGGCCGGCGGCATCTGTTCCAGGTACAGCTTGTAAGCTTTCATCACGGCCTCGACGCCCGTGGCGCCGGCATACTCGACCAGGAATTTATAGATGTTGATGTACAGCGAAGCATGGATGTTCGGTTGCCAGGTCAGGAACCAGTCGGTCGAGAACGGCAGCATGCCCTTCGGCGGCGACATGCCCTTCAGTTCCTTGTACAGCTTGATCAGACGCTCGCGCGACAGGGAAACTTCGCTTTCCAGCAACTGGAGGCGTGCACCGAGCTTGATCAGTTCGATGGCCAGCTGGATTTCCTGGGCTTCCGAGACGACGCTTTTCTTGGTCATGCTGTTCTCCGTGACTTCGATTCTGGTGTTGGGCTGCTGGCTACGACTTCGATGGGGCCGCGGGCTGGGAAATTCGGGGTCAGAGCACAAAAACGCAACTTCGCGCTCTGCCTCCCGGCTTCGTTCTCTGCCGGGGGCGTGCGGTGTTAGGCGATTTCTTCGGCGGGCTGGCCGGCCATCAGGATCGCGGCGTGCGACTGGGCCAGGGCGCGGTCCTTGCTGTGGCTCGTCAGCATGCCGAGGATCGCGGCGTCGTCGAAGCGGAAGCGGGCCAGCATCATGTTGCCGCCGGCGAGTTTCAGGATCTGGGCGTTGCTCATGCCTTCGATCAGGTCGGCGATGTCGGTCGAGATGCCGAGACGGAAAATTGCGGTGACCTTGTCTGCGCGGATCATCTGCTGTGCCAGCATCAGGTAGCTCAGGTTCGCATCACGAATTTCAGCCATCATGTCGTTCGCAGTCATTTCCATCTCCGTTGATCGTATCTGTGAGGCGTTGTGTGTTGCCAGTGAGATAGATTCTGACTGTGAGGAAACTTTTGGAATATTGGAGAGTGTCTGTATTTTTCGTCCGGCAAAGACGACGTCGATCCGTAGGAGTTTGTCTGACAAACCCTGCCGAATCGTGGTGGCTCCCCTATGAAAAGGGAGCGGAAGAATGATGTGCAACCGGGGCGTTTTCCAGCCCTTCGACGTCATGAACAACGTATTTCTGTGTTGGTTTACGTCAACGGTTTCGGGAACTTTAGGGTTCCTCAAAAAAAAATTTTTGTCCCTCAAGCAACCTTACAGACTCGTTATCGAACCGTTTTTGCCGAACTTTAGGGTTTCGACAAACTTTTTTTTGATCCAATCCCGGACATCTGAGAGGGTTATCGGCAGCCTTTTTGGAAACTTTAGGGGTTCTGCAAAAATTTTTTTCGAGACCCTTTTCCGGGTATCTGGATGGGTTATCGGACGGGTTCCGGAGAACTTTAGGGTTCGGACCAAAAATTTTTGAAATTTTTTTATGCACCGGATTGATGCAAAAGTGGCTACACTTCCCGAATGGACGCACTTGCCTATACCACTGCCGGCGCCACGACGCGCGCCGCCTGCCTCGCGCTCGACGCCTCCGATCCGCTCGCGCCGCTGCGCGACCGCTTCGACCTGCCCGACGGCGTCATCTACCTGGACGGCAATTCGCTGGGCGCCCGCCCGCGCGCCGCGCTCGAGCGCGCGCGCGACGTCGTCGCCCAGGAATGGGGCCAAGGGTTGATCCGCAGCTGGAACACGGCCGGCTGGTTCGCCCTGCCCGGCCGCCTCGGCGACCGCCTCGCGCCGCTGATCGGCGCCGGCGCCGGCGAAGTGGTTGTCACGGACACGACGTCGCTGAACCTGTTCAAGGCGCTGGCCGCAGCGGTGGCCATCCAGGCCGAGCGCGACCCGGCCCGCAAGGTCCTCGTCACGGAACGCAGCAACTTCCCGACCGATATCTATATGGCCGACGGCCTCGCGCGCTGGCTGGACCGCGGCTATCGCATCCACCTCGTCGATTCGCCCGGGGAACTGGACGCCGCCGTCGACGCCGAGTGCGCCGTGCTGATGCTCACGCACGTGAACTACCGCACGGGGCGCATGCACGACATGGCCGCGCTGACCCGCCATGCGCACGCGCGCGGCGCGCTGGTCGTGTGGGACCTCGCCCATTCGGCCGGCGCCGTGCCGGTGGACCTGAACGGGGCCGACGCCGACTTCGCCGTGGGCTGCACCTATAAATACCTGAACGGCGGCCCGGGCGCCCCGGCCTTCATCTGGGTGCCCAGGCGCCACCAGGCCGCGTTCCGCCATCCGCTCACGGGCTGGTGGAGCCATGCGGCGCCGTTCGCGATGGCGCACGGGTTCGAGGCCGCCGAGGGCATAGCCCGCGCGCTGTGCGGCACGCAGCCGGTCGTGTCGCTGGCGCTCGTCGAGTGCGGGCTCGAGATTTTCGAGGCCACGAGCATGGCCGCCCTGCGCGCCAAGTCGCTCGCGCTGACGGATGTGTTCATCGCGCTGGTGGAAGCCCGCTGCGCCGCGCATCCGTTGGGCCTCGTCACGCCGCGCGGGCATGCGGCGCGCGGCAGCCAGGCGAGCTTCACGCATCCGCACGGGTACGCGGTGATGCAGGCGCTGATCGCGCGCGGCGTCATCGGCGACTACCGCGAGCCGGAGATCATGCGCTTCGGCTTCACGCCGCTGTACACCAGCTTCGCGGACGTATGGGACGCCGTGGAGATCCTGCGCGACATCCTCGACAACGAAGCCTATGACACCCGCGCCGCGCGCAGCGCCGTGACCTGAGGAGGCACCGTGGACACCGACAAGAAAGACGCGCAGTGGCACGGCGCGCACATGGATTTCAGCCGCAGCATGAGCTACGGCGACTACCTGGGCCTGGACCAGATCCTGTCGGCGCAGCACCCGCTCTCGCCGAACCACAACGAGATGCTGTTCATCGTCCAGCACCAGACGACCGAGCTGTGGATCAAGCTGATGCTGCACGAACTGCAGGCCGTGCGCGCCCACATCCGCGCCGACGACCTGCCGCCCGCTTTCAAAATGCTGGCGCGGGTGGCGCGCATCATGGACCAGCTGGTGCACGCGTGGGACGTGCTGGCCACGATGACGCCGCCCGAATACAGCGCGATCCGCCCCTACCTGACATCGTCCTCCGGTTTCCAGTCGTTCCAGTACCGCGAGCTGGAATTCATCCTCGGGAACAAGAACGCCGCCATGCTGGCCGTGCACGAGACGTCGCCCGAGCACCACGCGCTGCTCGAACGCGAGCTGCACGCGCCGTCGATCTACGACGAAGCCGTACGGCTGCTGTCGCGCACCGGCATCGCCATCGCACCCGCCCGCCTGGACGCCGACCCCACGCAGCCGACCGTCCACGACGACTCCGTGATGGCCGCGTGGCTCGAGGTCTACCGCGACCCCGAGCACCACTGGGCCCTGTACGAACTGGCCGAGAAGCTGGTCGACCTGGAGACGGCCTTCCGCTTCTGGCGCTTCCGCCACGTGTCGACGGTGGAGCGCATCATCGGCTTCAAGACCGGCACGGGCGGCACGGCGGGCGTGAGCTACCTGCGCAAGATGCTGGACGTCGTCCTATTCCCGGAGCTGTTTGCGCTGCGGACGGCGCTGTAGCCGCGCGCCCACGAGGGCCAGGCCGGCGACCAGCATCGCCGCCGCATCCGGCTCGGGCACGGGGGAGACGAGGTCGAGCCGCACGGCATGGCAGAGGCCGGCCATGCAGGCGGTGCCGGCGATCTGCTGCGCATCGTTGATCGAGCGGGCGTCGACGACGGTCCAGCCGGACGTCGGGTCGATCAACGTGTCGAGCGCCACCATGGCGCCCCCCTCGTACAGGAAGCCGAGTCCGGTCGGCGCACTGCCGAACGCGCGCCCGACGGCCTGGCTCAGGTTGTTGATGTCGAAGGCTTCCGCATAGCCTTCGCCGCCGGGCTCCAGCGTGCCGATGTCGTGCATCACGCCATGCGAATACAGGAACGCGTGGTCGGTCATGAGCGACGCCGTGGCGGCGACGCCGACCACTTCGCCCAGCTCGTTGATGCCGAATGCCTCGCTGTACTGGCCGCCGAAGGTGCCGAGGTCGGTCAACCTGCCGTCGCAGCAGCGCACGAAGGCGTGGAACGGCGGCTCGGGCGGCGTGAACTCGCCGGCGCTGGAACCGCCGGCGATCTTGCCATGGTCGTTGATCGCATTGGCGTTGCTGTAGAACTCGCCCGACGATGGCAGCGTGCCGAGGTCCTGCATCGTTCCGCCCGCAACCAGGAAGGCGCGCGGGCCCGCCGCCGCGGTGTCGGCGAGGCCGACGATCTGGCCGTGGTTGTTGATGGCCGAGGCAAAGCCGGACGGACCGCCGAGGGTGCCGAGGTCGGACATCGTCCCGCCCGCATAGCTGAACGGCCGCAGGTAGCCGGCCACGTTTTCCGCGCCGCCGACGACCTGGCCCGCATCGCTGATGCCGTAGGCGACGCTGGTGATGCCACCGAGCGTCCCGAGGTCGAGGGTAGAGATATTGTTGTACAGGAAGGCGTGCTCATTGCCGCCGAGCGTGGTGAGATAGCCGACCACCTGCCCGGAGGCGTTGATGCCATAGCCGACACTGTCCGCCGTGCCGACGACGGTGACGCTGTAACGCGGGTCGGCCTGCGCATGCAGCGACAGGCAGCAGGCCGCCAGCGCCAGCAGGCGCCCGAGTGAACGTGAATGCAACATACTCTCTCTCCTTGGGTTGAATGACAGCGACTCAAGGATAGCGATGCGGCATGCATGACCACTGAGCGGTATCAGTCGTGCATGCCTTGTCCGCGGCGAAGCAACGTACAATGCATGACTTGTATCCATCACGACGGAATCGACATGAAATGCGACATCCTGACCCTGGCCGGCCTGTGGAACTCGGGCCCGCAGCACTGGCAGACCCACTGGGAAGGTAAATATCCCGCCTGGACGCGGGTGCCGCATCGCGACTGGAACAGCCCGGATCGCGACGAGTGGGTGGCCGAACTGGATGCCGCCATCGCCGAATGCGAGGGCCGGCCGATCCTCGTCGCGCACAGCCTCGCCTGCATGCTGGTCGCGCAGTGGGCGCAGTCCGGATCGAAGCTGAAGGTGGCCGGCGCCTTCCTCGTCGCGCCGAGCGACGTCGAGGCGGCGTCCTATCCCATCGACGCCAACGGCTTCAGGCCGATCCCGCTCGCGCCGCTGCCGTTCCCGTCGATCGTCGTCGCCAGCAGCAACGACGAATACGTGTCGCCGGACCGCGCGCGCGGGTTCGCGCAGGCGTGGGGGAGCAAGCTGGTGGAGATCGGTCCGGCGGGCCACGTCAACGGCGGCAGCGGCTACGGTCCATGGCCGGAGGGCGAAGCGATGCTCGACGAATTCTGCCGCGACCTGAACCCGTAACGCCCGGACGGCACGATGAACCCGGCGCGGGCCGGCGCGCTCGACGCGCGCTTCTCCCTCTACCTCGACCTCGCGCGCGCCTGCGCGGCGCTGGCCGTCGTGGTGGCGCACTTCGGCTATTTCCGCATCTTCGACGACGACCAGATCGCCCGCCTCCCCGACTTCGGACGCGAGGCGGTGATCGCGTTCTTCGTGCTGTCCGGCTTCGTGATCGCCTACAGCGCCGAACACAAGAATCTCACGGCGCAGAGCTACGTCGTGGCCCGCGCCGCGCGCCTGTACTCCGTCGTGCTGCCCGTGCTGGCCCTGTCGTTCATCCTCGCGACGACCGTGCAGGACGTGCTGCACGTGCCCATCGACGACACGTACGAACTGCGCCGCCCCTGGCTGTACGTGCCGTTCCACGTGGCCTTCCTGGGCGACGTGTGGGGCTTCGTCGAGCGGCCGCCGTGGCTGATCCCGTACTGGTCGCTCGATTACGAAGCCTGGTACTACGTGCTGTTCGGCGTCTTTCACTTCACGCGCGGCCGGCGCCGCTGGCTCGCCGCCGGCGCCGTGCTGGCCTTCGTCGGCCCGCGCCTGTGGCTGTTGCTGCCCGTGTGGCTGTGCGGCGTCGCGCTGTACCGCCTGCAGGGTCGCCTGGCGTTCGGCCCCGCCCTCGCGCGCGCCGGCTGGGCCCTCTCCGTCGTGCTGATCGGCCTGTGGGGCTGGTGCGATCCGGAGCCGTACCTGCGCGGCGTCGCCAACGGCATGTGGCCCTTCCCCGGCATCCGCATGGGCAGCGCCGACCGCGTGCTGGCCGACTACGCCGTCATGCTGCTCGTGCTGCTGAATTTCGCCTGCGCGCGCCAGGCGCGGTTCGACGTCCTGCTGCGTCTGGCGCGCCCGATCCGGTTCGTGGCCGGGCACACGTTCACGCTCTACCTGTCGCACGGCATCGTGATCGGCTTGTGGCAATCGCTGCTGCCGATCGAACGCGGGGCGGCGTACGAGATCGCCGGCATCGGCGCCGCGATCGCGGTCACTGCGCTGGCCTTGAATCCGCTGACGGAGGCATTGCAGCGCGGGCTGCGGCGCGCGTTCGGCGCCGGACTCGCCCTGGGCGCGCGCGGCATCGGCATGTCTTGAATTGTGAGAATGTGTGTATATTTATGGCAACGGCTGCATTATGCTGTGCCGCTCCCATTGCACATTTATCCATTCGCCGCCGTGAACATCTTTTCCATCGCCCTTGCCTGCACGCTGACGTGCGGAATCGCAAGCGCACAGGCCGCCGAGCCACAAGGACCCGCAGAGGAAATGCGCGCGCAAATGCTGCGCGGCCTGCACGGCGGCGTGGCGCCAGCCTTCGTGCTCGACAAGGACCTCCCGCTGGACACCGCGCTGCGCGCCGAGGCCGACAAGCTGAGCACCGAGCACCTGGAACGCGTCGACAAACTGCTGTCCGGCTGGGTCGACGAGGAACGCACCCGCCAGACCCGCACCGGCAAAACGCCTGCGTCGACCGCGGTGTATTACGCGGTCTTCGCCCGACTGCTCAATGAATTGTCGCTGTGGCAGCTCGAACCGGGCGACGCGCACTACGAGAGCACGACCCTTGCCGTGCTGCGCAGCGCGGCAGGGGTCTGCGACCTCAGCGGCGACTTCCGCCTGACCGATTTCGCCAGCCGCATCCTGCGCATCCAGGCCTTGCCGGCGGCGGAACGCAAGGCCATGCTGGCCAGCGAACGCGAACTGCTGGCCCGCTGGGGCCGGCCCCGCGCCGAGCTCCCGCCCTGGCCCGATCCATTGCCGCAACAGGCCGCATTCGCGCTGCTCCGGCGCGGACCGGCAGACGCCGACCATCCCCGGCTGGCCCTGCCGCCCCGGCTGGCGGCGGCCGCACTCGGCCTTGGCCGCGACTACACGACCATGCATCCGGTGGAACGGTGCGCCCTGCAGCAATGGTGGTTGCGGGAGAGCCTGCGCGCCGGCGCGACGCCGGCCGCCGCGCTGAACGCCTTCCGTTACGGCACCATGCTGACCGCCGTCGACCGCTTCGGCAATGCGTTCGACAAGCCAGGCGCCGCGGACGGCAAGGATCCCGCGGGCCGGCCGCCCTATCCGGGTATCGCGTCACGCTTCGGCGTGACCGGTGTCACGACCGTGAGCGTCCACCTGGATGCGGCCGGCAAACCGCTGCAGGCGGCCGTGACGGGCCGCAAGATCGACGTGCCCGGCATCCGCGGCGTGCGCCCGGTGGCCTTCGAAAATGTCTTTGACACGACGATCGAGAAGTATGCGACCCAGGACGGTCGCCATTACGACAAGCCGTCGGGAAATGCCCCCTTCACGTTCCAGATGGTCTGGCATCTGGACGACGACCAGAACGCCGGGGCGGCGAAAGGAGCCAAGAAATGACGTCGACCTCGCACCGCACCCGTCCGCTGGTGGGTCGCCTCGTGGCCTGGACCTTGGGCGCCGTCGCCTGTGCGGCCTTGCCGGGTCTCGCCCTGGCGGCCAAACAGCCGCTGACGGCCGAGACCGAACAGGTCTTCTGGAAAGGCGATTTCGCCGCGCTGGATAAACAGAACGAGTTCCTGAAGCACGGAAAGCACTTCGCCCCCGACGCCGGCTCCGAACTCGAATACTTCCGCCTGGGCCTGGACAGCGTGATCCGGACGACGGTCGATCGCAGCGAACCGTATCTGCGCGAGCTGGAGGCGCTGACCCTGCAATGGGCGACCGAACACCCGAAGTCGTCGCTGGCCCACGTCCTGCACGCAGGGGTCCTGGTGCAGCACGCGTGGTCGTATCGCGGCGGCGGCTATGCCAAGGACGTGCCACCGGAAGCCTGGGCTGATTTTCACAAATACCTGAAACGCGCCGCCGATTACCTGAAGGCCCATGCGGACGTCGCCCTGACCGATTCCTCCGCCCATGCCCTGCTGCTGCGGATCGGCACCGGCCTCGATTGGGATCACGACACGCTCAGGACGATCCAGCAGGATGGCCTGAAGCGCAACCCGGACGATGTCATGCTGTACTTCGGCATGCTGACGCCGCTGCTGCCGAAATGGGGCGGCGATCCCGAGACCCTGGACCGATACATTCGCCAGGCCACGAAGCAGACGCAGGCCGACTACGGCATGGGTATGTATGCGCGGCTGTACGCGGCGGCGGCCGACGACGACTTCGGCCACAAACTGTTCGATGACAGCCTGGTCGACTGGCCGACGATGAAGAAGGGTTACCAGGACATGCAGGCCCGCTTCCCGAACAGCCCTGCACGCCGCAGCCACTTCGCCCACATGGCCTGCCTGGCCAGGGACAGGCCCACGCTGGTGGCGCTGCTGGCGGAGCTCGGCCCGAAGATCGACGTGTCGCAATGGGGACCGAACCCGGAGCGCAGCCTGGAATCGTGCCAGCGCTGGGCGAAGGAGTCTTCAAGCGAAAGCAGGAACGAGACACAACCCGAGAAAAAAGGCCGGGCAAGCCCGGCCTCCCTGTAACGACGCCGCCGGCGCCTTATTTGGCGCTGGTGGCCAGCAGCATCTCGTTCAGCCGTTTCACGAACGACGCCGGATCCGTCAGGCTGCCGCCCTCGGCCAGCATGGCCTGGTCGAACAGGATGTGCGCCCAGTCGCCGAAGCGCGGGCTCGCGGCGTCCTCGTACTTCAGGCGCGTGACGAGCGGGTGGTTCGGGTTGATCTCGAGGATGGGCTTCGATTCCGGCGCGTTCTGGCCGGCCGCCTTCAGCATGCGCACGAGGTTCGCGGACAGTTCGTGCTCGTCCGCCACGAGGCAGGCCGGCGAATCGGTCAGGCGGAACGTCACGCGCACGTCCTTGGCCTTGTCGGCCAGCGCGCCCTTCATCTTCTCGACGAGGTCCTTGTACTGCGTCTCGGTCTCTTCGTGTTCCTTCTTCTCGGCTTCGTCCTCGAGCTTGCCCAGGTCCAGGCCGCCCTTGGCGACGGATACCAGTTCCTTGCCGTCGAAGTCGTTCAGGAACGACAGCATCCACTCGTCCACGCGGTCGGTCAGCAGCAGCACTTCGACGCCCTTCTTGCGGAAGATTTCCAGGTGCGGGCTGTTCCTGGCGGCGTTGTAGTTATCGGCCGTGACGTAATAAATCTTGTCCTGGCCTTCCTTCATGCGGCCGATGTAGTCGGCGAACGAGACGGTCTGGTCCGAGGAATCCGTGTGCGTGGACGCGAAGCGCAGCAGCTTGGCGAT